>NZ_WTLD01000020.1:0-29418 GCF_011379025.1 Polaribacter sp. 11A2H
CTCTATCCCGCGTTGTACTTCGAAAATAACAACTTAGCTTTTAACTTTCGAATCATAAAATCGATTAGTTATTTCCGACTGCAAACATACAACTTAATTAAATAACTGACCAAACTTTTTTTTATTTTTTTAAAACATTTTTTAATACACTAAATTCTAATCAAATATAAAAAGGAATTATCTTTGCACCATGACGCATAAAGCAGGTTTTGTAAATATTATAGGAAATCCTAACGTAGGTAAATCAACATTAATGAATGCCCTAGTAGGTGAAAAGCTGTCTATCATAACAGCGAAGGCACAAACAACAAGGCATAGAATCTTAGGAATTGTAAATGAAGACGACTTTCAGATTGTCTTTTCCGATACGCCAGGTATTTTAAAACCTGCCTACGAGCTGCAATCTTCTATGATGGATTTTGTAAAATCTGCCTTCGAGGATGCAGACATACTTATCTATATGGTAGAAGTTGGTGAAAAAGAATTAAAAAATGAAGCTTTCTTTAAAAGAATTATACATAGTGAAATACCTGTTATCTTACTTTTAAATAAAATTGATAAATCTTCTCAGGAAGAAGTAGAAGAAAAAATAGAATACTGGAAAAATAAAGTTCCGAATGCAGAAGTGTTTGTAATTTCTGCACTAGAAAAATTTAATGTTCCTGCAGTTTTCGATAAAATAAAAGAATTACTACCAGAAGGTCCTGCTTTTTATCCGAAGGATCAATTAACAGATAAACCTGAACGTTTTTTTGTAAATGAAAAAATTAGAGAAAAGATTCTAATGCATTACAAAAAAGAAATTCCGTATTCTGTAGAAGTAGAAACAGAAGAATTTATAGAGGAAGAAAATATTGTTAGAATTCGTTCTATTATTATGGTAGAAAGAGAAACTCAGAAAGGAATCATAATTGGCCATAAAGGGTCTGCACTAAAACGTGTTGGTGCAGAAGCAAGAAAAGATTTAGAAAAATTCTTCGAGAAAAAAGTTTTTATAGAACTGTATGTAAAGGTTAATAAAAACTGGCGTAGCGATAAAACGCAACTAAAACGTTTTGGTTATAATCAAAGTTAATTTAAAAGACCTCTATTAGACCTATTTTAAAAGGTTTATTAAAAATATCATTCCCGTTAATGTTGCTTGCGACAAATAAAACGGGAATGAAATTAATATTTATTGCTCAATAATAGTGATTAATAGACTGTGTAATTCTTTCATCTGATTTTTCCCTGTCTCCTTACCTATACTTCCCAAAAAATATAACAACAGCCATATTAAAGGCAGTGCAACTAATATAGCAATAGGAAACACCAAACTTTCTGCTAACCTATATTGCACGTAAGCAAACACTCCTACTCCTAAAAACAAGGTGGCTACCACAAAATGGACAAACATAAAAAGTGTCCAGACTTGTGGTTTTGGTCCAAAAAGTCCTTTTAAAGTAGATGAACTCTCACTAACTTCTACAATTTCAAAATGCAATTGAGGCGACCAAAAATGACTTTTCCTTACAGGAATATCAATAAAAAAATGTTTATATGCAACATTACTTCGATATATACAAGCATCACTTTTTAGATACCTTGTAATTCTTTCTAGCAATTCTTCAGAATTCTCTTCTAAGTCAATAGAAAATCTAGGTCTTAAAAAAAAATCACTATTTCTTTTTTCTTGAATACTCATTAAATTGATATTATTTTTTAAATGTAATTAAAAATTCCATTTTGATAACAATTCAAGCTAAAATCAATAAAAAAAAACAGACAAACTTCCTTAGATTTTTTTTAGTATTTTAAAGACTTTATTTTTTACATCTTTCTTACAAGCTTAAATTGTATCTTTGCAAAAATTTTCAATAGAGATGAACAGTATTGTTGCCATTGTAGGAAGACCAAATGTAGGAAAGTCAACGCTTTTTAATAGACTGGTACAAAGAAGAGAAGCCATTGTAGATTCTGTAAGCGGAGTTACAAGAGATAGACATTATGGAAAATCTGACTGGAATGGTAAAGAATTTTCAGTAATCGATACTGGTGGATACATTACTGGTTCTGACGATATTTTTGAAGGTGAAATTAGAAAACAAGTAAATCTTGCCATTGAAGAAGCAGATTTAATTGTTTTTGTTGTAAACGTAGAAGACGGTATTACACCTATGGATGCAGAAGTTGCAAAACTTTTACGCAAGGTTAAAAAACCAATCTTTACGGTAGTTAACAAAGTAGATAACGCAATGCGTGAGCCTGACGCTATAGAGTTTTACAACTTAGGCTTAGGAGAATACTTTACAATTGCGTCTATTAACGGAAGTGGAACTGGAGAATTACTAGATGCATTAGCAGAAAGAATGCCAGCACCAGAAGAAGTAGATTTAGAAAAAGAAGCATTACCAAGATTTGCTGTAGTTGGAAGACCAAATGCAGGAAAATCTTCATTTATAAACGCTTTAATTGGGCAAGATAGAAATATTGTAACAGATATTGCAGGTACAACTAGAGATTCTATTGATACACAATACAATCGATTTGGTTTCGATTTTAACTTAGTAGATACTGCTGGGATTCGTAAAAAATCTAGAGTTAAAGAAGATTTAGAATTTTATTCTGTAATGCGTGCTGTACGTACCATAGAATATTCTGATGTTATTGTTTTAGTTGTAGATGCTACTCGTGGTTTTGAAGGTCAGGATCAAAATATATTTTGGTTGGCAGAAAAAAACAGAAAAGGAGTTGTAATCTTAATTAATAAATGGGATTTAATAGAGAAAGAAACCAATACCATGCGAGATTTTGAAGCAATGGTTAGAAAACAAATTGAACCTTTTACAGATGTGCCAATTGTATTTATTTCTGCTTTAACTAAACAACGTTTGTTTAAAGCAATAGAAACTGCAGTTGAAGTTTTTCAGAAAAGAAAAACAAAAATACAGACAAGTAAGTTTAATGAGACTATGTTAGACATCATTAAAACTTCTCCACCTCCTGCAATAAAAGGAAAGTTTGTAAAAATTAAATACTGTATGCAATTGCCTACGCAAACACCGCAATTTGTATTTTTCTGTAACTTACCACAATACGTTAGAGATTCTTACAGACGTTTTCTTGAAAACAAATTAAGAGATATTTACGATTTTTCTGGAGTACCAATTACTATATATTTTAGACAGAAATAAACCTATTTGTAACGTTTGTTACCTTTACACGTCTAAGACAATAGTAATATTGTAATTCTATTCTATTTATAAGACATGAAAATTATTGAATCTAAGTTAGCAGCTGAAACAGATTTACCATTACAACTAAACGTATCTTTTAACAAGGTTTTTGACTTGTTTGAAAAGTATGCGGATATTGAATATGCAAAACATCCATATCATAGTTCTGCTAAAAAAATGGTGCAATTAATTAACAAGCATCCAGAATTAAATGATGGTTTTTCTGATTACTCTTTATTAGATAAATATAAAGAACAGATAGATTTATTACTAAACCCCTTATTTCCAGAACCTTTATTATTAAATGAAATAAAAGCAGCAAGTATTCCTTTCTCTTTTACTTCTTTTAAATTTACAAATCGTTTTGAAAATATTTTAAAAAATGCAGGTGATAATTTCGAATTAAATGTTCGGAATTTTGAAGAAGACAGTATGTACATTATGGCATGTACATTTATTTTAAGCTTTGTTCATGGTTTTAATGTTGATCTAAAAAGACCCTTCTATTTTGATATTCCAGATAGTACAACTGGAACAATGAAATATTATAGAACCACCTTTAATGGTGATTTTTCTGAAATTACAGCTACAGAAAATGCACCGAAATTAACAGAAAAAGATTTTAAAGAATTACTTAATAACTTTGATAATGTAGCCTTATGGAAAGAGAAATTCCCTCCGAATAGTTATATTTTTAAAGGATTCGGACTTATTAGTTTGTTTGATGTTACTTCAGAGGAAATGTTGTCTTCTATTAAAGCAAACCTATTAGAAGGCGGACAAGATTTAATTCCGAAGCTTCAAAGTAATTTAAGAGATTTTTACAGTATTAGAGATTTAAAATTGGGGTATTCTATTTTTGATAACGTCAATGCTAAAATTTGTGAAACACAGGTTAATAAATCCAATAGTTTAATTTTAAACCATGGATCAGAAATAAATTGCGATTCAGGCTATTTTTGCAACGTTATATTGCAAAAAGTATTTAAAGACCATGAAACTTTTATCATTTCTGACGTATCTGAATATGGATTAAAAACAAATAATAATCTTTTTTCTCAGAACCTTCAAGAAAACAATATTCAGAGTATTATACTTATCCCTATTAAAGCAACAGACAATGGAGACTTGGCTTTATTAGAAATTGCTTCACCAAGGGCGTATGATTTAAACTCTGTAAACATCAATAAATTAAAAGATATAATTCCTGTTTTTGAAGCCGCTGTAAAAAGAACTTCAGAAGAGCGTCAAAATATATTAGAAGCTACCATTCAAGAAAATTATACATCTATACATAGTTCTGTAAAATGGCGTTTTTATGAAGCTGCAGAAAAATACCATGCAGCTCGTCAAAGTAATAGCAATGCAAAATTAGACGAAATTGTATTTAATGAAGTGTATCCGTTGTTTGGGCAAAGCGATATAAAAGGGTCTTCTATTGCTAGAAATGAAGCAATTCAAGAAGATTTAACCACGCAATTAACCTTAGCAATTACAGTATTAAAAGATGCCTGTAAAACAGAAAGACTTCCTATTTATAATGAGTTAATGTTTAGGGTTACCTCTTATTTAAATGATGTTAAAAAAGGTTTAAATGCAGGTGATGAAATAAGTATTTTAGATTTTTTAAGCAGAGAGATCTATCCTGTTTTTAATCATATTAATAAAATTAGTACAGAACTCTCTCAGAAAGTGAGTGTTTATATGAACCGTTTAGATAAAAATCTAAATGTGGTATATGAAAAAAGAAAAGAGTATGAGAATAGTGTTACACTTTTAAATGACAAATTAGCACAATTCTTAGACAACAAACAAAAGCAAGCACAAGAAATGTTTCCTCATTATTTTGAGCGATACAAAACAGATGGTGTAGAGTACAATATGTACATAGGCCAAACAATTACAAAAAATAAAACGTTTGATAGTTTGTATTTATACAACCTACGTTTGTGGCAATTACAAACCACTTATGAAATGGAAAACTTGGCATTTTATGAGCGTAAAAACATGCAACATGATTTACAAGTAGCTTCTTTAATTCTAGTACATAGCAATGCAATGGCTATTAAATTTAGAATGGATGAAAAGCAGTTTGATGTAGACGGAGCTTATAATATTAGATACGAAATTATAAAAAAGAGAATTGACAAAGCAAACATTAAAGGAACAAATAACCGTTTAACAGTTCCTGGAAAAATTGCCATTGTATATTCTCAAGATAAAGATGCTACAGAGTACATAAAGTACATTAATTACTTACAATCTAAAAATCAATTAGGAAAAATTGAATTCTTAGAATTAGAAGACTTACAAGGTGCTTCCGGATTAAAAGCATTACGAGTTGAGGTTAAATATCAAGAAAATTTTGATGAAACCAAAACCATAACTTTTAATGATTTGATAAAAGAAATTGAAGCTTAAGCAACAATTTCTAAACCATAAAAAGAAATTGCAAAAGCTAACACACTTACAATAATACCAATCATAAAAACGGTATATGTAATTCTTAATATTTTATATTTTCTATTTAAAACCAAGCCTAAAAAGTACAGATCTTTGGTTAAAGAGCCATATAAATAATCTCTATCTTGCATCATCTCTTGAATTCCCCATTCAAAATCTGGTAATTTCATTTGATGAAAATTACCAAAGAATAATAAGTTTACCTTTTTATTAGCCACATCTTCCTTAGTAAATTTACCTTCGGTAACATTTGGTCTTGTAGCCAAAATAGATAATATTATAGAGGCAACAGTAAAAACAACAAAGATTACTGTAGGTATAATTAAGTAGCTATTAGAAGGCTTGTCTAACTTTGGTATTAAATTAGCCATTGCTAAAGAAACAATAATAGCATTTACAGAAAGTAAAATATTTGCTTTCGTATCTGCAATATTACTTAATGTCATGTGGTTTTTTAAAGCCACTCTAAACATGGTTTCCACACCTCTCTCTGGAACTTCACTTTTATTTTTCTTCAATTTTAATGCTTCTTTTTTCTGCTTAAACTTTGCTGAATCTTCTTTTGTTTTATGTTGATTTTTTAATAATTTAGAGACATTCTTATCTTTTCTTGTACTCCAATTTTTCAAAGCATAAACGGTATGAAATTTATGTTCTTTTGTTAAAAAATCTATGTTTATCTCATTCCATTCTGTATCTAAAAACTTCTTATTTTCTGTACTTTCCCATTCTTTTCTTAACAACTCTAACTTATCTATAAAACTTTTACTTCCTAAATGTGCACAATCTGCATCCATTATAATCTGCTCTAAAACATCATCAGATTGATGTCCCATTTTAGTAGCTAAAATCAATTTAGAGATTGCTTCTATTCTTTCTGCATCAACATTGTTATCTTTTAAAAAACTGGTAGCTATTTTTACACTTTCGGCCTCATGATTTTTTGCCCCTTTTATAAAACCGGTATCATGAAACAAAGCTGCAAGCTGTAAATTTTCTTTAGAAATTGCATCAATATTTAAATTTTTTGCAAGCTCCGCAGTATAAGCAACTACATCTTGTGTATGTGTTATGTTATGATATACATAAACAGCATCTAACTCCTTATTTAATAAATTAAAAACATATTTTTCTGCAGTAACAGTTAAGGTGCTCATTGTAAAATTATTTTATAAATAAATAGGAATAAATGATCATTCATTCCCCTACTCTATCAATATTGGTCGTAAATTTATGTTTTGCTTTCAACCGCCCACAAATTAACAATTATTTGTAAGGTAACAAGTGTTTATACGTCTAAAAATGTGATCGCATTACAAAATTAATATTTTAAAAAAGAAAGAAATCAAAATATGCTTACTTGGAAAGAAATTATCAATTTTAGTGTTAAAGGAAATCCAACTCCAGATAAAAGAGTAGAGAAATCCGAAAAAGAATGGAGAGCTCAATTAACAGAAGAGCAATTTAGAATTACAAGACAAAAAGGAACAGAAAGACCAAATTCTGGTGCTTTGTGCAGTATTTATGATGAAGGCCAATATAACTGTGTTTGTTGTAACACACCACTATTTGATTCTACCATAAAGTTTGAGTCTAGTTCTGGTTGGCCAAGTTTTACGCAACCTATTAAAGAGAATGCCATTAAATATCACAAAGATGTTTCTTTTGGTATGGTGCGAGTTGAAGTAATGTGCAATACCTGTGACGGACATTTAGGTCACATTTTTCCTGATGGGCCAGAACCAAGTGGATTGCGTTATTGTATTAACTCAGAATCTATGGTTATTGATAAAAAATAATTTAATTAAAAAAAAGTCTAATGTCATTCCGAACGAGGAACGAGGAGGAATCTTATTATTAATATAGAGATTACTCCGTCATTCTTCTTCGTAATGACAGAGAAAATATAAATGAATAAAAATTTACAAACTGCCACTTTAGGAGGTGGATGTTTTTGGTGTACAGAAGCTGTATTCCAAGAAGTAAAAGGCGTAGAAAAAGTAGTTTCTGGTTATGCAGGTGGTAATGTTCCTGGAGAACCAACCTACAGAGAAATTTGCTCTGGTTTAACAGGTCATGCAGAAGTAATTCAAATAACGTATGATGCAAATATTATTTCTTACGAAGATATTTTAGTTATTTTTATGACCACGCACGATCCTACAACCCTAAATCAGCAAGGTGCAGATAGAGGAACACAATATAGATCTGTGGTTTTTTATCATGATGAAAACCAGCAAAAAATTGCTTCAGAAGTTTTAAAACAGATTCAAGATTATTATAATAACAAGATAGTTACTAAATTAAGTGCTTTACCTATTTTTTATAAAGCAACAGAAGAGCATCAAAATTATTATAGAGAAAATACACAACAAGGATATTGTAGTTTTGTTATTGAGCCAAAATTAGCTAAATTGAGAAAATTACATGCAGATAAATTGACGTAATTCTATCCTTTCTGCCTAGGCAGGAATCCTTTTTCAGTAAATAAAATGATAAAATTATTTGGCACAGAAAGCTGCCATAAAACCCAATATTATAAAACATTTTTAGAAACGCGTAATTTAGATTACGCGTTTTTAGATGTAAAAAAGAATGAACTTTTTGCAGAAGAATTACGTAACTTGTATGAAAATAGAAAACTAAATTTTCCTACAATTACTATTAATGATAAAAAATTAAGAAACCCTTCTGATAAAGATTTGATTAAATGGATTGACACATTATGATGAAACTAAATATAAAAGATACTTTTACTTCAGAACTGCCTGCAGATTCTAATTTAGAAAACTCAAGAAGACAAGTAGAAAATGCTGCTTTTTCTTTTGCAAATCCTAAGAAAACTGCAAAACCAGCAATTTTACACGTTTCACCAGAAATGGCTGCTGAATTGGGTATTTCAAAAGAAGATTTAAAATCTGAATTCTTTAAAAACATTGTTACCGGAAATGAAATTTATCCGAATACAAAACCGTTTGCAATGTGTTATGGCGGACATCAATTTGGCAATTGGGCAGGACAATTAGGAGACGGAAGAGCTATTAATTTATTTGAAGTTGAACATCAACATAAGAACTGGAAAGTACAATTAAAAGGAGCAGGCGAAACGCCGTATTCTAGAACTGCAGATGGTTTGGCGGTTTTACGTTCTTCTGTAAGAGAATATTTATGTGCAGAAGCTATGTTTCATTTAGGAGTTCCTACCACAAGATCTTTGTCTTTAAGTTTATCTGGTGATACTGTTTTACGAGATGTTTTATACGACGGAAATCCGGCTTATGAAAAAGGGGCTATTGTTTCTAGAATTTCACCGAGCTTTTTACGTTTTGGAAGTTTCGAGATTTTTGCAGCCAGAAAAGACACCGAAAATTTAAAGGGTTTGGTAGATTATACCATCAAACATCATTTTCCGCATTTAGGAGCTCCATCAAAAGAAAGTTATATCAACTTTTTTAAGGAAGTTTCTGAGCGTACGTTAAAAATGATTATCGATTGGCAACGTGTTGGTTTTGTACACGGTGTAATGAATACCGATAACATGTCTATCTTAGGTTTAACCATAGATTTTGGACCTTATGGTTGGTTAGAAGGTTTCGATTTTGGCTGGACACCAAATACAACAGACAGTCAACACAAACGTTACCGTTACGGAAATCAGCCAAATATTGGTTTGTGGAATTTATATCAATTGGCAAATGCTTTGTATCCAATTATTGAAGAAGTAGATCCTTTAAATGCAATCTTAGAGCAATATAAAATTGATTTTGAAACCCAATCTTTATTAATGATGAAATCGAAGTTAGGTTTGGTTTCTTCGGATGAAGAGGACGTAAGACTGATACAAGAATTAGAAGATAATATACAATTGGTAGAAACAGACATGACAATTTTCTTTAGAAATTTAAGTCGTTTTTCTGATACAACAACCGCTTTTAAATTGATAGAAGATGCTTTTTACGATTTAGAAAACATTTCTAAAGAAGTAGAGAACAGATGGAATACTTGGTTTAAAAAGTATGCGAATAGACTTGCTATAGAAAGAATTTCATCCGAAGAAAGAAAAGAACAAATGGATTTGGTAAATCCTAAATATGTGCTTAGAAACTATATGTCTCAACTAGCAATTGATGAAGCAGATAAAGGAAATTATACTTTAATTGATGAATTGTTTCAACTATTAAAAAAACCATATGCAGAACAATCAGAAAGCGAAAAATGGTTTGCAAAAAGACCAGAATGGGCACGGAATAAAGTAGGTTGCTCTATGTTATCTTGTAGCTCTTAAAACTATATACAATTAAGACCTCACAAATTTAAAAAGCTGTGAGGTCTCTTAAAATAATACAAACATGAAATTAGGATTAGGAACCGCAGCTTTAGGAAGACCACAATACATTAATGTTCGTACAGAAAGCTGTGACAACTCCAACTTAGCTGAATTTAGAAAACACAGTTTTTCTGTATTAGAAGAAGCATATAATTTAGGAATCCGTTATTTTGATACCGCTCCTGGTTATGGTTTGGCAGAAGAATTAGTCTTAGAATGGCTACAAACTAAAAACGACAACACTATTGAAATTGCTACAAAATGGGGATATACGTACACCGCAAATTTTGATGCGAATGCAACAGTTCACGAAGTAAAAGAACATAGTTTGTCTAAATTAAAAGAACAATGGGATTTTTCTAAACAGCTTCTACCCTACTTAAAAGTATATCAAATTCATTCTGCCACTTTAGAAACGGGCGTATTAGAAAATAAAGAAGTCTTAGAATATTTAGCTTATTTAAAAAAAGAATTCAACCTAAAAATAGGTTTGACAACCACAGGAACCAACCAGGTGGAAGTAATTAAAAAAGCACTGAATGTTTTGGTTGATGGAACACCCGTTTTTGATGTATTCCAAGTAACTTATAATTTCTTAGACCAAAGTTTACAAGAAGTTTTAGACGAATTAGTGCATCAAAATAAATCGATTGTTATTAAAGAAGCCTTGGCAAACGGACGAGTTTTTAAGAATGAAAACTACCCGAATTACAATAAAATGTATACAACTTTAGAAAACTTAGCTAAAAAACACAACGTTGGTGTAGATGCTATTTCTTTAAAATATTGCGAGCAAACAATTCCGGAAAGTATTGTTTTAAGTGGCGTAAGTACAACAGCACAATTAAAAGAGAACCTAAAACTGAATTCTTTCACCTTGTCTGCTGATGAAATTGAAACACTAAATGCTTTAAAAGTTGCTCCAGATCTATATTGGACAGAAAGAAAACAATTGGCATGGAATTAACCAAAGTCGCTTTTGGTGGTGGTTGTCATTGGTGTACAGAAGCTGTTTTCCAAATGTTAATTGGTGTAGAAAAAGTAGAACAAGGTTGGGTTGCATCCATAGAAAAAAATAATACATTTTCTGAAGCTGTTATTGTTTATTTTGATCTTGAAAAAATCAATTTAAAAACGTTAATTGAAATCCACTTATTAACACATAAAAGTACGAGTAATCATTCAATGCGAACAAAATATCGTTCTGCTATTTATTATTTCACACAGCAACAAAAAGAAGATTGTTTAAAAATAATAGAAAAGTTACAAGTCGGTTTTAAATATAAAATAATTACTAAAGTTTTAGAATTTAAAGACTTTAAACCGAATACAGAAGAATTTCAGAATTATTATCAATCAAATCCTGATAAACCTTTTTGTAAGAATTACATCAACCCAAAGTTGACATTCTTATTACAAAAATTCTCAAAAAATATCGACAAACGTAAAGTTGCTCATCTTATTCCGACTACTTAAAAAATCAAAATAATGAACACTGTTAGATTAGAAATTGAAAATAAAAAAGGCTTAAAGTTACAAGCGTATTTAGAATTGCCTGCAAATGAAAAACCAAATCAATTTGCCATTTTTGCACATTGTTTTTCTTGCAATAGTAATTTTAATGCGGTAAAAAACATCAGTCGTTCTTTATCTAATCATGGTTTTGGCGTTTTACGTTTCGATTTTACAGGACTAGGAAGAAGTGAAGGCGAATTTGCTGAAAGTCACTTTTCTGCCAACGTAGAAGATTTATTAGCAGTGAATGCTTTTTTAGAAAAAAACTACAAAGCACCATCATTATTAGTTGGTCATTCTTTGGGTGGAGCAGCAGTTATTGTTGCAGCTTCAAAATTAGAAAACATAAAAGCAGTTGCCACTGTTGGCGCTCCTGCAACCGTTAGTCACGTAACCCATTTATTTTCTCATGGAACGGAAGAAATTCCAGAAAAAGGAGATGTAGAAGTAAAAATTGGAGGTCGTCCTTTTAAAATAAATCAAGAGTTTGTTAACGATTTTAGTAAAACAGATTTACCTAAAATCATTAAAAACTTACGCAAACCAATCTTGGTAATGCATGCTCCTTTTGATAATGTGGTTGGTATAGAAAATGCACATGAAATTTATCATAATGCCATGCATCCAAAGAGTTTTGTAAGTTTAGACGATGCAGATCATTTATTATCAAAATCTTCAGACAGCATTTATGTGGGTAATATGATTGGTACTTGGGTGGAGCGTTATTTTGAACCTGAAGAAAATAATATGATTTCTACGGAAGGTGAACAATTAGTTGGTCATTTAAACTTGTTAGAAGATAATTTCACCACTTCTATTCAAACTAAAAAACACTCGTTTATTGCAGATGAACCAACAAGTGTTGGTGGTGATGATTTTGGACCTTCTCCGTATGATTTTTTAAGCGCAGGTTTAGCAGCTTGTACTGTAATGACCTTAAAAATGTATGCAGAACGTAAAAAATGGGATTTACAAGAGGTTTTTGTATACATAACCTATTCCAAAAAACATAGTGACGATTTAGGTATTGCTGTAGAAAAACCAACCAGATTTGATCATTTAAATAAAAAATTAAAATTTGTTGGAAATCTAGATGAAAAACAAATACTACGTCTAAAAGAAATTGCAGCTAAATGCCCTGTTCACAAAACATTACAAAGCGAAGTTATTATTGAAACTGAAATTATCTAATTTTAATACTTAGAACATTTATCCTCTTTAAAACAGCAAAAACTTTTTCAATATAGGCTTTTTAAAACATGAAATCGTTAAGATTTATCAAAAGAGTCAAAAATTTATGATATAAGGACAATTTGAATAGAAATAGCAAGTTACATTTGCACAACTAAAATTGTATGTAACAGTGTCTAAAAAAATAAAGAATACAAAATATCGCTTTTTAAGAAGATTCTTACGAGTCCTTTTAGGCTTTTTTATTTTCATTACGCTGTTAATTCTATTTATTAGAAGTCCGTGGGGACAGAGTATTATTGTTAACAAAGCAGTAAACTTTGTTACCGACAAAACAAATACTAAAATTACTGTAGACAAGCTTTTTTTAACTTTTAAAGGTGGCTTGCAATTAGACGGTTTGTATGTAGAAGACACCAAAGGAGACACGTTGGTATATTCTAAATCTTTAGAAGCAAACTTACCTCTTTGGGCAATGATTAATGGAGGTGCCGTTGGTGTAGATTATTTAGAATGGAATGGTTTACGTGCAAACATTATAAGAAAAGACAGTCTTACTGGGTATAACTTTCAGTTTTTAATAGATGCTTTTGCTTCCGAAGAACCAACTCCGGTTGTTGAAGAAACAACTTCGGAGCCTTTAGATATTGTTCTTGGAAATCTTGAATTATCAAATATTAATGTTGTTTTTGATGATGCTGTTTTAGGGATTGACAGTCATTTTAAAATTGGAAATCTAACTGCCAATATGGATAAAGTTGATTTACAAAAAATGATTTTTAATGCTGATAAAATTTCGCTTTCTAATACCAATATTAAACTTATTCAAAAACCAGTAATTTCAAATACCTCAACAACAGAATCTGTTTTACCTACTTTATCTGTAAATAAATTCTCTTTAAAAAATGTAAAAGCATATTTTAAAAACCCACAAGATCAATTAATTGCAAATGTAACAATTACTGATTTTTATACAGAAATCCCTGAAATTAATTTATCTACAAACAAAATAAACCTTACTACTCTTCAGCTTAAAAATTCTGATGTTCTCTTAAAAACAGTTTCAACGAATACTGCAACCGTTAAAGAAACACCAAACAATGATCTAGCTTTTAACTGGCCAGATTTTGACGTACAAATAAATGATGTTAACTTAGAAAATAACAAGATTCAGTATTTTGTAAACAATGAAAAAGTTGTCTCAAATAGTTTTAATCCGAATGCACTTGTTTTAGAAGATCTAACCTTAAAAGCATCCGATATTTTCTTGAAAGACAAAAAAGCCGGTTTGCAATTAAATACTTTTAATTTTGAAGAAAAATCTGGTTTTAGATTGAGAAAACTCGCCTTAAATGCAGAAATAACAGATACAGATTTAAAAGTTTCCGATCTTAAAATAGCATTCAAAAAAAGTATGATTACTGGTTTTTCAAATGCGAATTACAAATCACTTTCTCAATTCATTTCATCACCAGAAAAAACAACTATTAACATAGGCATTCCGTATTTCTCACTCTTTTTAGATGAACTTTTTACGTTTCAGCCGAGTTTAAAACAAAATGAATATCTAACCAAATTAAGTGAAAAAGAACTTTTTGGTGAAGTAAATATAAATGGAGTTTTAGCTGATTTAAATATTGCCAACACCAACCTTAATTGGGGGAATTATACCAAAATATCTTTAGATGGAAACATCAAAAACAGTACAAAACCAGATAAGTTACAGCTAAACATACCAAATTTTAAAGCAAAGACAAAACGAAATGATCTTTTACAAATTGTAGACGAAAAAGCATTGGGCATTCATTTACCAGAAAATATTTTAATAACTAGTAATGCAAAAGGTACTTTAAGTAATATTATTACCAATACAAAAATAAAGACTTCGCAAGGTATTGCAACGATTAAAGGAAACTTTAAAAATGATGCTAAAATTAGCTACAATACAGATATACAAATTGAAAATTACAATATTGGTACTCTTTTAATGAATCCTAATTTTGGTGAATTAAGTGTGCAATTAAAATCGGAAGGAAGCGGTAAAAGTATTCAAGATTTAGACGCCACTCTACAGACGACCATTTCTAAGTTTCAGTTAGAAAATTATGAAATTAAAGACTTACAAATAGAAGGAAATTTAAAAAACAGTATTGGAAAAATCACTTCAATATATAAAGATAAAAATTTAAACTTAGATTTAATAGCAAATGTAAAGTTAGATTCTGTGAACACAAAAGCAACTGTAAATTTAAATCTAATTGGTGCAGATTTAGAAGCACTGGGTATTATGCAGCGTAAAGTAAAAACGGGCATGGAACTTTCTTTAGATTTTACAGGAAACTCAGAAAAATACACTTTAAAGAGTACTATAAAAAACGGTGTAGCTGTATATAATAACAGAACTTTTTTAGTAGGAGACTTTGCTGTTAATGCCTTTGTAGCTAAAGATACAACAGCTGTTTCTATCAAAAATAGAATGATTGATTTAAACTTAGAATCAAACACAGACCCACAAACTTTTAGCAGCGCTTTACAACGTCATGTTGCTAGTTATTTTTATAGAGATGTTACAATTTCTGACAGTATTAAAAGCCCTGTAAATTTAAAGTTAAAAGCAAAAATTTCTCAAACACCACTTTTAACAGATGTATTCTTGGTAAATTTAAAAGATTTAGATACTATAAATATTGATGTCGATTTTAAAGAGAAAAAACGAAAACTAACTGCTAATATTACAGCTCCTCACATTAATTTTAGCGATAATGAATTAGACAGCTTGTCTTTTTCTATGCTTACAGATAATGAAGATTTCAATTTTAATTTAGGTTTTAAAGAAATTAAAGCAGGACCTTTAAATGTGCCAAAAACCATTATTAAAGGTATTCAACAAAACAACGAATTATCACTTAATTTTTTAGGTTTCTATAAAGGAGAAAAATTGATGAATGTAAACACAACAATCTCTGGAAACAGCGATAAATTAAAGTTTACCATAGATCAAGATAGTTTATTCTTAAATAGTACTCAATGGAAAATTCCAAACACAAATGCCGTTGTATTTGAAAATAATAAACTCACATTCTCTGATTTTAAAATCAGTAAAGACAATCAATCTATAGAAATTACAGATAAAATTTCTCGTATAGAAAAAGATCATATTGCTTTAAATTACAAAAATTTTAAAATAAATGAAGTTTTTAATTATTTAAGTCCTGAAAAAGAAATTGCATCAGGAACTTTAAATGGCGATTTTATTTTAGAACAACCTTTTGGTGATACTGGTATTATTGCCAATCTAAGCATTAATGAATTACAAGTGTTAAAAACAGATTTTGGTACCTTAAGTTTAGATGCTAAATCTTTAGAAAACGGAAAGTATGATTTTAATGCAGCTTTAAAAGAAGGTGCTGTAGACTTAGATTTAAAAGGAGATTATTTTGTAGATAATAATGATGCAAATTTAAATCTAGACCTACTAATTAACAACTTTAAAGTGCAAGCTTTAAACACACTCTCTTTTGGTGAAATTAAAGAAACCTCTGGTAATCTTTCTGGAAACTTTAAAGTAACCGGAAAAACATCTGAACCAAAATATAAAGGGAGTTTACTTTTTACAAATGCAGCTTTTAAAGTTACCAAACTTAACGCAAAATTTAATTTACAGAACGAAACTTTGCATGTAGATAATAGTGGTTTAACGTTATCTAATTTCACCATATTAGATGCAGAAAAAAATGCATTAATAGTTTCTGGAGACATTAAAACCAAGAGTTTTATAAACCCTACATTTAATTTAGATATTAAAGCAAATAAATTTAGAATACTAAATGCTACTAAAGAAGACAATGAATTGCTTTACGGAAAAGTTTCTTTTAATGTAGATGCAAAACTAACCGGAAATTTACAAATCCCTAAGTTAAATGCAAAATTAGTAGTTGGTCCAGACACAGATGTTACGTATGTATTGCCTTCTAGTTACACAAATATAGAAGAGAGAGATGGTGTTGTTGCATTTGTAAATAGAAAAAACCCAAATGCAATTTTAACCCAAAATGAAGAGCAAACAGCTACAATTACCGGGTTTGATGTAAAAGCGCTCTTAAAAATTGATAAAAAAGCAGCAGTAAAAGTTGTTATTGATAAAGAAACTGGCGATAATTTTAAGATTTCTGGTGATGGAGATTTTGTCTTATTGATGGACCCTAACGGCCGTATATCCTTAACAGGTGCTTATGAGGTTGCAAGCGGACATTATGAACTTAACTTATACAATGTTGTAGATAGAAAATTTGTTTTAGTTCCTGGAAGTAGAATTTCTTGGGCAGGAGACCCGTTAGATGCTAAATTAGACATCCATACAAGCTACACCTTAAAAACCTCTGCCTCTACCTTAATGGCATCACAAATTTCTGGAGAAGATTCATCAACCAAAAATAAATACAAACAAGTACTGCCTTTCAATGTGTATTTAAATATAGGTGGCGAATTGTTGAAACCGCAAATATCTTTTAATTTAGACATGCCAGAAGACCAACAAGGTGCCATTAGCGGTCAGGTTTATGAACGTGTACAACAAGTAAACCAACAAGAAGATGAGTTAAACAGACAAGTTTTTTCTTTATTGGTTTTAAATAGGTTTTATCCAGATGCTGGTAGCGATGGTAGTTCAGGTGGTTTTGCAACAATTGCTAAAAACAATTTAAATGACGCTGTTTCTGGACAATTAAATTCTTTTTCCGATAAAATTCTTGGAGGTTCTGGTATTGAATTAGATTTTGGTTTAAATAGTTTTACAGACTATCAAGGAGATGCTCCAACAGATAGAACGCAATTGGATGTTGCTGCTCAAAAAAAATTATTTAACGACAGATTAACGGTAAGAGTTGGTAGCGAAGTAGACATACAAGGCAGCAGTTCTACGGAAGAAAAATCGCCTTTAATTGGTAATCTTAGTTTAGAATATAAAATTACAGAAGATGGTAGATACCGTGTTAGAGGTTTTAGAAAAAGTGAATTTGAGAATGTTATAGACGGACAAACTATTGTTAGCGGAATTGCATTAATTTTTACCAAAGAATTTAATGAATTTCATCAACTTTGGGATTCTATTTTGCGTGCTAAAAAAGAGAATAAAACTGCAACGAAAAAAGAAGAACAAAGAGCACCAAAAGCAACAAATAATACTGAAAATTCAGAAAACAAAAAGTAAATAAATTTTGAAAGCATCCTATAAAAAACAGCTCTTTTTAATAGTACTATTCGTTTTTATTTACGGTTGTAGTATTAAAAAATACATTCCAGAAAACAAACGTTTGTACACTGGAGCTAGCATTGTTATGAAAGCCGATTCTACCGTAGAAAAGGTAAAAGAACTACAAGACGATTTGGTTACTGTATTAAGTCCTAAACACAATACAAAGTTTTTAGGTATGCATCTTGGGTTATATTATTACTATAAAAATGAGCAAGAAAAACCTAGTTTTTTAAGTAAGTGGTTGTATAAAAAAATAGGACAAAAACCTGTCTATCAATCAGATATTAATGTTTTGGAGAATGAAAATATTTTAAGAAACAAATTAGAAAATTATGGTTTTTTCTACAGTACCATAGATGCTAACTTTAAAGAAAAAAAGAAAGAAGCAGCTATTGTTTATAATTTAAAAGTTCCTGCTCCTTATAAAATGGCTACCTATCAAATAGATAGTATGGTTTCTCCAATTTATAACGAGATAAAAAGGTTAACCACAACCAACCCTTTTCAAAAAAATAAGCGTTTCGATTTAGGAAGTTTAAAATTAGAAAGACTTCGGTTAGATGCGGCGTTAAAAAACAATGGTTATTATAATTTTAATCCAGAGTTTTTACTTTTTGAAGCCGACACTAATCAGTATAAAAACAATAGTAAAAAATATGATTTGTTTTTAAAATTAAAAGCAAACGTTCCTAAAAAATCGACCGTTCCTTATCAAGTTAAAAACATCAATATTTACCCTAACTATAATTTGGGTGACTCTACAGAAGTAAGCAGTAGTCGTTTTAATGATAAAAACTATTATCAAGATTCGGTTTATTTTAAATCAAAATATTTAGATGAATTTATCACTTTAAAAGAAGGAGAAAGATTTAACCCATCTGCTTCTAAAAACACTGCCAGAAGACTTTCTTCCATAGGTGTATATAAGTTTGTTAATATTCAATATAAAGAATTAAAAGACTCAATTACAGATACAATTGGTAGTTTAGAAGCCAATATTTTTTTATCACCATTAACAAAGCGAGCACTACGTGTAGAACTACAAGCCGTTACAAAATCTAATAATTTTGCAGGGCCAGAATTGTCTTTAACCTACAGTAACAGAAACTTATTTAAAGGAGGCGAAACATTAAATATTAGCACAAATATTGGGTATGAAACGCAAATTGCTAGTGGTAGCTCTGGTTTAAGCAGTTTAGAATTAGGCCTAAAAAGCGAACTTATTTTCCCAAGAGTTATTACTCCTTTTAAGATTAATAAAGATTATTTTGATTATTCTATTCCCAAAACCAAAACCAGCTTAAGTGCAACCTATTTAAAAAGAAGTCAACTATATACACTTTTATCTGGTACCGGTATTTTTGGGTACACCTGGAATGCAAATAAATACATTACATACGAATTTAACCCTATTTCTATAAACTACACACGTTTATCTAATACTACAGACGAATTTCAAGAAATTTTAGATAATAATTCGTTTTTACAAAGCAGTTTTGACCAACAATTTATAAGCGGACTTACATTTTCTTTTACCTATAATGAAATGTTGAATTCAGAAAAAGAACATCAATTTTTCTTACAATCTACACTAGATGTTGCTGGTAATTCTATTAGTTTGTTTGATAAAAAAACAGGTGAAACTAATAAATTTTTAGGCTTAGAATATGCACAATATGCAAAAGCAGATCTAGATCTAAGATATCATTATAATTTTGGTTCTAAAAAAGAACAAACAATTGCTACCAGATTTTTTGCTGGTTATGGATATGCTTACGGAAATTCTGATGTAATACCATTTGTAAAACAATATTATGCAGGCGGACCTTATAGCGTAAGAGCATTTAATATTAGATCTTTAGGCCCTGGAACTTATAATGATGACACTACAAAAAGTACAAGTTCATTCTTTGACAAAACAGGTAATGTTCGTTTAGAAGCAAATTTAGAATATCGTTTTCCTATTTACTCTATTTTAAAAGGAGCGGTTTTTGCAGATGCAGGTAATGTTTGGAATACCGTTTCTAATTCAGATTTTAACGATGCAGATGGTACAATTAGAGATAAATTTACGTCTAACTTTATAAATGAGTTAGGTATGGGAGCAGGTTTTGGTTTGCGCATAGATGTACAAGGATTTGTAATCCGTTTAGATTTGGCTGCACCATTTCATGATCCTTCTTTAGAAGAAAATAAACGTTGGGATTTTAGAGCAGACGAACCCGTTTTTAACTTTGCTATTGGCTATTCTTTTTAAGTTTCTATTCATTTTATAAATACAAAAATGACACGTATTTTTAGTGTACTTTAAAAGAATCATAAAAAATTTTATATTTTAACCTAAATTTTAGTTTTTATTAATGAATCACGAACTTAAAGAAATTATAAATCAGGCAGTCATCAATCAACAAAAGGGATTGAAAAATGTATTGGCAACCGTAGTACATTTAGAAGGTTCTTCTTACAGAAAACCAGGTGTAAGAATGTTAATTTCTGAAGACTTTAGTTCTGTAGGTGCTGTAAGTGGTGGTTGTGTAGAAAAAGAAATTAAACACAGATCAAAAAGTGTTTTTTCTGATAACAAACCAAAAGTAATTACTTACGATGGTAGATACAAACTAGGCTGCGAGGGTATTTTATATGTTTTAATAGAACCTTTTTTTATTACTGATGAATTTCTTAATCATTTTACTAAGTCAAATTCTGAAAGAGAAACCATACATATTGCAAGCCACTTTACCGATGAAAATGAAGCTTTTGGTAATTTTGGCTCTGTAATTACTTTTTACAATAAAAAACAATTTACATTTTCTGAAGCTTTTAGTTATCAGCAGAAAAAAGACGAAATAATTTTCTCCCAAATAGTACAACCAAGTTTTAGGTTGATAATTATTGGAGGAGAACACGATGCTGTAAAACTCTGTAAAGTAGCTGCTACATTAGGTTGGGAAATTGATGTGATAACTTGCGCAAAAGACTCTAAGCAAATAAATGATTTTCCAGGAGCAAATTCTGTAATTGGAGATTCTCCTGAAACCATTCAATTTACAAAAATTGAAGAAAACACCGCTATTGTAATTATGAATCATAGTTACGTACAAGACTTAAAATACGTTATAAAACTATCTGAATCCAAACCTAAATATATTGGTATTTTAGGTGCTCCAAACAGAAGAGAACGTTTATTTAACGAACTTTTTGAATTTGTTCCAGATATTTCTGATGAATTTTTAGACAACATCTATACCCCAGCAGGCTTGCATATTGGTGCCCAAACTCCTGAGGAAATTGCCGTTTCTATTGTTGCAGAAATTTTATCGGTAATTAGAAAGAAAGAACCTTTTTCTTTAAGAAACCTAACCGGAAAAATACATACCTAAACTTATGAAAAATATTGCTATTTTAGTTTTAGCTGCAGGTAAATCATCTAGAATGAATAGCATAAAACAGTTAGAGAAAATAAACGAAAAAACACTTTTAGAACTTACTTTAGAGAAAATACAGTGTGTTTACACTTCCACTATTTTTTGTGTTTTAGGCGCAAATTCGGATAAAATTAAACCAGAAATAAGGACTAAGGACATCCAATTTATTGAGAACGCCAATTTTGAAGAAGGATTAAGTTCTAGCATCGTTTCTGGAGTTGAATACCTTAAAAATAAGGAATTCAATTTAGAAGGTATTTTTATTTTATTGGCAGATCAACCAGCCATTAATGTTGCTTATATAGAAGATATGATTCATTTATTTAATCAAAATAAAAACAGCATTATAGCATCTAACTACGGTAAAAAATTTGGTGTTCCTGCTATATTTCCTAAAAAGTATTTTTCTAATTTATTACTGATAAAAGGAGACAAAGGCGCAAAGGAATTCATCAGTAAAAAGAAAAACGAAATTCTTTGTTCTACAATAACAACCAACTTCTTAGACATAGATACCAAAGAAGACTTACAACGATATAAAAAATCAATTTTAAAATAGTTATTTTAGCACTTATGAAACTATTCAAATATTCCGTATTCAGTTTACTTTTTTTATCCATTTCTGCCTGCGCAACCATAGAAATGCAAATTGCAGAAAATCAATCTAATAAAACAGAAAAAAAAGTTTCTAAAATAGCACATAGTTTTTACCTTATTGGAGATGCAGGCAACTCTACTTTAACTGAAGATTCTCCTGCTTTAAAATATTTGAAAAAGCATATTAAAAATGCATCCGAAGAATCTACACTACTTTTTTTAGGAGATAATGTCTATGAAACCGGCATACCATATAAAGATTCTAAAAATTATCCTTTAGCAAAAAGAAGAATTGAAGCGCAAACAAATGTTGCCAAACAATTTAAAGGAAATTCTATATTTATTCCTGGAAACCACGATTGGTACCACGGTTTAGATGGCTTAAAAAGAGAAGAGAAATTAGTTGAAAAGGCATTAGGAAAATCGGCTTTTTTGCCAAATAATGGTTGTCCGTTAGAAAAAGTTACTATTTCTGATGACATCATTTTAATTATTGTTGATACACAATGGTATTTAACAAATTGGGACAATCATCCAACAATTAATGATGATTGTGAAATTAAAACAAGAGAAAAATTCTTTGATGAATTTGAAGGACTGATTAAAAAAGCGAGAGGAAAAACAACTATCGTAGCATTACACCACCCTATGTTTACAAACGGTTCTCACGGTGGCCAATATTCTTTTAAAAGCCACATGAGCCCTTTACCTGTTTTAGGTTCTCTTAAAAATTTACTTAGAAAAACTACCGGACTTACAAATACCGATATTGAAAATAAAAAATACAACGAACTTAGAAAACGTGTTATTACACTCTCTCAAGAAAATGATAAAATTATTTTAGTATCCGGTCATGACCACAACCTACAATATATTGTAGAAGATAATTTACCTCAAATAGTAAGTGGTTCTGGTTCTAAAACAATGGCTACAAAATTAACAGGAAACGCAAAATTTACTTATGCAGCGCAAGGTTTTGCAAAGTTAGATGTTTATAAAGACGGCTCTTCTAATGTTGCTTTTTACACGGTAAAGGATGATAAAGTGGTGTACACTACATCTGTTTTACCTGCTGACGAAAACATTAATTTCAAGCCATTTACGAACACTAAAATTACAGAAAAAAAAGCAGCAATCTATACACAAGAAGAAGTTGATAAAAGCGGAGTTTATCGTTTTTTTTGGGGAGAACGTTATAGAAAATATTTTGGTACAGAAGTAATTGCTCCAACGGTAGATTTAGATACTCTTTTTGGTGGTTTAAAACCGGTTAGAAAAGGTGGCGGACATCAATCTAAATCATTAAGACTTAAAGATCCAAAAGGTAGGGAATATGTAATGCGCGCATTGCGTAAAAATGCGGTACAATATTTACAAGCAGTCGCTTTTAAAGACCAATATATAGAAGGGCAATTTAACAATACTGCAACAGAAAGTTTATTAAATGATGTTTTTACAGGTTCGCATCCGTATGCACCATTTACTATTGGTAAATTGGCTGATGCGGTTGGAGTGTATCACACAAATCCTATTTTATACTATGTTCCTAAACAAAATAGTTTAGGTAGTTTTAATGATGATTTTGGTAATGAGTTATACATGATTGAAGAAAGAGCCGCTTCTGGTCATGGAGACAAAGAAAGTTTTGGTTTTGCTGATGAAATAATTAGTACAGATGATTTATTAAAAAAATTGAGTAAAAATGAACATCATGTTTTAGATGAAAAAGCATACATAAAAGCACGTTTATTCGACATGTTAATTGGTGATTGGGACAGACACCAAGACCAATGGAGATGGGCTGTTTTTAAAGAAGGTAAACAGACAATTTACAGACCAGTACCAAGAGATAGAGACCAAGCTTTTGCTGTTTTTGGCGATGGTTTTTTATTAAATATTACCACAAAAATAATACCTGCATTACGTGCAATGCAATCCTACAAAGAAGATATTAGCAGTCCAAAATGGTTTAATTTATCGCCTTATCCTTTAGACATGGCATTAATTACAACGGCTAGTAAAGACGATTGGAATGCACAAGTAAAGTTAATTACTACAAACCTTACAGATGCCGTAATAGAAGATGCTTTTACTAATTTCCCTAACGAAGTAAGAGATCATACTGTATCAGAAATAAAAACAAAATTACAAGGTAGAAGAAAGAATTTACAAAAAATTTCTGATGCTTATTTTCAACACCTAAATAAATTTCAAGTTATAAAAGGTACTCATAAAGATGATTGGTTTGATATTGAAAGAATTTCTAACGGAAGTACAAAAATAACTGGATACCGAATTATAAAAGGAGAAAAAGGAACTATTTTTCATGAACGAACTTACAATAAGTCTGAAACCAAAGAAATTTGGATTTATGGTTTAGATGATAAAGATACTTTTGTGGTAAAAGGAAATTCAGACAAGTATATAAAAATTAGAATTATTGGTGGTCAAAACAACGACATTTACAATATAATTAATGGTACAAAAGTAAAAATGTATGATTTTAAATCTAAGAAAAACACTTTTATAACAAACAAAGGAAGTAAAAAGTTAACCGATAATTACGAAACCAACGTGTATGATTACACGAAACTAAAAAACAATCAGTTTATTATATCTCCAACCATTGGTTTTAATGCAGATGATGGTGTAAAAATTGGCGTGTCTAATGTCTATACTTCTTTTGGTTTTGAGAGAAACCCATTTAGTTCTCAACATACCTTAAATGCATCTTATTATTTTGCAACTAATGGTTTTGAATTTGATTATTCTAGCGAATTTGCAAACGTTATAAAAAACTGGAACCTCGGTGTTAAAGCACGTATTACAAGTCCTAATTTCGCTATGAATTATTTTGGTTTAGGAAACAACTCTATAAACCTAAATGCGCCTCATGAAATAAAAGATGAAGAATACAATAGACTTAGAATAAAAGAGTTGAGTGCTGGTACTTTTATACAATGGAAAGGAGATTTGGATGGAAAAATAAAAGTAGGTGTAAATTTTCAAAATTATAAAGTAGAACAAACATCTAATAGATTTGTAAGTGATTCCATTGCTACAAACGATGCTATTTTTAACAATCAACAATTTATAAATACAGAGGCCGGTTATCAATTTGAAAACACAGATAATAGTGCTTTTCCAACAATGGGAATGAAAACATCTTTAAAAGTAGGTTATACCTCTAACCTAAAAAATAGCAACCACTTCGGATATTTAATTCCTGCTATTTCTTTTGATTATAAATTGATTGCTAGTGGAAAATTAGTTTTGGCTACAAAGGTAAAAGGACACTATAATTTTGGAGATTCTTATGAGCTGTATCAAGCAGCAAGCATTGGTGGAAATGATGGTTTACGAGGTTATAGAAACCAACGATTTACAGGGAAAAATTCATTTTACCAATCTACAGACCTTCGTTTACTTTTAAGTAAAATTAAAACAAGTATTGTACCTCTAAATATTGGTATTTACGGTGGTTTTGATTACGGAACCGTTTGGGGACAACAAAATACAACGTTTAACAACACTAAATTTAACACCGCTATTGGAGGTGGTATTTTCTTTAACGCTGCAAATATGTTAGTTGCAAATGTGGCTGTGTTTAATAGTGATGATGGTGTAAGAGCAACCCTTAATTTAGGATTCAACTTTTAACAAATATGGATAAAATAGCATTAATTTCAGGAGCAATTTTTGGAATGTCAGCAGTAATTTTTGGTGCTTTTGGTGCACATCTTCTAAAGAAAAAACTAAACACAGACCAATTACAAAGTTTTGAAACAGGTGTTAAATACCAAATGTATCATGCAATTGTATTGCTCATTTTAGGTTTTCAGTTAAACGACCAAATTGCCATAGATAATTACATTATTAACTTTTTTATAATTGGTATTATTTTATTTTCATTTTCTATTTATGGCTTGGTTCTATCATCTGCCAATCATAAAAAAATAAGATTTTTAGGTCCAATTACACCTCTAGGTGGTTTATGCTTAGTTTTAGGTTGGGGTTTATTAATTTATAAATTTGCCGCTTAGTTAAGCTTTAACTCATAAAAATTACCGCCAGCACCATGAGCTTTTTCGTCAGTAATATATAAAGTATTGTTATCTTTAAAAGCAACTCCTTCTTTTTGAGAAGCGTGATTTAAAGTAATTTTAGTTACTTTACCAGATAAAAAATCATCATTTTTATAATCCGTAAAAATTAAAACTGCTGCTGGCGATAACAACGCTACCTTGCTTCCATCATCAGAAATATCTGCAGAAGTTATCCAATTTTCTGTATTGTCGCCATTATTAAATTCAGAAATAAAAGTTGCTTCATGTTTTCCTTCTTTTGCAGGAATCTTGTATAAAGAAGTTTTTCCAAATTCATCTTTCACCCTACTTTTAGTAAACACATAAAACGCATTATTATAATAGAAAAAAGATTCTGCATCAAAAAACAGTTGCTTCTTTTTAGGTGGAAATTTCTTTTGATTTGGATACGAAAACTTAATTTTCTCTACTTTTATTTTTTTAGAACTTGTTAAATCTTCATGTTTTACTTTTAAAATAACAAGGTTTTCTCTTTTACTATCATTGTTTCCAAAATCACCTATATAGAGGTTTCCCTCTTCGTCTGACGCTAAGTCTTCCCAATCGTGGTTTTTTTCTTTTATGGTGAGCTCTTCAACAATATTTCCGGTAGCAGAAACACCATAAATTTTAGGCTTATTTCCACCGTCATTTTGCATCCAAATTAGATCTGAATTGGCAACTACTTCTGCACCAGAAACCTCTTCTAAGTCTTTTGATAATTCTGATATAAGTTTTAAACTACCAAAATTCTGACAACTAACTAAAGACAGAAAACTAAAAATTACAGTTATTACTTTCATCAACAATACAATTTATTTTAATATTAAAACCCTTCAGTTTTTTTATTCTGAAGGGTTTGTTATTTATTTTTTATAATTAGATTTTCTTCCGACAGGAAAGATTAAAATGGAATTTACCAGCCACCAGAAGCACCACCTCCACCAAAACTACCTCCACCGAAACCGCCTCCAAAGCCGCCTCCGCCAAAACTACCTCCACCAGAAGAACTTCCAAAACCACCACCAAAACTTCCGCCACCTCTACCGGCGTTACTTAAAATAATAGTTTCTAAAATAGCACCTGCAATAGATCCGCTTCTAAAACCTCTACCACCGCTTCCATTATTTTTATTTCCTCTAGAAATTAAAATAAAAATGATAAAAACTATAATGATAAAAATAATGATCCCAGGATCAAAACCTTCTGCATCTGCTTGTCTTGTTCCCTCAAACTCTCCGTTTAAGGTTTTAAAAATATAATCAGATCCTTTGTCTAAACCGCTATAATAATCTCCTCTTTTAAACTCTGGAATAATAACTCTTTCAATAATTCTTTTCGATTGAAAATCAGTTAAAAGATGCTCGGTTCCTTTACCAGCTTGAATGGCAATTTTTCGATCATTTAATGCTAACAACATTAAAACACCATTGTCTTTTTCTGCATCACCTATTCCCCATTTCTCCCCCCAATTGGCAGCTAAATAATTAATATTTTCACCTTCGGTGGATGGAATAATAGCAATTACAATTTGAGTAGAAGTAGTATCTGAATACTGTATTAACTTACTTTCTAAACTTGTTTTTTGACTAGCGGTTAATAAACTCGTATAATCATAAACACTGGTTTGAAACTTTGGAATTTCTGGTATTTGATACCCTTGAGAAAAAACACTTAACGTGAATAAAAACGCAATAAAAAAAGTAATTTTTCTAAAAAATACTGCTAACTGAATACTACTTACTGAATACTGTTTACTGTATATCATCCTTTAGAAATCTCATTAGAAAGTTCATCTACATCATCAATTTGCCAAGGAAAGTGTGCTTGCAATTCTTTTCCTGCCTTTAAGATTCCGTCAACAATTCCTTGTTTAAAAGCACCTTTTTTAAAATGATTTTGCATTACATCTTTGGTGGTATCCCAAAAATCTGTTGGCACCACTTTGTTAATTCCTTTATCACCATAAATAACAAATTTCTTGTCTTTTACAGCAACATAAATCAACACTGCATTAGCATCTTTAGTGTTGTTCATTTTTAGCAAATGAAAAACTTCTAACGCTCGTTCATCATGATTCTTCTCTGTGGTAGCCTCAATATGTACTCTTATTTCGCCAGAAGTTTCTTTCTCTGCAACTCTAATAGCAGAAATAATTTCTTGTTCTTCTTCTGGAGACAGAAACGCTTCTACTTTAGACATATTATTCTTTTTTATTATTAAAATTAAAGTTTACATCTGGTGCATTTTCAGATCCTGCATCTGCTTTATAACGATCCATTTCATCAAAATTAAACATTCCTGCTAACACAGAATTTGGAAACACTTTTATATGTTTGTTATAATTATTTACACCTTCATTAAAACGATCTCTAGCAACGTTAATTCTGTTCTCTGTACCTTCTAACTGACTTTGTAATTCTAAAAAGTTTTGATTCGCTTTTAATTCTGGATAACGCTCTACAGAAACTAATAATTTAGATAACGCACCTGTTAAGCCAGATTGCGCTTGTTGAAATTGCGCCATGTTATCTGCTGTTAAATCTCCTGCATTTATATTTACAGAGGTTGCTTTAGCTCTTGCTTCAATTACTTCTGTTAAAGTAGTTCTTTCAAAATCTGCTGCTCCTTGTACTGTTTTAATCAGATTACCAATTAAATCATTTCTACGTTGGTAAGAACTCTCTACATTAGACCAAGTTGTTTTTGCATCTTCCTGTAAAACAACAGCTTCGTTATTAAAGTTTTTACCCCAATTGTATACTCCGAAAACAATAACAAGGATTACTATTACTGGTATTAACCATTTTTTCATAATTTCTAAATTTTAATTTTTTGATTGATTTTTTGTACTACAAAACTACTTAATATTATTGAGCTTGTAAAGAATATTAGCTTCTATACTATTAAGTTAGACACACAGATAAAGGAAATGTTACAATTGATTTTTAATTTTAATCAATTCTGCTTTAACTCCTTCTAATCTAGTAATAATTTCATGGTTTTGAACTATTCCTTCTGGATCTTTCTTTAGCTTTTGTTTAGCACCCTCTAAAGTAAAACCTCGTTCTTTTACAAGGTTAAATATGAGCTTAAAGTTTTTAATATCGTCTTGTGTAAACAAACGATTCCCTTTCGCATTTTTTTTAGGTTTAATAATATCAAATTCTTTTTCCCAAAAACGAACTAATGAAGTATTTACCTCAAACGCTTTGGCAACTTCACCTATTTTATAATATCTTTTCTCTGGTAAATCTACATGCATCTTTTTCAGTATTCAGTATTCAGTAATCAGTAATCAGTAATCAGTAATCAGTAATCAGTAATCAGTAATCAGTAATCAGTA
>NZ_WTLD01000021.1:0-26314 GCF_011379025.1 Polaribacter sp. 11A2H
CCTTATTCCTCTCTTTTGTGCTTTCTTATTATATGTCTTAAATTTAGTGTTTTTATTAAAATGCTAACTTAAGCCGTGTATAATTAATTACTTGGTCACTGCCAACTTACGAACATTCCTGCGGAATATTCTATCTGTGATTTATTTGCTAAATTAGTTGCTTAACCACGCAACTAATCATACACAAGACCGTTATATACCATTACCAAAATGAAGCGTCCTGAAATAGGTTGACTAAAAATTAAACATTTAATTATAGTCACTTATGAAAACACAAAAAGAACACTGGCGAAAAAAAAGCTACCAAAAAGTAACACTTGAACTCAAATTATCTGTCGTTGACCAAATTCAAAATGGTCAGATTTCCACTAACTTTGCTTCCAAAAAATATGAGGTTCCAAGGACGACAATTGGGTATTGGATCAAAAAATATAGTACTTTAGTCCAACAAAACACAGGTATGAGTAAATTAGATGAAATTAAAAAACTAAAGGAACGTATTGAAGAACTGGAGTTTGTAAAGGACTTTCAGCAAGATATTATTGCAGATATGGAAATCATTACTGGCGTCGATTTGTCAAAAAAGTCGTTACCAAAAACATTAGCGAAAGAGATAGAACTAAAAAAGAAAAACCGTTTAAAAGAAAATGGTTCTATCAGTGTTTTGGGTTTAGTAAACAAGCCTCTTACAAAAGAGAAAAAGTAAAACAATGTAAAGCTATAAACGACACTAAAATAATTAAGTTGGTCAAAGAATATCGTAAAAAAGTAAGCTCTAGGACTGGCGGTAAAAAACTCTATAAAGAACTTAAAAATCGGTAGAGATAAATTTTTTGATGTATTAAGACTGTATAATTTACTCGTACCTAAACTCAAAAACCTCATAACTACCACAAACTATAATCATCTATTTAAAAAATATAAAAACCTCATTCAAAACAAAATACCTACTAGACCCGAACAACTTTGGGTCAGTGATATTACATACATTAAAACAGAAAAAGGACACAACTATTTAGCAATTAAATCCAAGCATTATTGAAAATTAAGTAACATAGAATTATAACGATCTTCAACTGTTTTAATAACATAAGACTTATCTAAATTTAAACCCTCTATATTCTTTATTTCATTAAATTCTCGCATATTAGCATCACCCCACAAACTGAATTCTATAATTATTGGAGTTAAACGAATTCCTTTTTCTGTTAACAAATAAATATTTTCTTTTTTGTTTTCAGGTATTTTTGTCTTGGATATTAATTTAAAAGATTCCAACAATTTTAAGCGTGCAGACAAAATACTTGGCGCAATACTCTCGTCTGAATCAGATATTTCTTTGAACGTCTTTTTATGTTTAATTAACATATCTCGTATAATTAACAAAGACCATTTATCTCCTACAATATCTAATGTAGAAGAGATTGGACAGCCAGAACGAAATTCTTTTTTCATTTTTTTTACAGATTATTACTATCAATTCGAAAGTAATTATTACTTTTGCTTTCAATTCAGTAGCAAAAATACAAAAATTTAAACAAGAATTATGTTAGCAGGACATTTTACAACCGCATTAATAGCTAAGCAAAAGTTCCCAAAAGGAGCTTTCCTTTATTTTTTAATCATATCACAATTACAAGATTTATTGTGGTTTACATTCCATTATTTAGGACTTGAAGTTACTGCACCAAGTGATGCTTTTGATGCCACTTTAAGTAACATGGCTGTTGATATGTTATATAGTCATGATTTAGCACCTTTATTATTCTGGCTAGCTATTGCATTTGTAATTGGAAAATTATTATTTAAAAGCACGCAAATAGGATTAGTAAGTATGGCTTTAGTATTAGTACACTTTGTATTAGATTTCTTTTCTGGCCACATGCATCATCTATTTGGAGCAGGTACAATGGACGCTGGTCTTGGCTTGTATGCTTCTAACGTATATTTAGCAATTTTTATAGAAGTAACATTCATCATTGTATCACTTTGGTATTTCTTTAGAGGAGAGGCAAAAAAAGAAATTATACGAACTACTAAAAATAAAATTGCCATTATTTCTGTTTTTGCTTATGGAATTGTTTTTATGACACTAATTGCAACACACTCATTTAGAGATATTTTAGGTATTCCTGAATTTGATTTAGGTTTTAACACCAATATGCCTACTCTTATATTTACTTATGGAGCAATGCTTTATTGTTTAAATTCTTTTGTTCCGAAATACAAGGTTAAATAAAAAACAACACTATGATTGAAGGAATTATCAGCTTCATTAAAGAACTGAAAATCCGTAACGAATACTTATTTTATTTTGGTTTGTTATGTGTAATTCTTTCAATTGTATGTATCGTTCTAACCAAAACAACATCTGCACAGGTACATGGTGTAAATGCTTGGTTTAAGCCTTTCAAATTTGCAGCTTCAATAGGATTATATTCTTGGACTATGGCTTGGTATTGCCATTATCTGTCCGATTTTAATGTAACACCTTTTAATTGGACAGTAATTACATTGTTCGGCTTAGAGCTTATATATATTATTTTTCAAGCATCAAAAGGACAATTATCTCACTTCAATAATAGCACACCAACATATTCCCTTTTATATACATTAATGGGCTTAATAGCAGTACTTGTTACGCTATATACAGCATATATTGGTGTACTTTTTTTTACACAGTCTTTTACAAGTTTACCAACTTATTATGTTTGGTCAATTCGTTTGGGTATTTTAATTTTTGTTATTTTTTCATTCGAAGGAGGCTTAATGGGGTCTCGTATGAACCATAGTGTTGGAGCTATTAACGATAATTCTAATTGGTGGCTTGTGGGTTGGAGTAAAACTGTAGGCGATTTAAGAGTTTCTCACTTTATAGGAATGCATGCTTTACAAGTACTCCCATTGCTTTCTTTTTATATTTTTAAAAACACAAAAGCAACAATAGTTATTTCGGTACTTTACGGACTTCTTGCAACATCTACATTAGTTCAGGCCTTAAACGGCAAACCTATTATTTCTCAAAAGGAAGTAAAAGAATCGAAATAAATAACAGCAGACAACAATATAAAAAAACAATAATAGCTTAAGCTGTAGCGCTACCATTTTTATTTATCAATTAATCACATCTCCCTTAAACTAATTGATAGCACAACAATTTTTAATTTTCGACATTAAAAAATACTCGTCTTCAAATAAATTACAATCCATATTAATTTATTGACTTATGTCAAAAAGTTTGGCTTCAAATAATATTAATTTTGTTAATCGAAAAATTAAACATAATTCAAAATGGAATTAGCAGCATTAAACACAATACAAACAACTAGTAGTAACCGTTAGACAAAGCATTAATACATCTTTGAAATGGAAATGAGGTTATCTTAATTGATGAAAATAGAGAAAACAAAGGTAATTGGATCAAGTAGTTGTGCTAGAATTCTTACTTCAAAATTATCTGCTGTAAATTTGGTAATTGATAAAACTGCATCGAAAACCTTACATCAAAAATTCACATAACTTACAATCTATAGATTAAAAAAAATAAATTACTAAAATCTTAATGTTTATCAACAGTAAAAAAAAATTAATATAAACTTTAGATTACATGGTATAAAAACAAAAGTTATTATGGCAATTTATGCAATTGGAGATATACATGGTAGTATAAACGCATTAAAAACTATTTTTCAACAGGGTTTGATAAAAGAAAATGATAAAGTTGTTTTTCTTGGAGACTATATTGATAAGGGCCCTGATAGCAAAGGCGTTATTGATTGGTTAATTGAAAAAAACAAAACATTCGACTTCGAATTTATTCGTGGCAACCATGAGGTAATGATGACACTTGCCAAATCTTCCACCAAAATATTTAAGCATTGGCTAAACGATTATGGAGGATCACTTACATTAAACTCCTATAATATTGATGATACCCAAAGTTGGATGCATCAAATAGATAAAACGCTTTGGAATTTTATTGATTCTTGCTTACCTTATTTAGAAATTGGAGAATTTATTTTTGTGCATGCAGGACTTGAAAAAAACAAGCATTTAGAGGAACAAAATGAGCATTATTTATATCATAAGAAGTTTGAAAAACCAACAATTTATGACGCAAATAAAACAGTGATTTGCGGACATACTGCTCGGATAAATGGAAAAATAGCAGATTTTGGTCACACAATTTGTATTGATACTTTTGCACATGGTGGCATGTGGTTAACTTGTTTGAATGTTGAAACAGGCCAGTTTTTAAAAGCAAATAACAAAGGAGAAATAGAAGAAGGAAAATTAAAAAGAATGCATTTAATCTCTTAAATTGAATTTAGCTAGTTTTAGAAAACACGGTATTAAGGCACGTTTATCTTAAAAAAAACTAACAAAAACAGACTTCTTAAAAAGCCTTCTTTTTATAAAATGAATATAATAAAACTGATCTAAAATCTGTCTTTAAATGACTAAAAATGGACTGAATTTCGTAAATTAGTAGCTGTAAAAAAACAAGAACGTTTTGTTGTATGAAAGTAATCATTCAAAACAAAGTGACGAAATAATGTTATGGAAAGAAAGATAGGAATTATTTACTCTTCTATAGACGGACAGACTAAAAAAATTTGTAAAAAGCTAAGTGCTAATTTTAATAAAAATCAAATAAAAACAGCACTATTTTCAATTGAAAATTTTAATGGTAATTTATCTGAATTTCACACACTAATAATTGGAGCTAGTATTAGATATGGAAAACACAACAAACAAGTTTATGAATTTATCTTAAAAAACAAAGAGCATCTTAAAGAAATAAAAACGGCCTTTTTCTCAGTTAATTTAGTGGCAAGAAAAGAAGATAAAAACACCCCTTCTACAAATCCCTATCTAATTAAATTTATAAAAGAAATAAATTGGACTCCAGATTTCTTAGAAGTATTTGCAGGTAAATTAGATTATAAATCATATTCAATAATAGACAGAATTATGATTAAACTAATTATGAGATTAACGGATGGTCCTACAAAATCTAAAGAACCAATAGAATTTACCAATTGGCAAAAAGTAGACGATTTTAGTTTAAAAATAAATCAGAATTGCAAAAACAAACACATTACATTGTAAGTTTAACTACAAGGTAATGTGTTAATCAATTAAAAATTATTTTAATAATTCTGGAGTATTAAGAATCAATTCTATTTTTTTAATAATTACAGTAATTTGACTCATCTGCGCTTCTATATTTCTAAAATAAAGACTAATATCTCTATTTACCCAACTTTCTGAAATTACCCTAGCACCTAAGCTAATTCTTAAAACAGCACTTTGTATATTATCTTCATACTTAACGTTTACCGCCTGCCCAATATGACACTTTTGTGCCGCAAGCCTTATAATATCTAAAGATTCTCCTTCAAACTTATTAGAAAGGTCGGAGTTTAAAAGCGTGTATAATTTTTTTACATTCTCTACAGATAATACTTCTTTATTTTTAAGGATGAAAAAAGGAAAAATAGTACGAATATTTCTTATTCCAAATTCTTCATTACCTACATTTGGTTTATCACCATAAACAGGTTTTAAAAAGGCTGCGTCTTTTATAGAGTCTTCTATAAAATTACAAAACATCTCAATCCCCATATTTCTGTATAAAATAGGCGTTTTATAATATCTATCCATTTCTACTATAGCAGCATTCCAACGCATATAAGAACCATAATTAAATCCGTCCGATAATTCTTTAGAACAAAACCAATTAACTGGCCAATCAGAATGATTAAAATATTGCGTTAATCCTTTAGGCAACTTCTTTTTGGCATCAGTAATTTGCTGACTCACACATTCCGGAAAAATTAATGCTCCAGAATACGGAGGTCCTGTAAAATATTTACTTCCGGTAATACTAACAATATACCCCTTGTTTAAATAATTCTGAATGTCTGCAGGATCTAATCTTAACTGTGCAGCATCTATAATTACTTGTAGTGACACCTCTTTAAGATCATCTATCTCTTGCATCATTTTTACACTAGGAGATTGATAGCCTAATTTAGAATGATCCATTACATGCAATATCGCTTGTCTTCCTAATTTATAAGTTTCAGTAATGGCTTCTAAAACTTCTGCATCTAATTTTTCTGATGATTTTAATATTCCTTTTTCATCTCTAAACGGAATTTTAATTAAATCTACATCTCTAAAACCTTCCATTTTATCTCCCTTTTTAACGGGATAGTTCAAAGCTGTATTATTCTCGAAATGACATCCTTTTAAGGCTGCCGGAACTCCACTACCCGTTTCATCAGAAGCAACTAAAATATGCGTAATTTCTTTGTCGGTAACAATTTGACTAATAGCAGCTATTTGAAGTGATGAATCTGTGCCTGAAGGAGAAAAAATTATTTCGCAAGCATCATTTAAAGTAAAAATTTTTCTCAAATTACTTTTTAATAATTCAGAAAACTCAATGGCACTTTCTTTAAAACCGTTTTTTAAACTATTCTTAATTAAAATACTTCTAGCTTTATCTGTTTTATCAAAAGCAAAATTAGACACACTTGTTGCTGTAGAAGAGGCAAACGTAAAAGCTTCTGGTCTTGGAAATGGCCTACAACCATATTTATTTAACAAAGCTATTTCATCTATATTTAACCTAAAATCTCCACCATCCATTAATAAATACTCTGTAGGTTTTGCTAGATTATCAACAATTGGCTTCCAAGATTTTTCAAATATTTTATCTCCAGTATTTAATCCATGAAATGCTTCTAACTCTTCATGATTTAATAGAGATTCTGCATTTAAGCTATCATCACTTTTTATTAAGTTAATTAAAAAATAATCAACATTTTCTAACTTTTCTTTATCTTCTTTAGGTAATAATTTGTAGAATATTCTAGTTACTTCTAGCGCTGCAATATTACATAAAGAAGTGTCTTTTTTTTCGCCCTCTAAAGATTTATACCAAAGCTGCCATTCTATTCCGTATCGTAAATAAACTAAAGCTAAAACGGGGTTTCTTAAATACAACGCTCCAATGATTATTGATTTATTCGGAACAATTTTAAAAACTTTTGGTACTGTATTAGAAGTAATAATATTAATGTTATTTATTTTTGGTACCGTATTAAAACGCTTTAAAACATGAACTAGATAATTAATATTTTCTTTTTCAAATAAAGACGTTCTTTTATATTGATCTTCTATCGGTATATTATTTGTCATAAGTGCTTTATTTTAAACGTTTATTACAACGTCGTTTTCTCTAATGAGAATGTTTTACGGATTATTTAATCTGTAAATATTTAGTATTTTTTCAGTTGCAAAACTCTGAAAAAAAAGGGTTAATTAATCAATTACTTTGTTAATTTTTTATTTATATAAACTGTAATACCACAGAACTGTTTCAGTTTTTAACTCTGTATTATTAAATCAATTACAAAAAGAGACCGTATAGGTTTCTAACTAGAAATAATTAGCTTTTAAAATCAATTATTTTACACAGTTACATTTTAAAAATAAGTAGCTAATTTCTTTTCAATAAAACTTGGAATTCTTTTAGGCAAACGAGACTGAATATCTACAAAAACAACATCTAATTTAGCTTTACTTAGCAACTCCTTTTGTTCATTTGTCATTTCAAATTCAAAACTGAAACGAACCTTTGGCATTTCTTTGATAATTGTTTTTATGGTAATCAACTCGTCAAAATGAGCTGGTTTTCTGTATTTTATATCAAAAGAAATTACAGGTAACATTATTTGATTTTCCTCTAACTTAACTTCATCTAAACCTAATTTTCGCAATAATTCATTGCGTGCTTGATGACAATAAATTACATAATTGGCATGGTATACATAGCACATTTTATCGACTTCCCCATAACGAGGTCTTAATTGAAAAAGATCAGTTATCATAACAATTCTGTTCTGGTTTTTCAACATTAAGTTGATGCCTCATCTTACGCTTTTTAATCTTTAAATAATATAATAATTACTAATGATGACATGCGTGTGCATGACCTTTTTTATGTTTGTGATCATGACTTGCACAACTAACATCAGTATCAGAAATTTTTCCTTCAACAAATTCTAAAATTACGTCTGCAGATTTACCAGAACAACCGCGTACTACGCCAATACCAGCAACCACTAATTTACTCATTGCACTATCACCAATATTACCTGCCAACATAAATGTTACACACTCCTTTACTAAAACACTAACAATATTAGATTTACAACCACACTTACCATCCGACTCTAACAATTTTAAGTCTAAAATTTCATTTGTATTAGAAAAAGTATAGATTTCATAATACTTACATCTTCCAAAATGGTCTGCAACCTTGTTGTCTTTTGTTATTGGGATTGCTATTTTTTTCATAACGAATCAGTTATTTTTACTATTGTTCTCCTATTGTCTTTTTTACGTCTTCCTTTTCTAAAAGGCCTATTTTCTAGTGATTGATTAACATCGGATTTGTTTTTTCTACATTTCCCTAATTTCATTCCTGTTTTTGGTCCTAAACCTTGTGGACCATTGTTATCAAAATTCGGCATATTCTATTCATTTAGATTCACTAACTCATCTTTATCATTGTCAGGACAATCGCCACATGTTGTCGGATTTGTAACACCGTCAATTAATTTAAAACACGTTTTACATTTGTACCAATCTTTTTCAAATTCGAAGTTTCCGCCTTTAATAACAATCGATTTCCCCTCCACAAATCCTTTTGCAATTTTTTTTAAGGCACTGTTATAAATTCTAGTAAGCGTAGGTCTAGAAACCTCCATTTTTTCTGCCGCAGCATCCTGAGAAAGATTATCATAAATAACCAATTTTACCGCCTCATATTCTTCATACTGCATATCGACATGCTCCGTATCACAAAATCGAATTCCAAACGGTTTAAAACCCAGCATTTTTGGTGGATGATTTACTTTTCTTTTCTTATGAGGTCTAGGCATCTCTTAAATTTTACTCAAAGTTAATGAACCTACGTTCATAACAAAACAAAAACAGCATTAATTATCAAAAAAAAATAGAACTTTATTTCTTATCAAACGAACTAAACCTATTTGTGCTATTTTATAATTAAATTTGTGGTCTATAAGAATAATCAATGAGCATCATTTCTAAAGACATACAAAAGGCAATACAATTGTTAACCAACGAAGAGCTGGTAGCCATACCTACGGAAACCGTTTATGGTTTAGCAGGAAATATTTTTAGCGAAAAGGCAATAAAAAGCATTTTTTCGACTAAAAAGCGTCCGTTTTTTAATCCGTTAATTGTGCATATTTCTTCTGTTGATGCTTTAGAAGGAATCGTAACGCACATTCCTGAAAAAGCAAAGTTATTAGCAGCTGCTTTTTGGCCAGGATCTATGACTTTGGTCTTAAAAAAAGACAAAAATATTCCTGATATTATTACTGCAGGTAAAGATACAGTTGCCGTTCGTGTACCAAATCACCCGGTAACTTTAGAGTTATTAAGACAACTACCATTTCCTTTAGCAGCGCCAAGTGCCAATCCTTTTGGAAGCATAAGTCCTACAAAACCTGCACACGTAGAACGTTATTTTAAGCATGATATTCAGCAAGTTTTAGATGGAGGAGCTTGTACAAACGGAATAGAATCTACCATTATTGGTTTTATAAATGATGAACCAATTATATACCGATTAGGCGCCTTGGCTTTAGAAGATATTGAAGCAGTTGTTGGTAAAATTATCATTAAAAATAAAGAAGAAGTAAGTCCGGATGCTCCAGGCATGTTGGCAAGACATTATGCGCCTGCAACTCGTACTTTTTTGGTTGATGATATTGCGAATGAAGTTAAAAAGCATGTAGGTAAAAAAATTGGTGCGCTACCTTTTAAAAATTCTTTAAATGATGATTCTCTAACAGAAATTATTTTATCAGAAAAAGGATCTTTGCATGAAGCTGCTTCTAAATTATATGATTCTTTACACGAATTAGACCATCTAAAATTAGATGTAATTATTGCAGAACGATTTCCTGAGCATGGTTTAGGAAAATCTATTAACGACCGATTGCAACGTGCAACTTTTAGCCTTTAACTTGATATTTTTTTAATTTGACTTATTTCCAAAAATTTAAAGCAGATATTTCTAGCGCTGAACTTCCAGAAAAATTTACGTTTCCGTTTTATTATCAACCTCATCAGCTAGCAACCATTGCTACAAATGAATTGCAAGAATATTTAGAAAATCAGACAGATTTTAAACACAATTTTGGACTTACAGAAGAGGAAAACGAATTGCCAATCGGTAAAATGTTTGGGGTGTTGGTGGTTAAAAACCAACAAAATGAAATTGGTTATTTAGCTGCCTTTTCAGGAAAATTAGCTGATAAAAGTTTGCCAGAAAAATTTGTTCCGCCAGTTTTTAACATGAGAACAGAAGGAAGTTTCTATATTAAAGGTGAAAAAGAAATAGACCAAATAAACGCTCAATTATCTCTTGTAAAAAAGGATAAAAGTTATTTAAAACTAAAGAAAACCTTTTTTAAATTATCGAAAGAAATTGAAGAAGACTTAACACAGGAAAGGAAAAAATTAAAACTTCAGAAAAAGGATAGAAAGTCTAGAAAAACAAACGGACAAGCAACTTTAAACGAAGTTGATTTTAATAACCTCTACAAAGTATTAGTCCAAGAAAGTTTTAATGACCAATTTTATTACAAAGAACTAGTAGAATACTACGAAGATAAAATTGCAAAAAAAAGAACAGAATTAGCACTTTTTGAAGATAAAATTGCAGCCTTAAAAAAAGATAGAAAAGAAAAATCTAATTATTTACAACAAACTCTTTTTAGTAAATATGCTTTCTTAAATCATAAAAAAGAGAAACGAAACCTATTAAACATTTTTAATAATCCCGAAATTAAACCTCCTGCTGGTTCAGGTGAATGTTCAGCTCCTAAATTATTACAACACGCTTTTTTAAACGACTATACGCCTATTTGTATGGCCGAATTTTGGTGGGGAATTTCGCCAAACTCAGCAATTAGAAAACACAAAAACTTTTATCCTGCCTGCCAAGGTAGATGTAAACCTATTTTAACACACATGTTAGAGGGTATTGCTATGGATGAAAATTTATTGTTAGAAAATTTGGCAGAAAAACAGGTATTAGAAACCATTTATGAAGATGATGTTTTATTGGTTATAAATAAACCAACGGAGTTTTTATCTGTACCAGGAAAAGATATTTCCGACTCAGTATATACTCGTATTAAAGAAAAATATCCAGATGCAACAGGGCCATTAATTGTACATCGATTAGACATGTCTACTTCCGGAATTTTATTATTAACCAAAACAAAAGAAGCTAATAAAGTATTACAAAGTCAGTTTATAAACAGAACTGTAAAAAAGCGATACGTTGCTTTATTAGATGGAAACCTAACCGAAGAAAGTGGAAAAATAAAACTTCCTTTACGTGTAGATTTAGACGACAGACCCAAGCAATTAGTAGATTTTGTCCATGGGAAAAATGCAGAAACAGATTGGGAAATCATCAAAAGGGAAAATGGAAAAACGAGAGTTCACTTTTATCCAATTACAGGACGAACACATCAATTAAGAGTTCATGCTGCTCACATAAACGGATTAAACACCCCAATTGTTGGTGATGATTTGTATGGAAACAAAGAAAATAGGTTGCATTTACACGCAGAGTTTATAGAATTTTCGCACCCAACAACTCATAAAAAAATGAGTTTTACAGTAGTGCCAGATTTTTAGAAAAACGAAAATCCGATTCCTAAAGAAACACTATTTAACCTGTTATTTTCAAAACCAATGATTCCTTTTCTATGAAAGTCTAATCGAATAACAGTGTTCCATCTTTCTTCTCCTGCAACCTGTACACCTATCCCTAAACCAAAATAATTTCCATCAGGATAATTAGAAGAGGGCGTCCACATTTTCCCATATCTCGCTTCAACAAAAAAAGCATCATCATCCTTTTCTGTAATATTATATTTTAAACTTCCATACGTAGGAAAAGCACTTACGGCATAGTTCCAATGATAATCAAAACCTGAATTAAAAGCGATAGCCAATTTTCGCTTAAATTCATAACCAAAACCAACTCTAAAAAATAGTGCAGAAGGTATAATTAAAGGACCATTGTCATCATCCGGACCTATTTTATAATCTTCATTAACTCCTAAAGTAAAATTAACATCCCCTGTAAAAAAAGGTCTTCCAATTTTCTCTTGTGACGAAGATTGTAATGCACATAATAGTACAATTAATACGAGTGTTTTTTTCATAAAAAACTTTGATTGTTAAAACATCTACAATAATTATTCCAATCCCTCAATTCATAAAAATATTGATTAGTGTCCGATTATTTTTCTTGATAAACCTTTGTAAATAAGTAATTTTGCATACTTTTTAAATGACACTCTTGTTTTTTAATAATTTAATTAAGGAAAGATATACTAATTTTAGTTGAAATTAGATCTGTTTGTCAGGCAGTTAGAGCACCGTCTTGATTCTTGATTCTAAAAGCGAAGCGGTCTTATGTCTTTTATCGGACAATAATGAAAAACTAAGATTTTAAAATTTTAAGAAAGGAACTTCTATCAACCTCCCTTGCTCCCAAACTCGCTAAGTGATCATTATACATTTGGCAATCTATTAAAGTGTATTCTTTCTTTTTAGCGAGATGAATAAATGCCAATTTAGAAACATTAGAAACTTTACTAAACATACTTTCTCCACAGAAAATATTGTTAATCTCTAAACCATATAAACCACCTACTAATTGATTGTCTTGCCAAACTTCTATAGATTTTGCGATGCCTTTATGGTGTAAATTAATGTAAGCCTGCTCCATATCATCAGTAATCCAAGTACCAAAACCATCACTCCTTTCAATATTTTTACAGTTGTAAATTACTTCTCTAAACGCCTTATTTTCCGTGATGATAAATTCATTTTTCTGTATAATTTTTCGCATCGATTTAGACACTTTAATTTCACCAGGAAACAATACCATTCTTTCTAACGGACAATACCAAACAATAGGGTCTCCTTCCGAAAACCAAGGAAAAATTCCATTTTTGTAGGCACAAATTAACCGTTCATCAGATAAATCTCCACCTAAAGCGATAATTCCATCTTTTGTAGTTAATTCATAGGGAGGAAATTCAATTTTATCTGTAAGCCAAATCATAAAAATTTATTTGTTGCTAAATTAAGGAATTCATAAAAGAGTAGGAATATAAATTATTGTTCACTTTATAAAAATTAAGTCCTTATTTTTGTACTCTGTTTAAAGAAAAAGAGAAATCTAAAAATGGCAAAAAAAAGAAAACAAAAAACAAAAACGCATAGAGCAAAACTAATGCACTCCTATTTTCATAGAACGGGGTTCTATATGTTTATATGGGAGAGTTTAAAGAAAGCTTTCTGGCCAATTGTAATTGTTGTTGCATGTTTATTTCTTTTTAACGAATATGTATATAATATCAATGATGGATTGCACCATTTTACAGAAACGGTTTCTAGACTTACGGTTTTAATATTCTTTTTTGTTTCTGAAACCTTGTTAGGCCTAGTGCCTCCAGAAATTTTTATTGCGTGGTCTAAAAAAACACCTGACCCAATATTAAACTTAACAATTTTAGCTACATTATCATATTCTGGTGGTTTAGTTTCTTACTTTATAGGTAAAACTGCATTAAGAATTAAATCGGTTAAAGAATATTTAGAAGTAAAAATGGCTAAGAATTTAAAAAACACTCGCAAATGGGGTGGTATTTTAATTCTAGTAGGTGCTTTATTTCCATTGCCTTTTTCAATTGCTTGTATTGCTGCAGGAATGATAAAATACCCTTTTAATAAAGTTGTGTTTTTTGGTTTATTTCGTTTTATTAGATTTGCAATATATGCTTGGGCAATTTTTCAGGTTGTAGATTAAATTCAGATTAAAAATAATTATATTAGTATTATGGGATTAACAAATAATGACATTTTAAAAAAACTACGTGTAGCTCATAAATTACGCGATACAGATATTGTAGAAATTTGTGCTTTGGTAGATTTTACAGTAAGTAAAGCAGAATTAGGTGCCTTATTTAGAAGTGAAGAACACCCAAAATATGTAGAATGTCAAGATCAAATATTGCGTAACTTCTTAAACGGATTGGTTGTTCATTTACGAGGACCAATGCCTAAAAAAGGTGAAAAGAAATAAGTTTTTATTTTTTAGACTGCTTCGCTTTTAGACGCAAGAAACAAACTAACAAAAAATAAACAAACCTTTATAAAATATAAAAGAGAGATTTCAATAATGAAATCTCTCTTTTTATTTGTCTTGATTCTTAATGCTAAAAATCTTAATACTATTTAAAACGGTAAATCGTCTGGCTCTTCATCTGTAACTTTAGATGCAGGCTCAAATTGATCTACTGGAGGCAAATTACCACCTGCAGATGCTTGAGATAAGTTTTCTATTCTCCACCCAACTATTGAGTTAAAATATTTAGCTTCACCTTGTGGGTTAATCCACTCTCTACCTCTTAAATTGATAGATACTTTTACATCTTGCCCAACTTTGTAATTGTTTAATAAATCAGTTTTATCTTGTTGAAACTCGATATTAATCATTTGCGGATATTGATCATCTGTTGTAACCACTAATTCTCTTTTTTGAAATCCGTTTGATCCAAATGTTTGAACGTCTCCAATTAATTTTACTTTACCAATAACTTCCATAATTTCTAATTTAATAAAAGTACTTTCCAAGCACTTTCTACATCATTCTTTTTTAAATACTCTTGGGCAAATGTATGTTTTTTTGTGGTTTCTAGTCCAATAAACTCTAAATGATCTTTCTTAAAGTTATTAACATCTGCTTCTGTTGGCAATTGTTCTACATTGCCCAACATGCCTAAATTATTACCCGTTAACACGTTGCTATTTCTTATTTCTAAAGGTATTTTATCAACTCCAATGCCCAAAGTAGTAATTGGTTTTGGTATCTCAAAAAAACCATCTTTAGCCCTTGTGTAAAAATTACCTCCTGCTCTTGCCACCAAGTCTATTTTATGCTGATCTATGCTTCCGTCATCTCCTAAAACGTCTTCAGAAATATGTACTTTTACCACCTCGCAAATTATTAAATTTCCAGCTCCACCTTCATCACCCGTAAAAATAACATCATTTACTTTGCACTCTAATTGCACTGGAGATTCTGCTACTCTAAATGGTTTTATAAGATCTGAAGGCAACATGGTAAACCCTGCTTTTTCAAACTCATTTACACCTTGCGGATATTCTGTACTACTTAAAGACATTTGCTGTACCATGGCATAATTTACCACATTTATAACCACTTCTTTGGTAGCCAATACATTCTCTAACGTGTGTTTTGTAGTGTTATTTTTTACCCTTCTAGCAGGAGAAAAAATTAATATGGGTGGATTTGCTCCAAAAATATTAAAAAAACTAAAAGGGGATAAATTAGGGTTTCCATCTGCATCAACCGTACTAGCAAAAGCAATAGGTCTTGGAGCAATGGCGCCTAATAAATAACGATGTAATTTTTGGGTAGAAATCTCTTTTGGATTGATGGATAGCATACTTATAAATTTTATTAATTGCCATTTAGAGCACAACTAAAAAGTTTAACGAAGTCTTTATATCCGTTTGATACTTTTATCAAAATAAATTATTGATAAAAAGTAAATATGCTAACTGGCAAATATTATTTGCTTTGTAAAGATACTATCTAATCTTTAAATGAGTTATACAGAGGAAACCTTATATTTGTTTTGATGAACATTTTTTCTAATACCCTTTTATTTAAACGAATTACCATACTTGTTTCGTTTATTATTGTTTCTTTAATTTTATGGAACACCTACACTTTCTTTCAGAAATTTAAGCATGAAGAGCGTATAAAAATGGAAATTTTAGCAACTGCTCAAAAAGAAATTGCTAGCGACACCAACTTAGATGCTAATGTAGATTTGCCTTTAAAAATTATTGAGAATAACAACAATATTCCCATGATTCTGGTAAATGATAAAGGAGAAATAGAATATTTTCAGAATCTTGATTCTGTAAAAGCCTTAAACCCTAAATATCTAGAAAAGCAACTGATAGAAATGAAGGCAGAAAACCAACCGATTGAGGTTAGTTATAAAGGAAAAAATAAACAGTTTATTTATTATCGAAATTCAGATTTATTAAACAGATTAACGTATTATCCTATTGCATTAATTTTAATTTTATTTCTATTTGTAAGTGTTATTTATATGTTTTACAGCTCTAATAAAGTTGCGGAAACCAATAAACTTTGGACAGGTATGGCTAAGGAAACAGCGCATCAAATTGGTACGCCTTTGTCTTCTCTTTTAGGGTGGATTGCCATTTTAAAAATGGAAAAAGTAGATGATAAATATGTAGAAGAAATACAAAAAGATGTTAGCAGGTTAAACACTATTGCCAATCGTTTTTCTAAAATTGGCTCTACGCCAGAACTTGAAAAAGAAAATGTGGTTGCTATTACAAAACAAGCTTTCGATTATTTAGAGTCTAGAAGTTCTAAGCAAATTTCTTTCTCTTTTACAACTTCAGACACCGAAATCTACACCAATTTAAACACAGAATTATTTGGTTGGGTTATAGAAAACCTCATCAAAAATGCTATTGATGCTATGTTGGGTAAAGGTCAATTAGATCTAAACATAGAGAATACAACCAAGAAAGTAAAAATTACAGTTTCAGACACCGGAAAAGGAATGCCTAAAAAACTATTTAAACAGATTTTTAAACCAGGTTTTACCACAAAAAAACGTGGTTGGGGCTTAGGTTTATCACTTTCTAAACGTATTGTTTCTGATTATCATAAAGGAAAAATATTTGTGCAAAAATCTGAAATTGGAAAAGGAACTACTTTTGAGATTTCACTGAATAAAATTTAGTTTCTTCTTATACTAAAAAGAAACTACATACCATCCTTCCTCATAAAATAACGAAAATAATAGCTTTAAAACACCAATCACAGCTACTATTAGTCCTTTTTTAATCAGTAAAAATACCGTTTAAAGAAAGTAACTTGCTGTTCACCTTGCTTAACGAGGGGAATCAAATAATAATTTTCTATTTTTCTAGAGTACTTTTTATCTTTGTATAGCAACATGCTATTTTACAACACCTTACAAATGTTAAGTAAAATTTAAAAAGACCATCTAATGAAACATAATTTACATAAAATATTAATCTCCATAATTTTATTAACCTTCACACAAGTTGGTTATAGTCAATTAAGTGATTTACATATTCTTCCGCCATTAAAACAAGATGCTAACAATCAAGCAATCAAAGAACAAACCATCTATTTATCTACTCCAGAAACTTCAAGTTTCAATGTAAAAGTATATAAAGGTACTAGTACTACAGCACTTACAACCATATCATTATCAAAAGCAACTCCAAAAACCTACAACCCAGGTAATGGAGACAACAATATAACTCTAGTAACCAATGCCAATACAGGAATCATTTTATCTAACAGTGGTTTGCGTTTTGAATCTGAAAATGGAGAAAAATTTTATGTAAATTATAGAGGTAGATCTTCTTCACAAGCAGCCTCAATTACCTCTAAAGGTAGAGCTGCTTTAGGTCTAAAATTTAAATGGGGAGGCGCTCCTATTGAAGCAAATCATAAAACAATGAGTGCTACATTAGGTATTATGGCTACAGAAGACAATACCAAAATAAAAATAAGTGGTTATAATACAAATTGTAAATTTAGAGCCACAAATACGGTTGGCGGCATTACTGCTAACACCATAAACATTACACTAAACAAAGGACAGTCTTATGTACTTGAAGCTGCAAAAGACGCTACCACTGCCAATGTAGACGGATGGATTGGTGCCTCTATTGATGCAGACAAAGATATTGCCATTAGTAACGGAATGTTAAATTTTGGTGTAAACCCAAGTAGTGCAAGCAGAGATGCTGGAGCAGACCAACCTGTACCAGAAGACAAATTAGGAAAAGACTATGTTTTTGTGCGTGGTAACGGTGGTACAACGAATGAGTTTGTAATCATTATAGGAACCCAAGCAAACACAGAAATTTATGTAAATAATGAAACGACTCCTTTTGCTACCATAGGTATTGGAGAGTATGCAGAAATACCATCTTCTAAATATTCTGGCACTACATCTGGTAAAAACATGTTTGTATCTTCAACAAAAAATGTATATGCTTACCAAGTACTTTCAGGTAGTTCATCTATTATTACAGTAAGTTTAAATTTTGTTGCTCCCGTAAATTGTTTATTGCCTGACACAATGGATTATATTTCTAATATAGAAGATATCTCTGGAATTACAGCATCAGGTGGTTTATACATTGTAGCATCAACAACCACAGCCAATTCAGACATTATTGTTACCAATGACAACAATGTAGTTGCTTTACCTTCTGCGGAAACTGTATCAGGTACATCAGAATGGAAAACGTTTTATATTACAGGACTAACAGGAAATGTGTCTGTAAACTCTACAGGACCAATAGCCGTAGGATTTTTAGGGTTTAATGGAGCAAGAGGTATTGCTGGTTATTTTTCTGGTTTTGATACCGTACCTGTTACCGAATTAGCTATAACCGGTGGAGGCTGTTTGCCAGATGGAACCATTGAAGTAGTAACTAAAAATTTTGAATCTTACCAATGGTATGATAATGGGGTTTTAATGCCTGGTGAAACCAATGCTACTTACACCCCAACAACATCTGGAGATTATTATGTACGTGTTTCTAAAGGAGGTTGCACCTATGATTCTCAACCAATTTCTGCTTATTATTGTAACCCAGATATCATTGTTAACAAAACTGCTGACAAGACTGAAGTTATGGAAGGAGAAAATATTACTTTTAAAATTATAGTAGAAAGTAAAGGTGTTAATCCTGTTACAAATATTAATATTTCTGATGTAATGCCTAATGGATTAACAGTTGTTAATGCAAGCCCAAGTACTGGTTCTTGGACAACTCCTAATTGGACATTAGGAAATCTTACAAGTGGCCAAGTAGAAACCATTACAATTGTTGCAAAAGTAGATCCAATGACGGGTATTAACGCTACTGTTGCTAAAACAAATACAGCTACAAACACGCAAGACCAAACAGATGCCAATATTACAAGTGATTCTCCTTCTGTTTCTTTTAACATTTTAAGAGATTATGATGGAGACGGTATCGCAGATATTAATGATATTGATGATGATAACGATGGTATTTTAGACACAACTGAAGGAAATAATGACACAGATAACGACGGCATACCAAATCAATTAGATTTAGATTCTGATGGCGATGGTTGTCCAGATACTATAGAAGCTCGTGTGCCTACAGTATTAGAAAGTGCAATTGTAACTAATGGAAATGGTACAAATAACACCAATAATACAATTGCCAATATTACAGACGCAATAATAAACATTACAAATAATCCTGTTGGAGATAATGGATTAGCGGCTAGCTTAGAAACTAATGATAATACTACAACCTCTATAAACTATACATCAACCTACAATACGTATGCGTTAGATAAAAACACAAATGTCTGTGGGGTTGCTATGATTACACAAGTGTACCAAACAGCCACGGAACGTTGGATAGAAATTACCAATAAAGACACCCAAAATATCGTTGCACCAAATACAGCAATTATTGCACTCTTTAAAAACACTTCTGGAGATCAAACAGGTAATACTCCTACTGCTTTTACCTCTAATACGAGTATTATTAACCCAGGAGAATCTATACTAATATCTGCAGGAACTGTTTCTAATAAGCTTTCCACAGTATTAGAAATTGTAAATACAAATGTTACCAATTTTGATACTGCAAATGATATTATAGCTGTAACAAGAACTTCTGATGATAATGCTTGGGCAACAAGAATTGATGTTATAGCAACTATAGAAGACAATACAAGTTATGTTCGTATTGATGAAGTTTCTAAACCAAATAAAACTGCAGATACAACAGAATGGGTCGCTTTTATTAACGATGCTATTATTACTTATTCAGACGAAGCGAATGATAACGCTACAGAACGTCATGCACACGATCCTTTATTATCGGAAATAGCTACAGCAAATGATGAAGCTAATATAAAACCTGGTTTACATAGATTCCAATTCACAGACAGAACTACCGTATTAGGCAATAGTGTTTGGACAAACGGATACCCAGATAGGTCTAGAAATGTAAAAGTTTCTGAAGATTATAATCATATCGGTAAGTTAAGTGCTAGAAAATTAGAAGTTAAAGAGAGTAGTATTTTTACAGTTACAGACAACCTATTAGTTGTTACTAATGAAATAATTATTAAAGATACAAATGATGAAATACGTTTAATTAGTACAGACAACACTAATAAGGCACAGTTAATTCAAACGCATAAGACAACCTCTAAAGTTACTGGTAATGGTAAATTATTAGTAGACCAAAACTCTACAATATCAAGTAAATATAGATATAACTATTTAAGCTCTCCTGTACGTACGCTTAATGCTACAACATTTACTATAGAAGATGTTTTAAAAGACGGTACAATACCAACCTCTGCAACTTCTGCAATTACAGACATTAATTTTGTGAGTGGGTATGATGGCAATACTACATCTCCTATTTCTATAGCAGGTTATTGGGTATACACATATACAACAGGATCTAACGGAAGATCTGGTTGGACTCACAAATACAAAGGTGGAAACATTTCACAAACAGATGGATTTACCTTTAAAGGATCTGGTGCTGCGCAAAACTATACTTTTGTAGGTACGCCTAAAGACGGTGAATTAACAACTTATATTAGTGCTGGAGATTCTTATTTAGTTGGTAATCCTTATGCATCTGCAATAAGTGCTAAAAAGTTTATCGAAGATAATTTAGAAGTTACTAACGGTAGTTTATATTTTTGGGAGCATGTAGGAGAAGAAAGTTCTACAAATGGTTCTGAAGGCCATAATTATGGCGGATATGTTGGTGGATATGCTGTTAGAAACTTATCTGGAGGCGTTGCTGCAAACAGTGTAGTTGACAATAATAACAGTAATAATGGCACACCTACTTTGGGTAATGGATCTTATACAGAGCCAAAATCTTTTATAGCAATCGGACAAGGATTTTTTATAGAAGGAGACGATGTACTCTCTGGACCTATTGTTTTTAACAACAGCCAAAGAGAATATGTACAAGAAGGAACAAATTCTCATTTCTTTAAAAGTGAAAACAGAAAATCAAAAGCTAAAACAAGCTTTACAAATACATTGCCAATTATTAAATTAGGAATGAGTTATACTGATGACAATAACGTCAGTTTACATAGACAATTAGCTATTTCATTTAAAAACAATAATTCTTTTGACTTTGATAAAGGATACGATACTGAAATTTATGATGTAGGAACTACAGATATCTATTGGAAATTTCCTAATACTAATGAAAAATATGTAATTACTGGTGTACAAAGTATTTCTGAAGAACTAGAAATTCCTTTAGAGTTGATTATTTCTAAAGACGGACAAGTAACAATTAGCTTAGATGAATGGAATGAAATTGACAGAAACATCTACATAACAGATAAATTAACAAGAACATCTTATTTACTTAATAATGAAAGTATTGTTTTAACACTTGCAAAAGGAACCTACAAAGACCGTTTTGTACTTGCTTTTTCTGAAATTATTAAAAGCAAAGTATTAGGTATAGAAGATGCAATTTTAGAGAACAACGTTTCTATTTACTTAGATAATAACGCTAAAGAAATTGTAATAAACAACAACAGTAATTTAGATTTAAAAAAGATAACTCTATTTAATATACTTGGTCAAGAAGTGGCACAATGGAGCAATATTGAAACTGCAAATAAAGAAAGTAGATTAAAAGTTAATACTCTTTCTAAAGCTATTTACATTGTAAATATTGATACAGAAAATGGAAGAGTTACTAAAAAAATAGCAGTAGAATAATTTATTTTTAGGAAATAAAAACTAATTTCTAAACATTAAAAAGCCTACTATAAATAATAGTAGGCTTTTTAATTAGAAGCTATTTCCCGCTTTCTCTACTCGCTTTTATTGCCAAAAAAAATGGCAATAAAGAGCTCAAACAGACCGTTCAATCAGGGCTAAACTTGTTTGCCAACTAATTATTTGTAATTTATACAGTATAGTTTTAAAGCAAGAAATCTAATATTTTATAAATACCAAAACCTAAAATCATTCCTATTAACATCCAATAAAAACGTTGTTTTTTGTCTGTTTTTACAATTCGCTTATCTAACAATTCTTCATTATTTTTCAATTCAAGTATAATTTCTTTTTTATCGAATTGTTTATAATTTGATTCTAATGTTAAATCGCTATATTTTAGTTTTACTTTATGCTTAATTCCAGAAAAAGAGAACTTCTTAGATATTATTTTTCCATTTAACAAAACACTTTCAACTCCAAAGAAAGAATTTAAAAACTCAATTTTATTAGATTCTATATTAAATTCAGCGTATTTCATTTTTAGTTAGAGTTATTAGTTTTTATTCAAATTTAGATAAAATACTTGCCGCCAAAGCAACAAACTCTTCATTTGTTAATTTTACTTTTTGATTAAATTGCATGTCTGCCATTGCATTTGTTGGCACTAAATGTACGTGTACATGAGGCACTTCTAAACCAATAACACTCATACAAACTCTTTTACAAGAAACTGCTTTTTCTAAAGCTTCTGCAACTCGGTAAGAAAAATCCATCAAGCTTAAATAATCTTCTTTAGATAAATCAAACAACTTGTTTTCTTCTTTTTTAGGAACTACCAACGTATGCCCTTTTGCATTTGGGTTAATATCTAAAAAAGCAATATAATTATCGTCTTCTGCTACTTTGTAACAAGGAATTTCTCCTTCTATGATTTTTGTAAAAATGCTCATTTTTTTATGGAATTGATTTATAAATTAGACCTCGACTGCGCTCAATCTGACAAACAGTAGTAAAGGTAAAAAAAGAATTCGGGTTTTAGCATTGCCAAAACCCGAATTTATAATTTTAAACTTGTATAAAAAGTCTATTTGTTTTAAGAAATCTTAAAAGCCTGCAAACAAGTCTAGCCCTAATTGAATCTTTCGACTTCGCTCAAGACAGGCTATTTGTTTGAGCTCTTTTTTACTTTTTTTAAGTAAAAAAAGCGAGTAGTGAAAGCAGGAAATAGCTTCTAAAAAAACTATCTAGAAATATTTACAATTTCGAATTTCATAATTCCGTTTGGTACTTTAATTTCTGCAACATCACCAACTTCTTTACCTAACAAACCTTTACCTATTGGTGAGTTTACAGACAGTTTACCGTTTCTAACATCGGTTTCTGAATCTGCAACCAACGTATAAGAAAACTCCATTTTGTTAGCTACATTTTTTATCTTCACAATAGAATGAATCAATACTTTAGAAGTATCTAATTGAGATTCATCTATAATTCTTGCACTAGAAATAACGTTCTTTAATTTGGCTATTTTAAATTCTAAATGAGATTGTTCTTCTTTTGCTGCATGATATTCTGCATTTTCACTTAAATCTCCTTTATCTCGTGCATCTGCAATTTCTGTAGTTACTCGTGGGCGCTCAACTTGTTCTAGTTGCACCAATTCATCTTTCAATTTCTTTAATCCTTCTGCTGAATAATAAGATATCTCGCTCATTTTTTTTTATTTTAATTTCTAACCTCAATTTAATAACTTCTTAAATTTATTAAAAACAAGTTGCTTTTACACTAAAAAAACCCAACATGGGTTTATATTAAAAAATCCCATTGCCCTAACAGGAATGAGATTGAATAACAAATATACAAAATATTTGTAACTTGCTAACGTTTTAAATAAAATGAAACTTTTGTATGATTAAAAAAATAGTATTATTCTGCTGCTTTTTAGCCTTTTTAAATTGCTCTACTAATGACAATTTAGACGGATGTATACAAGCTTTACCACTAAATCGTGTTACATATTTAACTAATCCAGAAGCATTAGACGTAAATGTACCAGGAGGCTATGTAGAGTTGAGTGGAGGCTCTAAAGGAATACTTTTAATGAATGTAAATGGAACTGAATTTGTAGCATATGACAAATTGTGTCCCGTTGGAGACTGCGATACACCTATGACTTTTAGTGGAACTTTTATTTTAAAATGCGAATGTGATGGCAGCGAATATGGTGTTGGAAGAAGTATTGGAGGTGCTCCACAAACGGAAGGTTTTATTTGCCCTGCAATAGAATACAAAGTTACAAAAGTCGGAACCGCTATTCGAATCAGTAATTATTAATAGGGTACTTTAGATAAGTTGCTTATTTTTGCCTAAACACAACAATTATCAACGTGAAAAACTATTATTCTTCAGATTTTAAATTAGGCGTTCTTGGTGGAGGTCAATTAGGTAGAATGCTTTTAGCAGAAACGCAAAAATTAGACATTCATACTTCTATTTTAGAAACGAATAAAAATGCACCTTGTGCAGAAATTTGCAACACGTTTGTGGTTGGAGATTTATTAGATTTTGATGCCGTTTACAACTTTGGTAAAACCGTAGATGTTTTAACTATTGAAATTGAAAATGTAAACTTAGATGCCTTAGATAAACTAGAAGATGAAGGTTTAACCATTTTTCCGAAACCGAAAGATTTACGCATTATACAGAGTAAAGCAAGACAGAAAAACTTTTATGTAGATCATGAAATTCCTACTGCAGATTTTTCTCATTTTGCACATTCAACTGAAATTAAACATTCTTATGAAAATAACACGATAGATTTTCCTTTTGTTTGGAAAGCTGCTCGTTTTGGTTATGATGGTACTGGTGTTAAAATTGTTAGAAATATAGAAGATTTAGACTCTTTGCCAAATGTTGAGTGTATTACTGAAAAACTGATTCCGTTTAAAAATGAATTGGCAGTAATTGTGGCAAGAAATGCAGATGGTGCAGTAAAAACCTATCCGGTTGTAGAAATGGAATTTCATCCAGAAGCAAACCAGGTTGAGTATGTAATCTGTCCTGCAAGAATAGATGCTCAAGTAGCAGAAAAAGCGAGAGAAATAGCTTTAAAAGTAGTAAGCGATTTAGATTTTGTTGGTTTGTTGGCTGTAGAAATGTTTCAGACAGTAGATGATAAGATCTTAGTAAATGAAGTAGCTCCAAGACCTCATAATTCTGGGCATTATTCTATTGAAGCAAGTTATACCAATCAATTTGAACAACACATACGCTCAATCTTAAATCTTCCATTAGGAAATACAGATAGTAAAGTTGCCGGAATTATGGTAAACTTAGTAGGTGAAGAAGGTTTTTCTGGTGATGTAATTTATGAAAACATAGAAGAAATTCTAAAAATTGATGGTGTTACGCCTCATATTTATGGAAAGAAAGAAACACATCCTTTTAGAAAAATGGGCCATGTTACTATTGTAAATAAAGATATTGAAGTTGCAAGAAAAGTAGCGCAAGAAGTAAAAGAAACAATTAGAGTAATCAGTAAATAATACGTTAATACGAGTGCAAACGAAGTAATCCTTGAATTAAAAAACAGATTGCTTCGTTATAAATGCCTCGCAATGACAGTACAAAATAAAAATTATGGTAGGAATAATAATGGGAAGCGATTCTGATCTTCCAATAATGCAAGAAGCAATTGACATTTTAGAGAGTTTTGATATTAAAATAGAAGTAGATATTGTGTCTGCTCACAGAACTCCAGAAAAATTGGTTGATTACTCTAAAAACGCACATAAAAGAGGTATTAAAGTAATTATTGCAGGTGCCGGTGGTGCTGCGCATTTACCAGGAATGGTAGCTTCTATGAGTCCGTTGCCAATAATTGGAGTTCCTGTAAAAAGTAGAAACTCTATTGATGGTTGGGATTCTGTTTTATCAATTTTACAAATGCCAGGTGGCGTACCAGTTGCAACCGTTGCTTTAGATGGTGCAAAAAATGCAGGTATTTTAGCAGCACAAATTATTGGTGCTTCAGATGAGCTTGTTTTAAATAAAATTATTGCTTACAAAGAAGAATTGAAACTGAAAGTTGAACAAGCTTCTGCTAGAGTTAGAAAATAATTCTTTTTTAAAATTAAAAAACTCAAAATTTATATAAATTTTGAGTTTTTTTATGCTACTAAAATAGACTAATTTGCAATTAATAGACACTATCCTAAAATCTGTGTAAGTTAAAAAACTCAGGGTTAAATTATTTATAGTTTAATCCTGTTTTCAAATAT
>NZ_WTLD01000022.1:0-18276 GCF_011379025.1 Polaribacter sp. 11A2H
ATTAAACTTTCTGCTGTCACACTGAGCCTGTCGAAGTGCTTTTTCATGAATTCCTATTTTCTCAGCGAAGCTCTGTGTAATAATTTTTCACTATAATCATCAGTGATAATCCGTGAAATTTGTGTCATTTTATTCTTTTCTTTTTTCCATCGATGAAAAACGAAACAAAAAAATCTAGACTTATTTTAATTTTCTAAAATTCTACATTTTACTCCATTACCGTATCCAGACCACTGTGTTCTTTGGACACTTGCCATTCCATAAAACTAGAATTATTACGAAAATTAAAAGTAGGTCGTTTTTAGACGCTGAATTCTATTTCATTTATAGTTTTTACTCTCTACTGTCATTCCGAAATGAGCCTTTTTTAGGCGATTAAGGAATCTCATCACAATTATTAATACTTTTTTTAAACTCCGTGAGTCTCTGCTTTTTCTCTGTAAATCTCAGTGACAATCCGTGAAATCTGTCTCACTTTTTTTTGAAAACCTCTGTGACATAACTTTCCTAGAATATCATTACCTTAACAAGGTGAAAGAATCCGATAATTTTTTTGATAAAGTATATCAAGTCGCTCGTCTAATTCCTTATGGTAGGGTTACAAGTTACGGTGCTATTGCAACCTATTTAGGAGCAGCAAGATCTGCAAGAATGGTAGGTTGGGCAATGAATAAAGCACATAATTTAGAAGATGTTCCGGCACATAGAGTTGTAAATAGAAAAGGGTTACTAACAGGCAAACATCATTTCGATGGCACTAACCTTATGCAGCAATTACTAGAAAGTGAAGGAATTATAGTTGTTGAAAATCAAATTCAAGACTTAGAAAAAGTACTTTGGATTCCTATGGAAGAGTTGTCTTAGCTTTTTTTAGTTTACAAAGAATTACAAAACTATTCGTGAAATTTATATCTATAATTTCAACTTATCAATTCATAAATAATCGCAATCTACAAACTTTCTTTTCTAAGCAGTAAGACGTATCTTTGCAATTGAGATGTAAAACTACATTTGTCCCCTCGAGCGCAGTCGAGAGGTTATGTCAGATTAAAATACTTTAGGTCTCGACTGCGCTCGACCTGACAAAAAAGATGAGTTTTAAAAAACAAGATATATACAAGGCATTAGAAACGATTACCGCTCCCGGAGAAGGTAAAAGTTTAATAGAAAACAATAATGTGACTAATGTAGTTACTTTTGGAGATGAAGTAGAAGTAGATGTTACTATTAGCAATCCAACTTTACAAGCAAAAAAGAAGATTGAAACGGAAATTACCAAGGCAATTCAAACCAATGTTGGGGCCCAAATTACCGTAAAAGTAAATGTAAAAGTAGAAAAGCCTGCAGAAAAAGTAAACCCAAATCAAATTAAAGGAAAAGCAATTCCTAATATAAAAAACATTATTGCAATTGCATCTGGTAAAGGTGGAGTAGGTAAATCTACTATAACGGCTAATACTGCAATTTCTTTAGCAAAAATGGGCTTTAAAGTAGGTGTTTTAGATGCCGATGTTTACGGGCCATCACAACACATCATGTTCGATGTAGAAAAAGCAAGACCACTTTCTGTAAATGTAGATGGTAGATCTAAAATGGAACCTGTAGAAAACTACGGAGTTAAACTATTATCATTAGGCTTTTTTACAGACCCAAACCAAGCCGTAATTTGGCGTGGACCAATGGCATCAAAAGCATTAAATCAATTAATATTTGATGGTAATTGGGGTGAGTTAGACTTTCTTTTAATCGATTTACCTCCAGGAACAGGAGATATCCATTTATCTATTGTACAAGCCTTACCAATTAACGGAGCAGTAGTGGTAAGTACACCACAAAATATTGCCTTGGCAGATGCTAAAAAAGGAGTTGCAATGTTTCAACAAGAAAACATTAATGTGCCTGTTTTAGGAATCATAGAAAACATGGCGTATTTTACACCAGAAGAATTACCAGACAATAAGTATTATATTTTTGGTAAAGACGGTGCAAAAAACTTAGCAGAAGATATTAAAACTAGATTTTTAGGAGAAATTCCTTTAGTACAAAGTATTAGAGAAGCGGGAGATGTTGGGCATCCGGTAGCTTTACAAGAAGGCACTGTTTTAGAAAAAGCTTTTAATGATATTACTAAAGAAATGGTTTCAGAATTATTAAAAAGAAATGCAGATTTACCGCCAACCGAAGTTGTTAGAATTACAACAATGAGTGGTTGTAGTTCAGTAAAAAAATAAGATTATGACAGCAGAAGAAACATTAAACAATGTAGAAAAAGCATTAGATGAAATTCGTCCTTTTTTAATGAGTGATGGAGGAAACATCAAACTACTTTCTATAGAAGAATCTATTGTAAAGGTACAATTAGAAGGTGCTTGTATAGGATGTTCTGTAAATCATATGACCTTAAAAAATGGTGTAGAAGCAACTATTAAAAAGTATGCGCCACAAATAATAGAGGTTATAAACATTGAGTAAGCTGATAAAAATCAGTTTTTAAATATTTAGAAAAATATATTTTTGGGCGTTCCAAGCAAAAAAGCTTGGTCGGGCTTTTCGCACTCGCTTTTTTTACTTCCAAAAAAGTAAAAAAGAGCTCAAACAAATGCTACAATCCCTAACGCGCTCATCAACATAAAAAAAGACCTCACAAGATTTTATTCTTGTGAGGTCTTTAAAAATAATAAAAAATGATTACTACAGATATTTTAATTATAGGTGCAGGACCCACAGGTTTATTTACTGTTTTCGAAGCAGGTTTATTAAAATTACGCTGTCATTTAATAGATGCGTTGCCACAAGCAGGTGGTCAATGTTCTGAGATTTACCCTAAGAAACCTATTTATGATATCCCAGCATATCCAGAAATTTTAGCGGGAGATTTAACCCATAAATTAATGGAGCAAATTAAACAATTTGAACCAGGTTTTACCCTTGGTGAACGCGCAGAAACAATAGACAAGCAAGAAGATGGTACTTTTATAGTAACAACTAACAAAGGCACAAAACATCATGCAAAAATAGTAGCAATTGCAGGTGGTTTAGGTTCTTTTGAGCCAAGAAAACCGCCAATTCCTAATATTGCAGATTTTGAAGATAAAGGAGTAGAGTATATTATTCGTGATCCAGAATTTTATAGAAATAAAAAAGTAGTCATTTCTGGTGGAGGAGATTCTGCTTTAGACTGGTCTATATTTTTAACAGATGTAGCTTCTTCAGTAACACTAATACACAGAAGAAACGAGTTTAGAGGTGCTTTAGATTCTGTAGATAAAGTACAAGAATTAAAAGATGCCGGTAAAATTACCATGATAACACCTGCAGAAGTAAAAGGAATTGTAGGTACAGATAAAGTAACCGGAGTTTCGGTGGTTCAAAAAGGAGAAGAACCATTTATAGTTAACACAGATCATTTTATTCCGTTATTTGGGTTATCTCCAAAATTAGGTCCTATTGCAAATTGGGGATTAGAAATAGAAAAAAATGCTATTAAAGTAAACAACGCTTTAGATTACCAAACCAATATTCCAGGAATCTACGCAATTGGAGATGTAAATATCTATCCGGGTAAATTAAAGTTAATTCTCTGCGGATTTCACGAAGCTACTTTAATGTGTCAGAGTGCATATCAACGTATATTTCCAGATAAAAAATATGTAATGAAATACACAACAGTTGGTGGTGTAGAAGGTTTTGACGGATCTAAAAAAGAAGCGCCAAAAGCCGTTGTTAAAAAGATTGAGTAATTAATTTGTAATTCGTAGCTAGTTTTATAATCTTATTATATAAGCCCCTTCAGGTTTCAAAAACCTGAAGGGGCTTTTTCTTTTTTTTGCTTATCTTATATAAAATTAGAAACTATGAATAGTCTTAATTTATTACCTTTTTTTCCTTTTTACGATAGAGTTTTAACTGCATATGATTTATTAATGTTTAGTTTTGGTTCATTTGTAGTAATTTCATTTTTACTCTTTTATTATCAGAAGATTTCAAAAAATAATTTCGCAAAAAGCAAATTAGACCATCTATTATATCAATCAAATGATATTTTACTACAATCTAATAGTACAAATGTTGGTTTTAAAATAGTCGAAAGAAAAATGTCTTCTTCGGTTACTATATTAGCGTGTATCTTAATTCTTTTAATAGTATTTACTCCTTTTTAGGATTTTTTAAGACTATAGTTTTTTAATTCTGAAAATCAATCTTCTAACAATATTTTCCTATATTTGTAGAACAACGAAATCGATTGAGATGTTTTCAGGTTTACTTGCATATCTAAAATTCTTCATAAAACGCAATCCAGAGTGATTACAGTATACTGTCATTCTGAACTTGTTTCAGAATCTCTCAATTAAAATCTAAATCTTTATTCAAAGAACTATTTAGGTTTTATTTATCCATTCATTTTTTTAATCATCTAATACATTAAAATTATGCCTTTTTATCATAAACTAGGGACAATTCCACCTAAAAGACACACGCAATTTCGTAAAAAAGATGGCAGTTTGTATTATGAGCAATTGTTTGGCACTATTGGTTTCGACGGTATGTCTACCAACTCATACCACGAGTACAGACCAACAATGGTCAAAGAAATTAGAAAGCAATATTCTGTAAAACCCAAAATAGCCAAAGCAAATAACATTCAATCTTACCGGTTTAGAGGATTTCAAGTTCCGCCAGAAAACGATTATTTAGAAAGTAGAAAAATTGTTTTAACAAATACAGATTGTAATATTATTTTATCAGCACCAAAAAAATCAACAGAAGATTATTTCTATAAAAATACAGATGCAGATGAGGTTATTTTTATCCATAAAGGAACCGGAAAATTAAGAACACATCTTGGTAACATCAAATTTAAATACGGAGACTATTTAATAATTCCACGAGGCGTTATTTATAAACTAGATTTCGATGATGAAAACAACAGACTTTTTATTGTAGAATCTTATTCGCCTGTTTACACACCAAAAAGATACAGAAATTACTTTGGTCAATTATTAGAACACTCACCGTTTTGTGAACGAGATTTAAGAAGACCAGAAGAATTAGAAACCCATAACGAATTAGGCGATTTCCTAATAAAAGTAAAAAAACAAGGTGAAATTATAGAAATGATTTACGCTTCACATCCTTTTGATGTGGTAGGTTACGACGGTTATAATTTTCCGTATGCATTTTCAATTCACGATTTCGAACCAATTACGGGACGTATTCATCAACCGCCGCCTGTGCATCAAACTTTCGAGACAAATGCCTTTGTAATTTGCAGTTTTGTACCTCGTTTATATGACTATCATCCAAACTCAATTCCTGCGCCATACAACCACAGTAATATAGATTCCGACGAAGTCTTGTATTATGTAGATGGCGATTTTATGAGTAGAAACGATATCGACCAAGGTCATATTTCCTTGCATCCGGCCGGAATTCCTCATGGCCCGCACCCAGGAACCACAGAAAAAAGTATTGGTAAAACAAAAACCGAAGAATTGGCAGTTATGGTAGACACTTTTAAACCTTTAATGGTTACGGAAGAAGCCATGAAAATTGCCGATGAAGAGTATTATAAATCTTGGTTAGAGTAGCATAATTATTAGAAGCTATTTCCTGCTTTTCGCACTCGCTTTTTTTGAGAAAAACAAAAAAGAGCTCAAACAAATGCTACAATCAGGGCTAAGATTTTGTGCTAGCAAATAGCTTTTTTTAAGAGTAATACATATTAATAGGCTTTTAATAACCCTGAAAGGGTTTCAAACCCTTTCAGGGTTGCGTGTAATTAAAATAATAAAAAATAAGACCTCACAGGTTTTTAAAACCTGTGAGGTCTACAAAATATAAAGATGGCAAAAGAAATAAAATCAGTAAACTACGGTTTAGAAAAAATATTTGAAGGCGCACAAGATTTCCTTCCATTACTAGGAACAGATTATGTAGAATTTTATGTGGGTAACGCAAAACAAGCAGCACATTTCTACAAAACAGCATTCGGATTTCAATCGCACGCATATCGAGGGTTAGAAACGGGCTCAAAAGATTCGGTAAGTTATGTATTAACACAAGACAAAATAAAGTTGATGTTAACAACTCCGTTAAATAGCAAATCTCCCATAAATAATCATATTGTAAAACATGGCGACGGCGTAAAAATTATTGCACTTTGGGTAGAAGATGCAAGAAAAGCGTATGCAGAAACAACATCCCGCGGAGCGAAATCTTATATGGAACCAACCGTAGAAACGGATAAAGATGGAGAAGTTGTAAGAGCCGGAATTTACACGTACGGAGAAACTGTACATCTATTTGTAGAGCGTAAAAATTACAATGGCGCATTTTTACCAGGTTTTCAAAAATGGGAATCAGATTACAATCCGCCAGCAGCAGGATTAAAATACATAGACCACATGGTTGGTAATGTAGGTTGGAATCAGATGGACGTTTGGGTAAAATGGTACGAAGATGTTATGGGCTTCGAAAACTTTTTATCTTTTGATGATAAACAAATTCACACAGAATATTCTGCATTAATGAGTAAGGTAATGTCTAACGGAAACGGTAGAATTAAGTTTCCTATAAACGAACCTGCAAAAGCAGCAAAACGTTCTCAAATAGAAGAATATTTAGATTTTTACGAAGGTTCTGGAGTACAACATATTGCAGTTGCCACAGATGATATTATAAAAACGGTTAGTCAATTAAAAGCAAACGGAGTAGAATTTTTATCAACACCACCAGAAGCATATTATAGAGCGGTTCCTGGTAGGTTGGAAGAATATAGCCATGAGTTAAAAGAAGATATCGAAAAGTTAAAAGGTTTAGGTATTATGATTGATGCTGATGAAGAAGGCTATTTACTGCAAATTTTTACAAAACCAGTAGAAGACAGACCTACCTTGTTTTTTGAAATCATTCAAAGAATGGGGGCTAAAGGTTTTGGAGCCGGAAACTTTAAGGCATTGTTCGAGTCTATAGAAAGAGAACAAGCCAAGAGAGGGACGCTTTAAGAGGTTTAGTCATTGCGAGGGACGAAGCAATCTGTTAATTATTACAAGAGATTGCTTCGTAAACTCGCAATGACATTGGCTGATACCTGCAAGGTTTTAAAAACCTTGCAGGTATAATTTAAGTTTTGGATAAACTGAGAATATTTATTACTCTATAAATATCAATTTTTATACTAAATTGCCATTTAAGTCCAAGAATCAAAGTTTATCTTGTCTCTTGGTTCTAGAAATCTTGATTTTAAAAACATGAACAGAGACGAAATACTAAAAGCAATTGAAGAAAAATACGATAAATTAGGAGTTCCGGTAGACTCTATGTTAGAAGGTTTGCTTTGGAGTACACCGATTACGTATTGGGATTATATTCAAACAGATGCACTTTTAGGCTTGCAAACTCCAAGAACCACACAACCAGATGAAATGGTTTTTATCATGTATCATCAAGTAAACGAGTTGTTATTTAAAATGATTTTGTGGGAAATTGATCAAATTGCCAAAACAATTGAAGTTACGGCAGATAAATTCTCTTTGCATTTAGGAAGAATTAGTCGCTATTTTGATATGTTATGTAGTTCTTTTAATGTGATGGCAGACGGAATGGAGAAAGAGCAATATCTAAAATTTAGAAACACTTTAACGCCTGCAAGCGGTTTTCAATCAGCACAGTATCGTAAAATAGAATTTGCTTCCACAGAATTAATCAATTTAATTGATGTTCGTTTTAGAGATGAAATAGATAGAAATTCGTCTTTTAAAAACGCCTATAATCACTTGTACTGGCAAGCTGCCGGTAAAAATTATACAACGGGTCAAAAATCTACCTTATTAAATCTTTTTGAACAAAAATATATGGGAGATTTTATCGATTTTATGGAAGATTACAATGATATTAATTTGTCTTTAAAATTTAAACAATTACCCAAAGAAGTTCAAGATAATAAAGAATTAATGAAAGCCATGCGTCATTATGATTATACCGTAAATGTAAAATGGGTAATGGCACATTACAACGCAGCTGCAAAATATATTGGCGGAAAAGAAAAAGATTTAGAAGCCACAGGAGGTAGTAACTGGCGTAAATATATGCATCCCAAATATCAACGAAGAATTTTTTTTCCATATTTATGGAGTGAAGATGAATTGAAAAATTGGGGAACATTTTAAGTCCATTTATTACTTAGAGAGACGCCCTTAAATAGTTAACAAGTTGCTTTTTATCGTTTTGGAACGGTAATTGTCATTACTTTTTTATAAGTTTGATTTTTATGAAAAAATACACCCTATTATTTTTTGCCCTACTTTTTTTGACAACTACTAATAGTCAAGAACGTTTAAACGCTTTTAAAAGTGGAGAGTTGTTGCGTTATAAAATGAGTTATAGTGGTTTTTTAAGAGCTGGAACTGCGGTTTTAGAAGTTAATGAAAAACAGCTTAATGGTAAATCGGTTTTTTATACAAAAGGAACTGGTTGGACTTCTGGCATGATAAAGTGGTTTTTTGAAGTAGATGATGTGTATGAATCTTATTTTGATAAAGATTCTGTAAAACCTTATCTTTTTAAAAGAAAGATTGATGAAGGTGGTTATAAAAAACATAGAATTACATCTTTTAATTATAACTCTAATAAAGCTTATGTTCAGGATTTTACTCGTCAAAAAGATACCTCAGTAGCTTTTTCTAATGTACAAGATATACTTTCTTCTTTTTATTATTTAAGGAATAAAGATGTTACAGGTATGAAAGTAGGAGAAGAAATTGCTATTGATATGTTTTTAGATACTCAAATATATCCTTTTAAACTACGTTTTTTAGGAACAGAAACTTTAAAAACAAAATTCGGTAAAATAAATACATTAATTTTTAGACCCTTGGTGCAATCTGGTAGAGTTTTTAAAGCGCAAGAAAGTGTTACGCTTTGGATAACTGCTGATGCAAATAAAATTCCAATAAAGATAAAAGCAGACTTAGCTGTTGGGTCTTTAAGGGCTGAATTAGAGTCTTATAAAGGCTTAGCAAACCCCTTCGTTAAAAATTAAGAAATTTTTAACGAAACCGCTATCGGAAGTTCATAAAGATAGCACCCTTAGAAATATTTTTTATTTGTACTTTTGAAATTACATTCAATAGCATCTATTCTTGAGAAAAATAATCTTCCTTTTAGTCTTAATTACCTCAATATCATCTTGTAAGAAAGAGGTTGAGAAAACCGTTACACCTCCAAAAAAAGTGAAGCCTAAACCCATTTTTAAATATGGGTATAATATGGATGATTATAAATTAATTCAAGACACTATTAGAAGTGGTGAGAGTTTTGGTGAAATTTTAGATAGACACCATGTTGGCTACCCTAAAATTAGTGAAATATCTAATTCAATAAGAGAAGAGTTTGATGTTAGAAGGTTAAGAACAGGGAAACCTTACTTAATTTTATCTAGTAAAGATTCCTTGTCTAAAGCTAAAGTTTTTATTTATAAAAATAGTGTAATAAATGCGACAGTTATTGATTTTAAAGATTCAATAATTAAAGCACATGTATATGAACAACCTATAAAAACTGTTGAAAGAATTGTAGAAGGAGTAATCTATTCTAACCTTTCTAATACTATGGATAGTTTGCATTTATCAGCAAATTTAACATATGCTGTAGCAGATATTTATGCTTGGACTTTAGATTTTTACAAGCTTCAAAAAGGAGATTCTTTTAAAATTACTTTTGAAGAAAAATTTATAAAAGATTCTCTTTTTGCAGGTTATGGAGAAATTAAATCGGCAGTATTTAATCATAACGGAACTAACTTATTTGCCTTTAAATATGTTTCAGATTCTATAAAAGGAATTTCTGAGTATTACGATGAAAATGGAAACATGTTGCGTAGTCAATTCTTAAAAGCACCTATAAAATTTCAATACAGAATTTCTTCAAGGTATAATTTAAGAAGAAGAATTGCGTATTATGGTAATAAAATTAGGCCTCATAAAGGCACCGATTTTGCGGCAAAAATAGGAACACCAATTTTAGCAACAGCAAGCGGAACAGTTGTAGAATCTACAAGAAGAGGCGGTAACGGTAAATTTGTAAAAATTAAACACAACAGCACCTATTCTACACAATATTTACATATGAAAAATCAAAATGTAAAGAAAGGACAATATGTAAAACAAGGAGCTGTAATTGGTTGGGTAGGTATGACAGGTAATTCTGGAGGTCCACACGTGTGTTATCGTTTTTGGAAACATGGCAAACAAGTAGATCCGTTTAAAGAGAAATTACCTTCTGCAGAACCTTTAAAGAAAACTTTATTACCCGATTATTTAAAGTTTATTAAACCGCTTAAATATCAATTAGAAAATAAAATTCTTCCGGTTAAAGAACCAGAGGTTATAGAAAAAATAGCACAAAATTAAACTAAAATGGCTTTAAAAAATATCAATCCAACTACAACAAATGCTTGGAAAGCATTAACAAATCATTTTAATGATATTAAAAATATCAGCATAAAAGATTTAGATAAAGAAATAAATAGAAAAGAAGATTTTTCTTTAAAGTTTGATGATTTATTAGTAGATTTTTCTAAGAATAGAGTTAATAAAGAAACGATTAACTTATTAGTAGAATTAGCTAAAGAGGTAGATTTAAAAGATGCCATTGATAAGCAATTTGCAGGTGAAGTAATTAATGTAACGGAAGGTAGAGAAGTTTTACATACTGCATTAAGAAGTACTTCTGATGAACCTATTTTAGTAGAAGGAAAAAATATTAAACCACAAATACAAGCTGCTTTAAGAAAAATTAAAAGTTTTTCTAACAAAGTTATTTCGGGTAAATGGAAAGGATATACAGGTAAATCTATTACAGATATTGTAAATATTGGTATTGGAGGGTCTGATTTAGGACCAGATATGGTGGTAGAATCTTTAAAGTTTTATAAAAATCAATTAACAACACATTTTGTTTCTAATGTAGATGGAGATCATGTTTCTGAAGTGATGAAAACTTTAAACCCAGAAACTACTTTATTTGTTATTGTTTCTAAAACATTTACAACGCAAGAAACAATTACAAATGCAGAAACACTTAAAAACTGGTTTTTAAAATCGGCAACTATTTTTGATATCCCAAAACACTTTGTAGCAGTTTCTACAAACTTAGAAGCAGTAGATAATTTTGGAATAGATAAAGCAAATGTTTTTCCTATGTGGAACTGGGTTGGTGGTCGTTTTTCTCTTTGGTCTGGAGTTGGTCTGTCTATTAGTTTATCTGTAGGATATGATAATTATAAAGAACTTTTAGAAGGAGCAGAAGAAATGGATCTTCATTATAAAAATGAAGATTTCGAGCATAATATTCCTGTAATTTTAGCATTGTTAAGTGTTTGGTATAACAATTTTTACGGAGCAGAAACAGAGGCTGTTTTACCTTATTCTCAATATTTAGCAAAACTACCTGCTTATTTACAACAAGCTATTATGGAAAGTAATGGTAAAGGTGTGGATAGAAATGGTGAGAAAGTAAATTACCAAACAGGTACAATAGTTTGGGGAAGTACAGGTACAAATATGCAGCATGCTTTTATGCAGTTGGTACACCAAGGAACAAAGTTAATTCCTGCAGATTTTATTGGTTACAAAGAATCTTTATATGGTTTAACAGATCATCATAAAAAATTAATGTCTAATTACTATGGGCAAATGGATGCGCTAGCTTTTGGTAAAACAAAAGAAGAGGTGCATTTAGAATTAAAGTTTTCTGGTGATGAAGATAAAATTTCTAAACTGTTACCTTTTAAAGTATTTGAAGGAAACAGACCAAGTAACGCTATTCTTTTCGATAAATTAACACCACGGTCTTTAGGGAAATTAATAGCAATGTATGAGCATAAGATTTTTACACAAGGTATTTTATGGAACATTTATAGTTATGACCAGTTTGGTGTAGAGCTAGGAAAAGAAATGGCTAAGAAATTATTGAATAAATCTTAAAACATAATTTTAAAGAATTTCTATTTTACAATAACCCGCCATTTGGCGGGTTATTGCGTATGTATAATATTGGTTTTCATATTTTTTGTTGTTTATTAAAAATGTTAAATATTTAGTAACTTTAAATAAAGGGCCTGTTTTGTTGTAATAGTATAGTTTTCAGTTAAGAAAGTGTAGTTTTAGTACTTTAGGTGTCTTAATTTTTTGTTAAAGCTTAACATTAGCTTAACATTAAACGTCTGTAAAAAGAGGAATTTTGCAGAACATTTAATAATATAAAATTAAACAATGAGAAATTTTAAAAACTTATTATTTGTAGCACTACTATTAGTAACGGCTACTGTTTTAGGACAAACTAAAATTACTGGTACGGTTGTAGATGATACAAACCAACCTTTACCAGGCGCAAGTGTTGTTGTAAAAGGCACAACAAACGGTACATCAACAGATTTTGATGGAAAATTTACGCTAACAGCAGACACTAATTCTGGTACTGTTAAAGTTTCATTTATTGGTTTTGAATCAAAAAATGTAACTTTTTCTTCTTCGAAAGCAAATCTAGGGTCAATTCAATTAGATGAAGACGCAAATTCTTTAGATGAAGTTGTTGTTGTTGGTAAAGGTGTAATTGATTTAGCTGGAGGTAGAAAAACCCCTGTTGCAGTTTCAACAATTAAAGCTGCAGAAATTCAAAAGAAAATTGGTACACAAGATGTAACAATGGCTTTAGTTAATACTCCTTCTGTTTATGTTGCTGGACAATCTGGTGGTTTTGGAGATTCTAGAATTTCAGTTCGTGGTTTTGATCAAACTAATACTGCTTTTTTATTAAACGGACAGCCAATTAATGGTATGGAAGATGGTAAAATGTATTGGTCTAACTGGTCTGGAGTAAATGATATTGCAAGCGCAATACAAATTCAGAGAGGATTAGGTGCTTCTAAATTAGCTATTTCTTCTGTAGGAGGTACAATGAACTTTGTGACAAAAACTACAGATAAAAAAGAAGGTGGTTCTTTTTATGCAGGAACTGCAAATGATAGCTATTATAAAACATCAGTTTCTTATAATACAGGTGTTAATGAGAAAGGTTTTGGAGCAAGTATTATGTTATCTCATTGGCAAGGAGATGGATATAATGATGGGAGTAAAGGTCAAGGTCAAACATATTTTATATCTTTTGGGTATAAACCAAATGATAATCATAACTTTAACTTCTTAATTACGGGTGCTCCACAATATCATGATCAAAATTTTTCAAAAAGTATAGCTACTTTTTTAGATAAAGGATTAAAATACAATGATAATTGGGGTACTTATAAGGGTGAGTATATGTCAGAACGAAGAAACTTCTATCATAAACCTGTCTTAAACTTAAACTGGGATTATACAATCTCTGATGCTTCTAGTTTATCAACAGTAGCTTATGCTTCATTTGGTGTTGGTGGTGGAACAGGAAATAGAGGTAGTAGAGTAAGAACTGCTGATGGTCTTATTGATTATGATGCTATTTATGCAAACAATGCTACCGCAGTAGATGGTAACTTTGGAAACAGTGCATATATTACAAGATCTTCTATGAATAACCACAAATGGTTTGGTGTGGTTTCTAATTTTGAGCATAAAATTAACGAAGCTCTTACTTGGAATGTTGGTGCAGATTTAAGAACCTATTATGGTACCCACTTTAGACAAGTTGAAAATTTACACGGATTAAATTCTTGGACAGAAGATAGAAAATTAAAAGGAACAGATAATATTGCTGATGGAACAGTGGTAGCTGTTACTGCAACAGAAAGTTTTGATGCTAATCCTTGGGGTACTATGTTTAATTCAGCAGATGAGAACCAAAGAATTGATTATGACAATAGTGAAAGAATATCTTACGCAGGTATATTTACTCAATTAGAGTATTCTAAAGATGGTTTATCTGGGTTTTTTCAAGGAGCTTTATCTAGTCAACATCACCAAAGGTTTGATAGATATGATTATGAAGCAGAGCACCAAGACTCAGAAAAAGTTAATAATGTAGGTTACAATATTAAACTTGGTGGAGCATATAAGTTTGATGATAATAGTTCTTTTTATACGAATACTGGTTATTATTCTCGTCAACCATACCATGATAATATCTTTAACAGTTACAACAATGCTATTAACCCTTCTTCTCAAAATGAAAAAATCTTTGGATTAGAATTTGGTTATAGTTATTCTTCTGAAAACTTTAAAGCTAATGTAAACTTATATAGCACAAGTTGGAAAGATAGAGTAGATGCGAGTTCAAGAATTTCAGGAGGTGTTCTTACTACAAAAGAAACAACTGGTCAAAGTCAATATCACAAAGGAGTTGAGGTAGATTTTATTGCGAAGGTTACTTCAAGTATTAAATTAAAAGGTTTCTTATCTGTTGGTGATTGGGAGTATGTTGGTAATGTAACTTCTAGAACTTTAGATGAAGATAGAAATATTATTGCTGCACCAACTTTAGTCGATGTAGATGGAGGTAAAGTAGGTGATGCAGCTCAATTTTCTACTGGTTTAGGTTTTGATTATAATATTTTTAAAGGATTAAGTATAGATTCTGATTATAGATTTTATGACAAGTTATATTCAAATGTAAGTGCTGTTAAGGAAAATTTAGAATTACCATCTTACGGATTATTAGATTTTGGAGTATCTTATAAATTTAATTTAGGAACTGAAGGAAATAAATCATTAAGCTTAAGAGCAAACATGAATAACGTTTTAGATAAAGAATATTTATCTGAATTAAGAACTAATATTACAAGTGGGTCTAGCGATGCTAATGGTACATTGTACAAGGGTATAGATACTGCAAATGAAGGTTATTTTGGATTCGGTAGAACTTGGAATGTAAGTCTTAGATATAATTTCTAATTATTAAATTTAAAATTATTTTAAAAAACCACCTCAATCGAGGTGGTTTTTTTATTATTAAAATTAGTAACTTTACACCTTTAAAAATTTATTAAAAAATATAATGAAAGACGTACATTCATATTGGGCTTATTTAGTTTTAGCCATTTTAATCTTTACAGTATTTAATGCTGTTACAGGTGTTATTAAAAAAAGAGCTTTTACAGACAAAGATTTAAGATTAGGGTTGTTTACCTTAATTCTATCTCATATTCAATTATTAATTGGGTTAGGATGGTATTTTATGTCGCCTTGGTATAAAGCATTAAAAGCAAACGGAAGCGAAGTTATGGGAGATAAAGCAGCTAGATTATTAGCAGTAGAACACCCATTAATGATGGTTATTGCCATTGTATTTATTACAATAGGTTGGTCTAAACATAAAAAGCAAACAGAAGATGTAGCAAAATTTAAAACATTTGCCATCTTTTATGGTATTGCTTTATTATTAATTCTTTCTAGAATACCTTGGAGTAACTGGTTTTAATAACTAACATTTCTGTATTTACAGAAACATTTATTAGAGTTCAATGAAAATTTTAAGTTATATAGTATCTCCAATTTTTATATTGGTGTTTTTTTTAAGTCTAGTTATATTTCATCCATTACAATGGTTGGGTTTAAAAATATTTGGATATAAAGGACACCAGTTAGTGGTAGATTATATGAACTGGTTTTTATCCAAAACACTTTTAATTTTAGGAGTAGTAGTAAAGATAGATAATAAGCAAAAATTACCAGAAAATTGTACGCTCGTATTTGTCTCTAATCACCAGAGTATGTTTGATATTTCGCCAATTAGTTGGGCGTTTAGAAAACATCAACCAAAATTTGTATCAAAAAAAGAATTAGGTAAAGGCATACCAAGTATCTCATTTAACCTAAGACATGGCGGTGCAGCACTAATAGATAGAAAAGATCCAAAACAAGCAATTTCCGCTTTAATAGCCTTTTCTAAAAAAATAAAAGAGAATAAATGGAGTGCCGTTATTTTTCCAGAAGGAACAAGAAGTAGAGACGGTAAACCTAAACAGTTTGCAATAAACGGACTAAAAGTCATCGCAAAAGTCAATAAAGAGGGCTATATTGTGCCGATTACCATAAATAATTCTTGGAAAATTTTTAAATACGGAAAATTTCCATTAGGTTTAGGTAGCCCAATTACTTTTACAGTACATCAACCCGTAAAAATAAACTCTTTACCTTTTGATGAATTATTAGAAAAAACAGAATCAGTTATTAAAGAATACATAAAATAAAAATATGTCTATACATAATGTAAGAAAAGAAGTGATGCTAACTTTAGAAAAAAGTATGGATCGTTTCATGGAAAAATATTTAATCCCTGCAGAAAAAATCTGGCAGCCAACAGATTTTTTACCCAATTCTCAAAAAGACTCTTTTATTTCAGAAGTAGAAGAAATTAGAGAATTATCTAAAGAATTACATGACGATTTTTGGGTTGTATTAGTAGGAGATACCATTACAGAAGAAGCATTGCCAACCTACGAATCTTGGTTACTAGATTTAGATGGAGTATGCCAAGACCCAGACAATAGTTGGGCAAAATGGGTAAGAACTTGGACAGCAGAAGAAAACAGACACGGAGACGTTTTAAACAAATACTTGTATTTATCCGGTCGAGTAAATATGCGTGAAGTAGAAATTTCTACACAACACTTAATTGCAGACGGTTTTGATATTGGTACTTCAACAGACCCATATAAAAACTTCGTGTACACAAGTTTTCAAGAATTAGCAACCTATATTTCACACAACAATGTAGCTAAAATTGCACGTAAAAAAGGACACAAAGCATTAGCTAAAATGTCTAGAATTATTGCAGGAGACGAAATGCGCCACCACCATGCATATACAGAATTCGTAAAAGAAATATTTAAAATAGACCCTAGTGAAATGATGTTGGCTTTTCAACACATGATGAAATATAAAATTGTAATGCCTGCAATGCACTTAAGAGAATCTTTTGAAGAAAAAGGAACTCTGTTCGATGATTTTTCAATTGTTGCACAAAGAGTTGGTGTTTATACAGGTTTCGATTACGTAGACATTATAAGAAAGTTAAACGAAGCTTGGGAAATTGATAAAATTACAAATCTTACGCCAGAAGCAGAAAAAGCTAGAGATTATCTAATGAAGTTACCAGACAGAATGTACCGAATTACAGAAAGAATTGTAGTTCCTCAAACAGACTTTAAATTCAAATGGATGATAAATCCTAGTTAGTATTAGAAGCTGTTTCCTGCTTTCCGTTATATCTTTTTGTAAAAAACAAAAAGGATGTCACTTCAATCAGGGCTAAACCAGTTTGCTAACTTGTATCATAACTAAACAATTTTTTTGTTTAATGTAGCAATTTCTTATAAGAAATATCAGCCCCTTCAAGTTTTAAAAACTAGAAGGGGCTTTTTTATAAAACCCAAAGCTTACGTTTTCTATTACATTATGAGGTCATTTTTTTTGTTGTTTATTTAAAAGTGTTCGTCTGTTAAGAATTCCTAGTAAAGGAAATAGAATAAAACCTTTTATAACAACTTCAAAATTTGTCACATACAAATATTGAGAAGTCCCACGACAGTGATAATACAAAGCCCTACGCAAAACCTATGCAGTAAAAAAGGTGCAGCGAATTAATTAGTCGTTCTAGATAGTTTCAGAACCTAATTCCGATAACAATAAATTTAGCCTCTTCAGGTTTCAAAAACTAAAAAGGATTTGTTTCCTATAAATATCCATCATTCGTATGAAAGCCTGTTTTAAGAAGGAAACAATTTTACTTTCCATTTATATCTAATAAATACTTAATAGACAAATGTTTTATTTAGTAAGAGGATCTATGTTGTTATTTTTTTAGTAAAATCTATATTAAAGGGATCATTTCAATATTCCATGAGTAGACTTCTTATATAATTTCCCCAAAAAATAAATTAAGAACAAACATCGCGCCAAAAATGGAGTTATCATTAACTAGTAAAACAGACTTCAAGTACAATATATTTAAAAATAATATCTATTTCAACAAGCTTCAAAGTGAAAAAAAATAATTCACACTAAAATAGGCTACTCAACTCTTCTATGTTTTCTATGCTACTATGTGTTAAAACCATCCCTTGAACTCCAAAATAAATTGTAAATCCAAGTTCTTCAAAATAAAATAAAAAAAAGATGATTTATAACTCTTTTAAAATAAGTGTTTTATAACTTAATGTAAAATTAAATTAAAATAAAGGTTAAAAGATAGTTGTTAGATTAAAAATGAGTTGTAAGTTTGCACCCGCTAACAGCAATATTAGTTTGTTAGTTTCGTTCATTTATAGTTTGCTTTTAAATCTCA
>NZ_WTLD01000023.1:0-12815 GCF_011379025.1 Polaribacter sp. 11A2H
ATTTATTAATTCAATTATTAGATAAAGTTTCATTTTAATTACTGCCAACGTTGTTGTATATGGTTTGTTGCGTGTTTAAAGCAACTAATTTAGTAAATAATTACCAACCAAGAAAGTCCGCGAGGACTTTCGTAAGTAGGCGAGAAGCCAGCAATAAATTATATACGGTGTTGTGTAAAGTTTTTTAGTAACGATCATCATCATCATCTTCTTCTTCGTCTTCGTCACGCTCAGTAGGAATCATACTAAATTCAAAACCAGGTAAATCGTCAAACCCGGGTAAGTCCTCTAAATTTATTCCTTTTTCTAGTTTCATTTTTGGTCTTATTTGATTATCAGAGTTATAGAATGAAATGTCAAAATCTATTAAAATATTTAAAAATTCATTATCTAATATAATTTCATTATCCTCAAACTCCAACCAATTCTTTTTTATTGTTTCATAAATTAACAACCAATTTTCACCAGTAGTACTAGAAGTTTTAAACTGCTCTTTAATTAATTTCAATTGTGGTTTTCTTCCACTGTATAAATTCTTATTAATTAAATCTAAGCATAATATTTTAGAAATAGAATCCTTACTTTCTAATATTAATTCTAAAATTTCTTTATCACATTTAATTTTAAATGAAATAAATACCCATAAACACCAAGAGACTTCGAAAGAGTGGTTAAGAATTATATGCTCTTGAATTATTGTTGTTAATACATTTTTAATTTTAACTTTAGATTTATTATCTAGATAAACTTCATATGTTAAAATAATTTCAAATATTAAATCTATTACACTGGTATTAATTATTAGTGTTTGAAGTAAAAAGGAGAGAAATATTTCCCATTCTTTTTCTTTAATAGTTATTTCTCCAATTTTGAACCTTTTTAAAGCATAATGAATTATCCAAGATGAATTTTTCTGATTAGAATTAATTGTTTGGTGTAAGAGATTAAAGAAATTTCTTAATTCAAATTTGTCAGAATGAACAAAATTATATCTGTCAAAATGGTCAGACCATAATTCAATATATTGAAATGGGAGATTATTAATACTTACTTTACTTTCATTTGTTTCTAATTGAAATTCATAAAGAACTTGTTGAATTATTTTTAAAGCATTTTCAGCATCATTTCTTGTGTTAAAATATAAATAATAATCATCATAATATCTCGTTCCAGAATGATTAATTAAACTTAATCTTTTATTAATTTCAAAATCAATTCTATTTCCAATAATTTCAGCCAAAATAAATGATGTATCTGGGCCAATAGATAAACCTATACTTTGTCGGTCATTACAATTTCTAACGAGGTTATCAATAAAATCAGCAGATTTATATGCTTTAGCTTCTTTATTGTTTTGTTCTAAAAGTTTGTCCCATCTTACTTTATCAGTTGCAGATATTTTAAATAATTTTTTAGCTTTTTCCTTACCAAGTATTGCCCAAGGAATTGAGTGAGTATATATTGTAGGATAAAATTGAGAAATATCTAATCTTAATTCTATTTTTTTATCGAAAGATTTTTCAATTATTTCAAATTTAAAATTGCTCCATGAATTACTCTTTGTTCTGACGGCTCTCTTCGCACCTGATTCAATTGGTGTGCTTTCTGAATATGGACTTAGTTTATATGTTTTCCTTAATAAACTCCAATTCTCAATGATTGCCTTTGAAAGGTCTAAATATTGTTTAGGATTAGGTAATGCAAGTTTTCTTCTTGAATAAATTCCTTTTGATATACTAAAGATAGCCAATTGTGAACTAGTATATTTCCCATATTTTTCTATATATCTTTTTTTTGCTTTTGGTTTAGTTTCCCCTCTTTTTTGTTTTTTTTCCTCCTTAATTATTTTCTCCCACCGATTACTAATAATTTGATGTTTTTCAGCAAATATTTTTGTTTCAAATGGAGGAGGAAGTTCTTTTGGGAAGTATCCTTTTTCTAGTAGTTTTTTTAAATTCATTAAAGTTTTTCTTCTTCTTTAGTTCTGTTTTAAATTTTACACAACGTTGTTGTGTATTTAAAGTTGCGTTTTAAGTGAACGGCTATTTTCCGAAGGAAAATTGTTGTTCACAAAAATGCTACTACTTTTGGTTAGGCTAAATATAGCAATTTTTAATACACGGTGTTAGGCACTTTTATTTTTTTTCAATAGGATTTTCAGTATTTTCTGCTATTAAATTTTCTTGATATTCCATCATTCCTAAATCTCCATCTGTAACTGTCATAGAAAATAAATCTAAGAAAATTCCCCAATATTTTCTCCAAATAGTTTTTGGTTTCCATTCAACTCTTGGAACTTTATTCTTTTCAAGTTCTTTTTCAATTTTAAATATTTCCTCCCAGTTTTTTATGTGTAATCTTTCAGACGTTTTAAATAGTAAACCTTTTTTCTCTTTTAGTTCAATCTCGGTTTTATGTTTGTCAAATTTCCACTTTTTAATAGAGTATTTTAAATTCGATAATTTAATTTTCCTGCTTTTTATATTTTCTCTATTTATAATTAATAGTGATTCAGAAAATTCAATATTCGTAATAGCGGGTTTTATGTTTTTTAGATAATAAATATCGAATAATAGATTTATAACTAATGGAAATGAAAAAATAAATTTAGAAATAAAATGCCATTCAGAATATTTAATAATGTAGGTTAAAAGACCAATTCCGAGTACAATATAAATCAACCATTTTAGTTTGTCGGTTTTTGTATTTGTAGCCTTTATTATTGTCATTCAGGATTTGGTTTTTAATTGTGCCTAACGTGTTTGTATATGGTTTGTTGCGTGTTTCAAGCAACTAATTTAGTAAATAATTACCGACCAAGAAAGTCCGCGAGGACTTTCGTAAGTAGGCGAGAAGCCAGCAATAAATTATATACGGTGTTGGCATTTCGTTATTTTTTCATTTCAAATCGAGTATCAATTCGTTTATAAACCATTCCATTTTCAGGACTTGACCTTTCTTTGTCGGTTACAAATATTCCTTTGAACTTGTATAAAATGAAACCTAAATTATCAATACTTCGTGGAAAGACAATTCTTTTTATTGGACTATTTATTAAATCGTAATAATGAGTGTCTTTTCTGCCTTCTATTTTACATTTTTCTATTATAGTCTTTCCGTCTTCAACCATTTTGTTATCCCAATCTGCATTTTCGTAAAACTTCGGAAACCATAAATTATGATTTTCATAAACTTTACTTTTAAACCAAGCTCGTTGAACACCTTTATAGTTTTGTCCCAAACAATTACTTGCATCTAAAATTGTTCTAAATGCTGGATTTTCTTCAATATCCAAATAACCTTTTTCTCTGTGAAAGTTTGGATTAAATTCTTTTTCTAAATCCCAAGGTTTGAATGTATCGTTTTTAATTTTAGCTAATCGTGAATTTTTTACATTCTCAATTATTTTGTCAACTTGTTCATTAATGAAATTAATATCATTAGTTATTTTGACTCTTTCAATTTTATGATTAGTAGCTTCGATTATATCAGTTTCACGATTTATGTCAAGTTCTTTTTGTTTGTTATGAAACGGTTCGTCAATTTCAATATGTAAGTTAAATTGTGGAAAATACATATCAGTTAATGCGTGTCCATTTGGTCGATTTACATATTGTTGAGTTGTAAATTTTATATCACTTTGATTAATTCCGTGCCAAATTCGAGTAATTACATAATTTTCAAAATTCTTTTTGTTCGTTTTGGAAATCTGCTTAATAATATAATCTAATTCTGTCAATTTTAAGTGCTGTTTTTAATGAATGCCAACGTTGTTGTATATGGTTTGTTGCGTGGTTTAAGCAACTAATTTAGTAAATAATTACCGACCAAGAAAGTCCGCGAGGACTTTCGTAAGTAGGCGAGAAGCGAGCAATAAATTATATACGGTGTTAGGCACAGTAATTTTCTTTATTATAAATTATTATTTTCGTTATAGACTAAATCAAAATTTTCAACAAATTCTTTTACTTGAAGATTAATTTCTTCCTTTTCTTTTTCAGGTCTCAATTCGATTAGTTCATTGAATGTTTTCTTAAAGTTTTCGTCACTTATGAAATGCCCAACATCTTTTGCTAACCAAATTAAACTATCACTCATTTGAGAAAAGAATAAAAGTGATTCTTTCCACCAAACTTGAGTCATTAAATATGGAATATTAACACTTCTGCTTGTCAATAATTCTGAAGCCGCTAAATGTTCTTGGTATCTTAAATGGCCAAAACCATATTTACCAGTATCTGTCATTGGAACTAGTATATTACAAGGGTCAATTAGCTCTTTTAAAGCTTTTTTTGACATTTCTGGTGATAAAGTTCTGGACAAACAATTGATTGCGAATTCTTCTAGTTTAGAATATTCAAGTTCTCTAATAAATTTGGAATGTAAATAATAAGCTATCTTCTTTGATAGATATTCAAGATTATGTGGAGTGGTTGAAATTCTTGAAGGGATGTTCTTTACATTATCATAATAACCAGCTAATAGTTTTAAGCGATTATCATAAAGTTTAATTTCTGTATTTGGCAAAGGTAAATCGTGTTTTGCTAGAACACATAAAGTTGTTGTCAAAAGAGGATTTCTTGTAGTTTCATCGATGGATTTATTTTTCTTAAAATGAAGAATAACCTTTTCTTTTGCATCGCTATTATCATCTTCAAACCAATTATTTATAAATTGATTTCTTTGTGTTTGAGTGAATGGCAATAAAGTTACAGTTAAAAAATCTAACTTTTCTACGTATTCGCCAGTCATCCTTGAGGTGACAATAATTTGTAATGAATTTGCGTATTTTTTAGCCAAATAGTTTATGGCTTCAGGTAACCATTCGTTAGATTTTATTGATTCATCTAATCCATCAAATAAAACAACGACTTTTTTTCTGTTGAAAATATCTAATATTTCGTTATTAATTAAATTTATATTTTTTGATTGTAAGTATTCACATATGGCTAAATCTAATGATTCTATTTTTGTGCTTAAATCTATTTTCTTACTGTTTAAAGACCATTTTTGAACTAATCTAATTAATGGTGCCCACAAAATTATTCGTTCTTCATTCTCTTTATTATTTATAGCGTACATCTGTAAACTTGTAGTTTTTCCTGCACCAGCTTCTCCTAATAATACGAGATTTAAATTAGTGTCAAAAATTTTGTTTATAGGTAACTTAAATCTTGTAGAATCCAAAGATTTTCGAAATACAACTTTCTTGATTATACCTAAGGATTGTAAAATATGTACGTTGCCAAGGAGTATAAAACTTCGTTTGAATATTATATCACATTTTTGCAGATACAATTTCAATTCATTTTTGGACGGAGCTTTAGAATTGAACTTTGAAATTTCAGTTTTTATAAATTTTTTATCTTCTTCTAAAAGTGCTTCAATTTTATTTCCATTTATTGAAAAATAATATTTAGGCACTATTTTTTTTAGAGAATGTTTTTCAATGTTTTGTGAAATTTTTTCAATTTCTTTTTCAATAGATAAAACGTCTGATAACTTTTTCTCTAGTTCTTTGATTTCAGACTGTTCTCTTTTTATTTGTTCTGAAAGAGCTTTGTTTTTGGATTTTTCTTTGATTTGTTTTTTTAATAGATTATTATGAACATTTCGTGCTTTTCGATAATAATTCCAGTTTCTTTCATTTTTTTTAACCGCCTTTTTAAAAACGTCTTCTTCTTTGCTTAATTTAATTTTGAGTTTTTGATTTGCATCTTCCCATTTTTTAAACTGTATATACTCTTCGTTATAAGCTGCTTTAACGTCTTCAATATTTTCATTTAGAATAATATCAATTTCCTGTCTACTTAGTTTTCCAAAGTCAACTTGAAAATTACCCCACTCTTTTTTATCTAAATTAAATTTTTCAATTTTACCTTTAAATTCTAGATTAAAGAACAATTTTGTAGTGTGCTTACCTAATGAAAAATCTATATCTGTGTAGATTGATTTTAAATTTAATTTTTTGTTAAAACCTAAAGCTTTTAATAAAATATCATTTGTTAAATTTTCTGAGGAGTAGTAAGTCAAATCAATATCTTCATTTATTAATTTACTTGCAATTTCAGGACAATTTTTTAGGATTAATTCTGACAATCTATAACCATCAATTATTTTAATTCTATTTTGATTAATGTCTGGGTAATCAGAAAATCTACCTTTTATGTTTTTAGAATCTATTTCTTTAGATGATATTAAGTAAACTTGTTCTGGGATATGAGAAGATTTGTCAGAGTATTGAACTCTTTTTTGTAAACTCATGGTGAGCTGATTGACTACATTTTGAAAACTCTTTCCTCCAGAAGCTTTATTCGTGAATTTAAAGTGTTTTACCTGAGCAACTATTAAAACTATTTCTCCAAGTGGGTCTTTTTTCCAACACAATAAATCTTTTCCTTCTTCATCTGTTCCTCCATAAAATTCAACCTTTAGAAAACCTAACTTTTCTAATGTTGGTTTAATAACAGTTTGGGTCAATTCATTTTCAGGAATTTGTTGGATTGCTGAATAAATTTTTCTTACTTTTTCGGTCATTTTTTTTTATTGTGCCTAACGTTGTTGTGTATGATTAGTTGCGTGTTTTAAGCAGTGAATTTACTAAATAAAGCACGAACGGCGAAATTCCGAAGGAATTTCCCAAGTGAGCTAAAACCAGCAATTAATTATACACGGTGTTAGCTGTAGTATTTTTTTTAATCAAATGTAAAGTTTTCTGGAAAAACCCAACCTATAAATTCAGCTTCTTCGTAGAATTGCATAAAAATTGCAAATACTCCAAAACTATCTAAATATTGATATTTAAACACTTGTGGATTATTATAATCTCCAATTGTCAGAATTTGTGGGTTCAAATCTTTTTTTAAGAAATCGATACTTGCAAATACGTCAACATTTTCATTTATAAATCTTTTTGAAAAGCTTTGTATAATTCCTTTTGCAGGTTTTTCTTTATGATAAAAGTAAATTCCTCTAATAATCTTTTCTATAAATAATTCAGGTTCGTTTTTATTTAATTCAAGAAACAAATGAGGTTTTCCGTTAATTTCTCCGAATTTTGTTTTTTGTTCTAATTCCTTAACAAAGTTTTCTTTTTCTTTTCTCCTTAATCCTCTGATTACTCTGTCAAGTAAATCATTTTCAGCAACATAATTAGTCCGAAATGATTTAATTAAAAATTGAAACTTTTCATCTAATTGAGAAAAGTTATTGTTGTGTTCTTCACAAGACGGAATTGTCATTAAGTTTTCTCGATAACCTTTCGGGAAAAAACTAAAAGGTGGAACGTGTTCTCTTTTAGTTGATTCTTTAGTTAAACTTTTCCCACACCAATAACATTTTTTAGGAAGATTGTTTTTCAAAATTATTCGTGTTTTTTTTGAGTTTCGTGGAATATTACAGCTAACGTTGTTGTGTATGATTAGTTGCGTGTTTTAAGCGACTAATTTAGTAAATAAAACACTAACCAAGAAAGTCCCAAAGGACTTTCGTAAATATGCTAAAACCAGCAATTAATTATACACGGTGTTGTAGGTAGTGTTTTATCACAAATTATCATCTTCACTTAAAATTATATTATTTTCTTCAAGTATGTTAATCAAAAAATTTAACTGTTCTAAACATTCATCATATGTGATGATTTTTATATTTTTCTGATTATTTCTAAATAATTCAAAAGATCGTTTCATTTTTTTTTCTTCAAGGTTTGATAGTTTTCCAATGATTACTATTCCTTGCACATTATATGCCTCAACATTTCTGTCATCCGAATTCTTAATTAAAGACGCTATATCAGTTTCTAATTGATATTTTTGAGTTAAAATTTGAGATATTGAACCTGATAAATCTTTTGATGCTGAAAAAACACCCTTCCCTCGATAAGGTTTTTTTGCTAATAATGACGCTCCAGGCCTTTTAATTTCAATAATAAATGTATTATTTGTTATTTTATGTTTGTGTAAGAAATCAGGATATTGACCTTCTGAATTATCAAAAGATTTACCACCTATATATGCTTGATTATTAAATTGAATATATGGCGAACCTGAAATCATAGTTAATAATAAAGGGTTCTCCTCAAAAAACTTTTGGTATCTTGATTCAACATGATTGTTTGTTAATATTTCTTCAAATTCTGATGCCAAAATAGATAAATAACTTAAATCAGTATTGTATTTTAATTCAGAAATACTTTGTTTGTCGTTTTTTGATATTTTGTTAAAGTTGGTGTTTCTTAAAATTTTATATATAATATCTTTTCTGGGTTCTCTTTTTAATTCAGGGTATTTATCAGGGCTAATAGAATGTAAAAGAGTATTATGTATAAAAGATTCCTTTGCTAAATAACTCTCTTTGTTAAATAAATCATGATTTCTATCAATTCCCCTGCGGATTTTGTCGTAATCATCATCACTTATTATAATTTCGTTGTTTTTGATATTACTTTTTTGTATCGTTGAGAAAGTTACTTTTTCACATTTTTGTAAATGTTGACTTAAAATTGATAAAATTATTTTATATTTTTTTTCAAAACCAAGTCCAAATTTTAACGTTTTAGTAAAACCTTTTGGAAGTCCATAAATAGCGTCATCATGAGAATCTGTTTTTTGAATATCAATTTCATACCCTTCAAAAACTAATTTTGTAATATTGTATTTAGATTTTAAATAATATGTTGAATTTTCGATTGTATTAATAGGATATATAACAGTAATGTTATTTAAGATATCAATATCAACTAATGTTTTTTTTCTTTCTTTTTTTATCTCACAGATGTATTCACATGTAATATTATTTTCATTCCTATCAATCTGAATTAAACTTGTAAAATCATGCATGTTAAAGTTAGAATTATCATCAGAGGTAAGAAAGGTTGAAAAAATATCCATTAAGATTAAATTATATGTTATTACTGTTGTTGATTTTTTTACATTACCTACAACGTTGTTGTATATGGTTTGTTGCGTGTTTCAAGCAACTAATTTAGTAAATAATTACCAACCAAGAAAGTCCGCGAGGACTTTCGTAAGTAAGCGAGAAGCTAGCAATAAATTATATACGGTGTTAGCATTTCGTAGTTTATTCGTTGTTAATATTTCCTATTGTATTTGAATAAGTTGTTCCATATACATTAAAAAACTCAACTACAATGTCATATGCTTTTATTAAATTATAAATACTAAAAAATATTACTGCGTAACTTGAAATTTGTTTAAATGTAATAATTTCAAAAAAACAATATTTAATTTCTGCAAAAATTGAAATTATATAAACAACAATTAAACTTATTACTAGAATTTTAATTATGCTTTTATACTTGTTTTTAAATGAATTAAATGAATTTATTTTTTTTAAGAAATTATTAAAATTAGAATTAGAGAAGTAGTGAGTTACTACAACCATATTAAACCCAAAGAGTATTGATAAGCAATTAATGCTTGTTGAGTATAAATCCTTTGAAATTATTGAATAATTAAAATCAATTATGGCATATAAAATCATTACAGTAATTGCTATTAAAAAGCTTCTGTATTTTCTCCAATAAATCAAACATGTTTTTGTTAAATTCTTGACTTTCATTTATAATTGATTTGTTAAAAGTTCATATACTTCTTTATAGTCAAATATATTACCTTCTCCATTTTTTGATAATTTTACAGGTATTTTTTGAATGATTGAATGATTATTAAATTGAAATAAATTATCATCATTACTTCCTTTAAAAGTTACTTCACCAACATTATATTCATCAACTAATTTTTCGTACATTTTAACAACTTTTCTCTTACTCGTTTTTAAATCATAATTTATATCTAATTTAAAATCTTCAGCTTCTGACAAATCAATAATTTGGTTATCAAAATTCAGCAAGTCTTTAGTAAATAGTGTTTTTTGTTGTAAAGATTGAGGTTTTATTACTATTCCAGTTAATTTTGAAATTTTTGATTCAAATTCATCTATTTCAACTAAACGATGATATATTTTAAATTCTACTTGAAGTAATTCTTCAATTAATTTATTTGTCTTTTTTGAACTATCTAAGCTTGAGTATATATGTTGTTCTTCAATGTTTATTAAAATAAATATTTGTTCCTTTAATTGTTCAAGTCCATTAACAACTCCTCTTTTTGTTTCTTTTGTTTCTTGATCAGACCAATCATCTGGATAATTATGACCATAAAGCTTTTGGTGTAAAAAAAAATAAGTATTATTTTTTTTTATAGTTTGAACATATTCTGAATCATGAAATTCTATTGATTGGAAGTCAATCTTTTTTTCATATTTAAATGCGTAAAAATTCATGATTTATTGTTTTAAGTACGTGATTTTTGGTCTATGAATGCTAACGTTGTTGTGTTATGGAAAGTTGCGATTTTTGTGAACGGCTATTTTCCGCAGGAAAATTGTTGTTTGCAAAAATGGAACTGACTTTGGTTAAGCTAAAATTAAGCAATTTTTTTTACACGGTGTTAGCAAATGCGTGTTTAATTTTTTTACTTATTTTTCCGTAATTTCTATTTTCTTTTTATAATTTTTTCTCGACTTTAAAATTCAGATTTCGAGTAAGAATTCGCTCTTTTGCTTTTTTAGAGTTTGAGTAAATTCAACGTTTTACAATTCCGAAAACTTGCTAAATGTTAGAGTTTTTTCAACTTTAACTTTTCCTTCAATTATAAAATATCGAATAAATATAAAGCGGTTAAAGTCATAATTATTATTAATGCAACTTGGAGTTTTCTTTTTCGATTAGCCTTCGTTTTTCTTATTTTTAAATTGTGTTCAATTATTTTTTTCTTTTTGTCGATGTTCTTATTGTTTATGCTCATTTTTCTTTTTTCTATCTCAAGATATTTAATAACTATTTTTTTTCGTAAAACTTTGAAGCAAAAGTCTTATTTAAAAGAACTTATGCCTTTCTGTGGCGATTCAACCCAGTTTTTGCTAACGTTTTTGTATATGGTTTGTTGCGTGTTTTAAGCAACTAATTTAGTAAATAATTACTGACCAAGAAAGTCCGCGAGGACTTTCGTAAGTAAGCGATAAGCCAGCAATAAATTATATACGGTGTTAGCACCAGTTATATTTCTTTTTGTATTTCTATTTCAGCATAATAATTCATTCCTTTTTGTTCGTAAATTTTTGCTTGTGCGATAATACCTTTTAAACGAGTTATTTTCGAAGTATTATATATTGATTTTCCATATGTGGATAATCCCTCAACCGCAGAATAAAAATAATCTTTCAAATTTGTACAAGAATAGAACCATTTATCTAAAACATATCTTTCTATTTCATAGGAAGAATATACTTTACCATTTTTTACGTTCCAATACTTTAAAAGTTGAATTAAATCTCTAATAAGATAATTGTTTTGGTTGTGTTTATTGTTTAATTCGGTTTTCATACCTGTTGGATTTGATGAAATCCAATTCGTGTAAGAACTTGCTGGTGCTGGTATGTAATAATTTCCCCAACTTTCATATGCAGGTACTAATTCAAATTTAATTGAACTTAATTCTATTACTATAGTTGGCGAAGATTGTTTTATTTCATTTCGAGAGTAATTAGCATTAGCAAAAGTTAGCAACCTTGTCATTAAAGTTTGTGGTTGATAATTCGCACCGTCATTAAAAACTACCATATAATCAACATCTGAATTTGGGTCTTTACTTCGACGTAAAATTGTTCGTCTATCATATGAACCAAAAACAAATTTTGAATTCAAATTATTGAAATAATTTCCAAGCTTTCGAGATAATGTATTTATAGAAGTATCTATAGAATTTCTTTCCCATTCAGCAATTTTGACTGCATTAATTGTGCTTTGAAGATGTGTTAAAACTGACATATTTAAAAATTATTCTGAATTTTAATAATTAGGTTATCAATGAATTTTTCATTGGTTGATTTATTTAGTCTATAAAACCAATCAGGAACTTTTTCGGTTACAGTTCTTTCTGTAAAAATAGTGTCTTGTATTTGTCTTAACTGTTCTAAACTGGTTATTGTTCTTGAAGTTTTATAGTTATCTAATTCAGAATCAATGTAGCTTAAAGTTTCGTTTTTAGAAGTTATATGACTCTTCAATGATAAAATATTTTGTACACTGAAAACCAAGAAAGGAATAGAAGGTGAAAGAAGGATTAGTAAATCAAAGAAACCTATGTTTTTTGTAAATCCAATAATTATATAAATCAGATAATACAAAACCGTAATAATGGCAAGAAATCTAACAAATTTTTTGCGTTGATTGATTTCCCAAGAAAAGTTAATTCTTTGGCAAAGGATAATCGCTATTTCTTTTGGTAAAGAATTGTCAATTTCTATTGAATACCAATTTTGTAAATCATTATTTTTGTATTTGGAAGACAATTCTTGGATTGTATCAATATTAATTTTGCTTTTACATAGTACTTTATTCCAATTTAATCCGAATAATTCTGTGTCAAATTGTTCTTGTATTGTTGCTCCTTGTGTTGTTTTACTTTTTCGATATAATTCGGTTAATAAGTATGCAATAGTCCATAAAACACCAAAAGCATTTATAGCATTTTGAGATTCCGGTTTCATTAAGGCGATTAAAGGAAATAAAATTGCTATTAAAATACTAATTACATCAAAAAACTGAAATCTTTTACATTGACTGTAAGCCATTCTTTGAGCTTTTAATAGTTCAATTAGATTAGGATTATTCTGTTCAGTTGTAATGTTGTTCATAGGTTTGTTCTAATTGGTGCTAACGTTTATGTGTATGGTTTGTTGCGTTTAAATATGCGAGCATTTTCCCCAATAAACCAACGATAATAAATAATAAA
>NZ_WTLD01000024.1:0-695 GCF_011379025.1 Polaribacter sp. 11A2H
GTATTACCACTTCCTACTCTAGTAGCTTGCTTATCAGTAAATATACATTCTTCTGTATCTAAAATACCATCATTATCGTCATCTAAATCTACATCGTCTGGTATACCATCATTGTCATTGTCATTACATGCATTTACATTTCCATTTATATAATATGCATTTGGTGTAGTAGTATATGGTGCGCCAGTTACTTTACCAGTACCATCTACTATTGGTACACCTGTACCATAAAAGCCATTATTGTCTGCATCTGCATTTGCAACCGTACCAAAATACGCTTCATCTGCGTCTGAACAACCATCGTTGTCTGAGTCTGAATCTAAATAATCTGGAGTTCCATCATTATCAAAATCACAAGGGTCATTTAGAAGAGGAACAAGTTCACTTTCTAAAATACCTGTTGCACCTAACCAAAATTCTGCTCTAATATCTATATAGTCTAAAGATGCAATAACGGTTTCAAATGCAGCTTGTGTTACGCCAAATCTAGCTGCCGTTAAAGGTACTGTAATTGTAAAATCAGATCCTGTAGGTTTTGTTTCTCCATAAGGAGCTTCTGTTAAATCTATAGTGTATTGAGTACCACCACTACCTATACGAATATCTGTAGTACCTCCGAAAAAATCTTCAGCAGGGTCTTGTACAAAGATTCTAAAAACTAAATTATTACCATCTATATATGTATAGTCTTTACC
>NZ_WTLD01000024.1:705-11313 GCF_011379025.1 Polaribacter sp. 11A2H
TTGTGTATTTAACCTGTAGTAAGTTACTTCAGACGCTTGGTCAGTATATCTTAAACCTGGTTCATTATTATTTGGACCAGCATCATTAACAAAAGGGGTACCAGACGCTCCACCTTCTACAACTGTTATTAGACCTGCGTTTGCATTGTTAATTATTAAATCTTTACTAAAACTAAAGTTAGGACATTCTACAACATCTAGAATACCATCATTGTCACTGTCTTCGTCATTAACATCTGCAATACCATCACTATCTGTATCTGTTAAGTCTTTTGCTGTAATATTTACACTACCGTTATTTCCGTTTGTAAAGAAAGCTCCATTATTTAGAGCATCTACACCAGCAATAATTGTACTGGAAACATAACCAGTTATACCAGTATTCACTCCAGAACCACCACCACCAGCAGTACTACCAGTACCAGTACCGGCACCACCACCACCTGAAAAACCACCACCAGCACCACCAGTAAAACCACCAGTACCACCACCACCACCAGTAAAACCTCTACCACCATTACCTGAAGTTAATGTAGAATTACCTCCAAGGGCTAATGCAAAAGATCCATCAGTAGATCTTACACCACCACCAGTAGCAAAAGTAGCACCTGTTGTAGCATTACCACCAGGGGTATTGAATCCTCCACCAGCAGCACCACTAGCACTACCAGCACCACCATTACCACCAGTACCAGCAGCACCAAATGCAGTACCAGTTCCGGGAGTACCATCTAGATTGTTAGTACCACCACGACCACCAGCAGCACCTCCACCACCTCCACCACCTGCAATAAGTGATATTGTGTTATTAATGTAAATAGCTGTACTACCACCACCACCACCGGTGTTATTACCTCCACGACCTCCTTCTGCTACTAAATACCTAATAACATCTCCATCGTTTAGGTTATACGTTGCGCTAGCAGTAGCCCCTTGACCTCCATAAGCTTGAGATCCGTGTCCTCCTTGACCTCCGGTGATAACAAAAGAAATTTGTTTTGGTCCGCCAGTTACGGTGTAAAAGTTAGATTGTACTGTTGATGTATTTACAACTACAGTTTGAGCAAATGCTTTAGAATTAGAGAAAAATAAGAAACTTGCAAAAAAGAATAGTTTTAATGCAGCCGCTGTTTTAGAAGTTAATAACGAAAAAAAAGTATTGTCGAATTTACTACGAAGTGTCTTCGTTTGTTTGTGAGGGATAGCCATAGAGGGTTTTTTTTATATACGAAAGTAATGATTTTTTTAATTTTTTTATAGGATTTTACATTTTTTTTAGCAATAAAGAACTTAATAGTACTGTTTTCTTATGAATTATTGTGTAGTTAGTGTTAATTTTTTGATAAAAAAAGCTAGACCAATTATAGGTCTAGCTTTTTTTAAAGAATTATTTAAAGTTTAAATTTTTAGTATTTATAATGATAAAAACACCATATAATATAGCGACTATAAGTAGTGCTAAAATTTCATGATTTATTTCTAGTCCTGGAGGTGGGGGAGGACCAGCAGGAGGAGGAAGCTGGGTAAGTATCATCATTTTATTTAATTATTAGGGTTATTGCTTTTTAGTGTCTAATTATAATTTTTTTATTAATTATGCCTTTGTCAGTATGTGTTTTTACAATATAAATACCTGTTGGTATTTGTTTTTTTATAGCTAATTGATAGGTGTTTTTTTGTTCTTTAATGCTCCAAAGGGTTACTTTTTTGCCAAGAATGTTAAACAATTCTACATTATTAATATGTATTTCTTCGTTTTTAGAAATTACAATATTATTGTTCTTGTTATCGGCATAAATACTTGTCTGTTTAGATACAATAGCATCTTTTACACTAAGTGTTGTGTTTTTGGTAAATGCTAATACAAAACGACCTGTATAAGTACCTTTATCTAAGCTAAAGATAGCATTTTTATTTGTAAGGTTGTATGAAGTTTGTGTAAGTTTATCGTTAATAAAGATATTTTTAGATACATTTTGTAGTTCATCTATCATTATATTTACTTGACCAGCGTTATCCATTTTAATTTCTAAAGGAACTTCTAAATCATTAGATATTTCTTGTACACCCGCAATTACATAGTTTTTATCATCTGAAGGAAATTTAAAATAGAAATCTGTGTTACCAACTTGGTATATTTCAGAATCATACCCTTTATCAAAAGCAAAAGAATTTGTTTCTTGAAAAGAAATTGCTATTTGATTGTGTAATAATAATTCTTCTGTGTTTTTATACTCGAAACCTAATTTAATAACAGGTAGTAAGTTTGTTGAAATTGCTGTTTTACTCCTTTTTGTATTTCCTTTAAAGAATACAGATTCTGTGCCCTCTGTTATATAAGCTCTTTGGCTGTTATTAAAGTTGATATCTCCGCCAGTATCATCACCTACTATAAAGAAACCTTGTGCTATTGCTATGTAAGATGATGGCGTTTTATATGTATTACTGCTACTTCCTGTACCTCCAGTACCATTGTTATTATTATCAGCTATAGAGCTAGCAGCTGCAGATGTAGTTAAGTTTATAGTTGCGTACCCACCAATGTACCCACCAAATACATGTCCGTCTATTCCGTTATTTTCTCCTAATTTACTTTTTTGTTGTTCCCAGAAATATAGAGTCCCAGTTGTACTGCTTAGATTGTCTTCTATAAATTTTCTAGTATTTATAGCTGAAGGAAAAGGGTTGCCAATTAAGTAATCATTTCCGGTACCTATAGATACAGCTGTTGTAAAATTACCATCATTAGGGGTGCCTACAAAAGTATAGTTTTGTGCTTTTCCTGGACCTTTAAAAATGTAACCATCTCCTCTATTTATTATACCATTTTTATATTTATGTACATAGTTAGCTCTACCGCTAGAGGCAGGAGCATAGGTGTAAACCCAGAAATCTGCAAGAGTAATTGGGTCTGTAGCAGCTCCGTCATAACCAGACATAAATTTAATATCTTTTGGGTTGCTTGTGTCTGTACCATCTTTTAACACGCTTTCTATTGTATAGGTGTTTGTGGTAGAATTAACAGGAGAACTCATATAGTCATATCTATATAAACTAGGTGTTTCAGAATCTTGATCTACTAAAAGTTTACCAGCGCCAAATATTTTAGAGGTTGTTGCATGCGTTTGTACTAATTGAGCTAATGTACCTGCTAAACGAATATCTCCATCTAAAGTAATATCATTTGTAACTACTAATAATTGATTGGTTACTGTTAACGTGTTACCAGATTCAACTTTTAGTTTTCTAGCGCTTAATTTGTTCGCGTTGTGTTCAAAATTTTGATCAATTACTACAGAACGAGATCTGTCTGGATACCCATTTGTATACAAATTGTTCGTAGATGTTGATGTAGTATTATTAATTCTATGCAAACCTAACAACGTATTTGCTTCTGTGCTAGAAGCTTTAATTTCTGAAATTAAAGGATCTTGTGGATGTCTTTTAGTTCCTGCAACAGTTTCATCACCAATTGGTTGATAAGGTAGAATTGCATCATCTATAAATACTACCCATTTACTAGCATTGTAGTTTTTATTAGGTGTTAATGTTTCATCTATTCTTACTTGTGATGTTTTATCAGCAAATGCTTGAATAACATCATATCTGTTATCATACGAAGAAGCATTATTAGTAGATGATAAGGTAATCATGTCATTAGCACCTTCAATATTGGTTAAAGCATCGCTAGTAATTACTCTTGTTATATCCGAATTATCAAAATTAGTAATTGCAGTATTAGTGCTTTTTAATAATATTGATGTACCAGGAGCTAATATATTTGGAAATGTATAAGAAGTAGTTGGCGCAGTTGTTTGTGCACCAGTTCTATCTACATATAATTGAATTTGAATAAGACTAGCGGCAATACTTTTAGTGGCATGAATGTTTGTAATTTCTATCCATCTGTCTTTGTCTGTATTGGTATCATTATCAAACTGATATACTTGGGTAATCATGGCAATTCCATCATCTGTAATATCTCTATAATCTACATCTCCAAAAGTGAGTACATCTGCATCCGTATCTGTAAAATTATCAGTTTGTGTGTTGTCAAAAACACCATTAACATCTGTATACCCTAAATCTGTATTCCCTGTTTCTACAAGATCATTTAAACCATTAATACCAAAAGTACCGGTAGACATTCCGTTACCATTATTTGGTAAACCTGTACCAGATTCTACCACATCAAATATACCATCACCATCAGAGTCTAGGTCTAAATAATCTGGTATTGTATCTGCACTTGTGGTTGCGCTTGCGTCTGTGTTTGTTGGGTTTATGCCAATAGAATTAACACTACCACTTAGATTGTTGTCATAAGCGTCATCTAGACCGTCATTGTCAGAGTCATTTCCTGAAGGAGTAATATAGTCTTTTGTAGATTGTGCCTCTATGTTATCTGGAATGCCATCATTGTCTGAATCTAAATCGAGTCTATTAAAAATACCGTCTCCATCGTCATCACACTCAAGAGTTATAATTAATATAATTAAGCCATTACCACCATTTTGAGCACTCGTGTTTCCACCAATACCAACTCCAGAAATATAATCACTGTCTCCAGACATAGGAGGCGCTTGAATACTACCTTTTATTGTAAGGGAGCTTGTTGCTGCTGATAAAATATAGCTAGAGCCACCACCACCACCACCTTCTTCATTATTTGCAAAAGAACCACTACCACCACCATAATAACCACCACCACCTGCAGATCCATTTAATCTAGAATTACCACCTTGTAAAAAAGAACCAGAATTTCCGTTTGTGCTACCACCACCTGTTGTTTGAGTACCACCAAGTCCGTTTATAGCTGAACGATTGTCTGTTGCATCCCCACCAGTTGTTCCGCCACCTTCTCCAGCATGCGTTCTGGCATTTGAATAAGCAGGCATAGAACCACCACCACCAGCTATAGCAATTAAATCTGCTTGTGTTACGGAACTGGGATTTTTTAAAGAGGTGTAACTTATGGCAGACATACCACCACCGGCACCAAAGTTTCTTATAGCTCTATTAAATACCTCAGAATACCCTGCACCACCATTTCCATAGGTGAGAGAACCTGTTGAAGAATCTCCTCCTTGACCTACTGTTAGTATTAATGTATTATTTATAATGTTATCTTTAGAAATTGTTAATTCTGTATATCCGCCAGCACCTCCAACCCCTCTACCTGGTCGTTCATCTCCTCTACCACCAGCACCCCAAATTTTAGCAGTTATAGATTTTGTGTTAGAAGGAATAGTATATGTTTGATCTGCACCTGTATAAGTATAAACTAACTTATTTGTATCTAGTGTCATACATTCATTAACATCTAAAATACCATCATTATCATCATCAATATCTGTAGCATCGTCTATACCATCATTATCTGAATCTACCATAGCAATAGTAACTGCTTTATAACCTGTTTTTTTTAATTGAGTTGAGGTATTGGTTTTATTGATAAAAGGAATCTTGTTGCTTTCTTTAATAGAAAATGTTTCTGTTAAAGTTTCAATATTCCAATTAGGGTTTTCATAACCATTCGTATCAGGTGTATTTGTTACAAAGTTAGATGGGGATGTTTCAAAATTACTGCTTAGAAGTTGTGTGTAACTGTTTATTGTAAATAGAATAAAGACACATAAAAAGTGTGCTTTTTTAAAATGAAGCATTTCCTTAAATCGCTTCATTATTTTTAGGGGGTTAGTCATGAAAAAAAGTTTTTGTATTTTTTGTAAAAGTAAAATTTTATTAATTAAATAGGACTTATTATTTGTATTTCAGTGAATTAATTTCGCATCTTATTATAAAAATATACGAAGTAAATAGCGGTTTAGTTTTAAAATTCTTTTGTTTTTTATTTGTAGAAAAAAAATGTAATTATTTTTATTGATTAGTAAAATGTTTTCTTAAATTTTATAAAACTGATATAAATCATCTTTTAAACTTGGTTTTATTCAGAAATTTGTCTGTATAATTAAAAGATTAAATTATGAGAAGAGACGAGCCGATATCTACAATAATGGCAACAAATTTAGTTACATTAAATGTTAATGGAGATTTAGTAACTGCAGAAAAGATGTTTATAGAACATAAAATAAAACATATTCCTGTAGTTCGTGATAAAGAAATTATAGGTATGCTAAGTTATTCTGATATACAGAAAGTTAGTGAATCTCGTTTAACCGAAGACGGAACTTCTGTAAATAGCTTTGTAAATAATACATTTACAATAAAACAGGTTATGGATAAAAATATTACAGCAATTCCGCCATATACATCTATTAAAGATGCAGCAGAATTATTAACAACAAAAGGATTTCATGCTTTACCAGTAGTTGAAGATTCTGAACTAGTAGGAATAGTTACTACAAGGGATTTAGTAAAATATTTGGTAGCAAAATTATAGTGGTTTTTTATATTGGTTAGTTAGTAAGAAAGAGGCTTTTATAAAGCCTCTTTTTTTTGTTTATTATAGCGGTTAATCTTTTTTAGGTTAAACTCTTTTTAGAAGAAAAGAGTTTTTAAAATTATTATTTATATTTAATCTAAATAAGTTTTGTGTATCTGGTTTTGAGTTTTATATTTGCGTTTTTATTTAAAATAAAATAAGTAACTCATTTTTGTACACAACCTTTAATAATGAAAAAAACAACTCGGTATTCTTTTAGAAAGCTTATAAACGATATTCATTTATGGTTGGGTTTGGCTAGTGGAATTATTTTATTTTTAGTGTGTATAAGCGGAACAATTTTAACTTTTTATCATGAAATAAAAGATTTTTTTGCTGATGATTTTAGTATTGAAAAAACAGCAAATAAAGAGACGGTAAGCGCTTTAGTAACCACCTTAAAAGTTGCTGAAATAGGTTTTGTAGCCGGGGTAACTATTGCTGCAGACCCAAAGAAACCGTATGTTTTTAATGTAAAAAAAAATCTAAAAGAGAGGCGTGGTTCTAGGGTGTTGGTCAACCCTTTTTCTAGTGAAATAATAACATTAAAAAAAACAAGTGCAGATGCATTTTTAGCAACAACATTTAAATTACATAGATGGCTTTTGTTGGATGCTAAAATAGGAAGGCCTATTGTAGGTGTTGCTACCATTATCTTTTTAATTATTTCATTTTCTGGTATTTATTTATGGTTTCCTAAAAAGCTAAAATGGCGAAATATAAAACAAGGTTTTAAAATTAAAACCAAGGCCAATTGGAAACGTATAAATTACGATTTACATAATACATTAGGCTTCTACACATGTATATTTATTATAATTATGGGTATTACTGGCTTGTGTTGGTCTTTTGAAGGTTATAAAGATGGTTTGGGAAATTTAATAGGAACTCAAATTTTTAACCGTTCTAGTCCAGAGTTTCTTATAGAAAATACCCCAAGTAATAAAGTGATTTCGGTTGATGAAGCAATTTTAATAGCCAATAAAACTCTTGATTATAAAGGAGATTTATCAGTAACCTTTCCTAGTGAAAAAAAGAATTACTATCGCTTTAGTAAAACGAATGATGCTAACTTTTCTCCGGTAACATCAGACCTATTATTTGTTGCGCAGTATGGAGAAGTTTTAGCGGTAGATTATTTTAAAGACAACCCCTTAAATGTACAATTTGCATCGTTAATAAAACCGATTCATACCGGAGAGATTTATGGTCTGTTTTCTAAAATAATTTATTTTTTTGTGTGTTTAATCGCTACAAGTTTACCTGTTACAGGTACTATTATTTGGATAAATAAATTAAAGAAATCAAAAAAGGAAAAGGTATAACTTCGTTTTTTAACCGAGTTCAATTGTTAAAAAAAAATAATAGATTACTATCTAGAAATATTTTTAACCTTTTAAATATCATTTTTATACTTGTAATACTCATAGCTTTTTAAGAAGAAAAAGGCATAGTTAACATGTGTATTGTTTGTAAAGTAACCTAAATAGTTTTAGTATTTTGTTTTTTTAAATAAGCAGCAATAATACGCTGAATATCTCTATTGTCTTTTTTTGGTTCTACAAAAAATTGATAATCTTCTGGGTTTTCTAGTTCTTCAGATTGCTGCATATCTACATAACCAAAACCTTGGTAAATACCGTCTAAAATTAAAGCAAAACCAACTTCGTTTTCAGTTCTACCGGGTTCTTTAATAACCAAGTTCTCTGCACCAATACCTACAGATTTAATAGCTTCTTTTACACGTTTATTATAATCTTCTACCGTTTCTTTATCGCAACAAATACCTTTACATTCTTTTAACTGATAATGAAAACAACTCGCAACGTTGGTTTGTAAATGACAATATTTTGGGCACAATATAAATTCTTTGCAAAGAAGTTCTAAATGATTTCTTGCTTCGGCAACAGTGTAATATTTCATCATTGGGTTGGGTACCAACTTTAAACGATTGTAAGCTAAATGGATAATTCCTTTTTGGTCTTCGTAAGAAAATAAACCAATAGCTTCACCGGCTCTTCTTTGTGCTCTATTAAATTTTGGATAAATGTGTTTTATTTCTGCAGATTCATGCAAGAGTGCTAATAATTCACTTCCTGTTTTTGTAAAAGAAATATCGGCAGTTTCCATGCACATGGTTTGCTCTTTTTTCTTTTTGTCATAAAAATGACTGATTACACGTTGCTTTATATTATTTGCTTTACCAACATAAATAATTTCTTTCTCTATATTTTTAAAGTAATAAACGCCATAAGTTTCTGGTAAATTATCCACAACTTTTTTGTCTAAAAGAGGAGGTAAGGTGGCTTGTCTAGATTTTGGGTTTAAAAAAGAGTTGATGGTAAAATTATCATCTCTTTCTATCAATCTTCTAAACAATTCTGTGGTTGCTTCTGCATCTCCTTTTGCACGGTGTCTCCCATTAATAGCAATGTTTTCATGTGTACAAATATTCCCTAAACTATAAGAACTTAAACCCGGCATTATTTTTCTAGTTAAACGAACGGTACAGAGTTTTTTTCGTTTAAAATCGAAGCCTAAATTTTTAAATTCTTCGTGAATAATATTATAATCGAAGTTAACATTATGCGCAACAAAAATAGTGTCTTCTGTAATTTCGGCTACCTTTTTTGCAATTTCATAAAACTTAGGTGCATTTCTTACCATGGCATTTGTAATACCTGTAAGATTGGTAATAAATGCAGGTATATTTTGCTCTGGGTTTACCAAAGAAGTAAACTCGTCTATGACTGTTTTACCATCAAAAACAAAAATGGATATTTCGGTTATTTTAGAACCTTTATATCCATTTCCTGTGGTTTCTATGTCTACTACTGTATATAACAATTATTCGATTGTCTTTTTTAAGTCGGCAATAGTTTGAGTAGGGTTTTCTGCTCCAAAAACAAAACTACCAGCTACTAAAACATTTGCTCCAGCTTCAATTAATGCATTTGCATTATAAGAGGTAACTCCTCCATCAATTTCTATTAGACACTCAGATTCTGTAAAATCGATTAAATGTCTTAATTGACTTACTTTTTTAAAGGTATTTTCTATAAATGATTGTCCGCCAAAACCGGGGTTTACACTCATAATACAAACCATATCTAAGTCTTCAATTACATCTTCTAAAACGGCAATTGGTGTATGTGGGTTTAAAGCAACTCCAGCTTTCATACCTGCAGCTTTTATTGCTTGTATGGTTCTGTGTAAATGTGTACAAGCTTCGTAATGTACTGTTAAAATATTGGTACCTAAATCTGCAAATGTTTGTATGTACTGATCTGGGTTTACAATCATTAAATGTACATCTATTGTTTTTGTAGCATGTTTAGCAATTGCTTTTAAAACGGGCATTCCAAAAGAAATGTTAGGTACAAAAACACCGTCCATAATATCAATATGAAACCAATCTGCTTCACTATTGTTTACCATTTCTATGTCTCTTTGTAGGTTAGCAAAATCTGCTGCTAAAATTGAAGGTGCAAGTAAATTACTCATTTATTTGTTGTTGTGTTGTTATTTTATATGGCAAAGGTAATTAATCGCAAGGCGATAGCCAAGGGTTTAATTTTTTGATGCTTGCCACGAAATAAAAAATAGTTATTTTGTAAGTTTTCTTCTTATTCGCTAGCGCTAGTGTCTCCCGCTCTTGCCAATACAACTACTTCTTTGAAAGCGATCATACTATTTTTCTCTTTTTACAACTGATTCATGAGGTACAAGCGAGACGCTCGCACCAGCATTGGGAAAGTGAATTAAAATAGTTAGCCTCCGCTAGCGCGAGCGTCCCGCTCGTGCCAATACAACTACTTCTTTGAAAGCGATCATATTATTTTTCTCTTTTTACAACTGATTCATGAGGTACGAGCGAGACGCTCGCACCGGCATTGGTAAAGTAAATTAAAATAGTTAGCCTCCGCTAGTGCGAGCATCCCGCTCGTGCGAATACAACTACTTCTTTGAAAGCGATCATACTATTTTTCTCTTTTTATAACTGATTCATGAGGTACGAGCGAGACGCTCGCACCAGCATTGAGAAAGTGAATTAAAATAGTTAGCCTCCGCTAGCGAGAGCGTCCCGCTCGTGCCAGTACAACTACTTCTTTGAAAGGGATGATACTATTTTTCTCTTTTTACAACTGATTCATGAGGTACGA
>NZ_WTLD01000025.1:0-11110 GCF_011379025.1 Polaribacter sp. 11A2H
ATATTTGAAAACAGGATTAAACTATAAATAATTTAACCCTGAGTTTTTTAACTTACACAGATTTTAGGATAGTGTCTCAGTATCTCATCTTAAGTCTGAGACCCTGAACTAAATTCAGGGTGACACGGTATTACTTAACATTTATCCTGTAGAACTTGTTTTATCATTTCTTTAAAGGTGAAACAAATTTATAGAGATAGCATATTAGTCAATATTTGTCATGCTGAATTTATTTCAGCATCTTGCACGAGTAGCCAAATCCTAAGCCTCAATAAAATCTTCAACTTCAAACAGCGTTTTAAAATGCTTTAAGATTTTAGATTTTACTTCCTCGATATCTACTTTTCTATTTAATTCAGCTTCCATAGAGGTAACTGCTTTTCCCTTAATTCCACACGGAATAATATTATCAAAATAACCCAAATTTACATTTGCATTCAGGGCAAAACCATGCATGGTAACCCAACGAGAAGATCGAATTCCCATTGCGCAAATTTTACGTGCAAACGGAGTGCCAACATCAAGCCAAACACCTGTTTCTCCAGGACTTCTTTCTGCTTTTATACCATATTCTGCAATGGTTAAAATAATAACTTCTTCTAAAAAGCGTAAATATTTATGAATGTCTGTAAAGAAATTTTCTAAATCTAGAATTGGGTATCCAACAATTTGTCCAGGACCGTGATACGTAATATCTCCACCACGATTTATTTTATAAAAAGTAGCTTCTTTTTCAGCCAACTGTCTTTCATTCAATAGTAAGTTACTTAGGTCTCCACTTTTACCTAAAGTGTAAACGTGTGGATGTTCCACAAATAAAAAGTGATTTTTTGTAGGGTATTTGTTCTCATTTCTACGATTATCAATCTTAACGTCAACAATTTCTTGTAATAGTTCAGTTTGATAGTCCCAAGTTTCCTTGTAATCTTTTACAGATAAGTCTTTTAATAGTATGTTTCTGTTCATCATTGCGACTACAAAGATAATTATTTCATTATATTTGATACCGATTTTATATAAATTACTGTTTATGAAAACAAAATTATTATTGTTATTTATTTTTTTGATCTTCTTTTCATCTATTGAAGTGATAAATGCTCAGACCTTTTTAAAGAAGATTGATAAAAACAGTTTTACCATTCAAGAAGATCAAATGTATTCTAAGAAAAATTTTCCAAAAGCATATCGCTTGGTTTCTATAGATGTAAATAATTTTAATTCTGCTTTAAAATCAAAATCTAGTTCTAAATCTAAACAGAAAACTATACAATTACCGAATGCTAATGGAGGTTTTTCAAGCTTTATAATACGGGAGACTTCAATTTTTGAAACCAAATTAGCACAAAAATATTCAATGATAAAGTCGTATTCTGCTCAAGGAATAGATGATCCTACGGCAGTAGCAAAAATTAGTGTTGGTACAGATGGTTTTCATGCAGTAGTGTATTCTGGCGTAGAAAAAACATTATATATAGATCCTTATTCTAAAGATAAAAAATCTTTAATCGTTTATAAAAGAAGTGATTTAGCTGCAGATAATGATAGCTTTACATGTAATGTAGAAGGGTTTGCACGTAGAAGTGTTGCAGAAACAATAAGTTTAAAAAATGCAAATGATGGAAAGTTAAGAACTTTTCGATTAGCCTTAGTTTGTAGTGGAGAGTATGCGCAATTTCATTTAACAAATCAGAATATATCTGTTGCTGCTGCAGATGAAGTTAAAAAAGCGGCAGTGCTTTCTGCAATGAATACAACCATGACTAGAGTAAATGGTATTTTTGAAAGAGATTTATCTGTAAGAATGACCATGGTTGGAGATAATGATAAATTGGTTTTCTTAGATGCTGATACAGATAATATTTCAGATACTGATGCTGATACAATGCTTAATCAAGTACAAACTATTTGTGATACTGAAATAGGAAATGCTAATTATGATATTGGACATCTTTTTAACACCGTGGGAGAAGGTTTAGCAGGTGGTGGAGTGGTTTGCACTCCAGGTCAAAAAGCACGTGGTCTATCAGGTAGGAGTCAGCCAATTGGAGATGCTTATGATGTTGATTTTGTAGCCCATGAAATGGGGCATCAATTTGGGGCAAACCATACACAAAGTAATAGCAGTTGTAATAGATTTAATAACACAGCTGTAGAGCCAGGGAGTGCTTCTACTATAATGGGGTATGCCGGTATTTGTGCACCAAACGTGCAGTCTCAAAGTGATGATTATTTTAATGCAGTTAGTATTGCAGAAATGTGGAATATTATCAGTTCTACTGCAAATTGTGCTGTGTTAACAGATACAAATAATAGTGCACCAACAGCAAATGCAGGTTTGGATTATAGTATTCCAAAATCTACACCCTTTTTATTAAAGGGAGTTGGAACAGATGCAGACGGTATTGCTAGTTTAACTTATAATTGGGAGCAAACAGATAATCAATCTGCTACAATGCCTCCACGTGAAACGAATTCTGGTGGACCAATGTTTAGGTCTTTACCATCGGCAATTAGCCCCAAAAGGTATATGCCTGCATTAGAAACTGTTTTGGCTGGTAGTACATCTTCCACCTGGGAAGTATTGCCTTCTGTAGCAAGAAAACTAAATTTTTCTTTTTTGGTAAGAGATAATCATTTTGGAGGAGGAAGTACCGCAAGAGATAATATGACAGTAACGGTAGAAGATGCAGAAGCTTTTACGGTTTTAACGCCAAGTACCGTTGTTTCTTGGTACGCAGGAACAACACAAAATATAACTTGGAATAAAGGAACAACAGATATTGCTCCTATAAATTGTAAAAATGTAACGATAAAATTATCTTTAGATGGTGGAATTACCTATCCTGTAATCTTAAAAGAAAATACCCCAAATGATGGATCTGAAAATATTGTAATTCCAGAAAATCCAACAACATCTGCCAGAATTATGGTAGAAGCAGTAGACAATATTTTTTATAATGTAAATGCAACAAATTTTACAATAAACTCATCAAAGCCAACATTTGTAATGACAAATACAAATGGAGACCAGTCTGTTTGTGATACCGGAAATAAGGCTATAAGCTATATTTTAAATTTTGATTTTATAAACGGATTTTCAGAAAATGTATCTCTTTCAGCTAGCGGTCAACCAACTGGTAGTACAGTTAGTTTTAGTCCATCAATATTAAGTGTAGATGGAAACGTAACCATGAATGTAGCTGGTTTAAATGGTGCCATAGCACAACCTTATACAATTAATGTTAAAGGTACTTCTACAAGTGTATCTGAAAATATAGATATTCAATTAAATGTAACTACTTCTAGTTTTGGTGCTTTAACTTTAATTTCTCCCGCAGATGATGCTGTAGATGTAGGTTTAAGTAGAGCCTTAAGTTGGAGTGCTGATACAAATGCAAGTAATTATAATGTACAAGTAGCAACAGACAGCGGTTTTACACGTTTATTTATTAACGAAAATGTAACTTTAAATGAGTGTTTCTTATCTGGACTTGATGTAAATACTACTTATTATTGGAGGGTAAAAGCTAAAAATACTTGTGCAGAAGGCGATTTTTCAAATACATTTCAATTTAAGACATTGGTTCCTGCTTATTGTACTTCTACTTTTACTGATGATATTGATGGAAAAGAATTTATTACCAATATAACATTTAACACGATTAATAATGATTCTGGTAATGCTGCTGTAAATGGATATGAAGATTTTACAGCTATAGAAACGAACGTGAAGAGAGGAGAAGCTCATCAAATATCAGTAACATTAGATACAGGAGGGTTTCAAGACCATGTATATGTATTTGTAGACTGGAATCAAGATTTTGTTTTTGATAAAACAACGGAAAGGTATGATTTAGGATCTGAGTCTGCAGATATAGGAGTTAAAAATTTGATGATTACAGTACCTACTGATGCCAAGTTTGGAAGCACAACAATGAGAGTTGTTATAGAATATGATGATTCTATAGGAGGTTTTGGAGATGGATCTTGTAATGCAGATCATTTAACAGAATGGGGAGAAACAGAAGATTATACTATTGTTGTATTAGGTAGCGAAATAGATGTTAACAATGTATCTGTAAAAACAACATCGGAAACCTGTGTAGATGAAAATGATGGTATTATTACAGTAAATGTATCACAAGAATTTTTAGATTATAATGTAACATTAACAAGTTCTGAAGGTACTAATGTTTCTCAGATAGTTGGTTCTAGTAAAATATTTTCAGATTTAAGTCCGGGTATTTATGAGGTTTGTGTAGAAACAGTTCAACAAGACTTTACACAATGTTATGAAGTTGAAATTGTAGAGTCTCAACCAATATCATTAAAAGCGAGTGCAAGTAAAACATCAAAAATATATTCTTTTGCTATTGATGAGGGGACAGCTCCTTTTAGTGTATTCTTAAATAATAAGCTACTAAGAACTTCTAGTGAAAAGAGTTTTGATATTGAGTTAAATGAAGGAGGCTTGTTAGAGGTAAAAACTGCGAAAGATTGTGAGGGTGTGTTTAAAACAACAATAGATGCTGTTATATTACTCCAAAATCCAGTAGTAAATTCTATTGAATTATTACTTCCTTTAGGAGTTGAAAGTGATCGTATAGAAACACTAATTTTTGATATAAATGGTAAATTAGTATTTAAACAAATGGTAAATGTTCAAGGTAATTCAATGTCCATTCCGTTTCAACAATTTGAAAAAGGAATTTATATTTTAAAATTACCAATTGCTGCAAAACCGATTAAAATATTAAAGAAATGAGAAAAGCGATAATTATTTTAAATTTATGTACTATCTGCTTTTTAGCTGTAAGTTGTTCTTCTAAGGATGATGAAAATAAAGCGCCGAGTATTGTTCAATTAGAGTATCCTACAAAAGACCTTTTGTGTATAGATCATACAATTTCTTTTAACTGGAGTGATGCTATAGACTTAGAAAATGATGCTATCGAGTATACTATTATCATAGCCAAAGACAGGCAGTTAACAGATGTTGTAGAAAACAGAACTGTTAGCGCAAGTGAATTAACAGTAACTTTAGAGAAGTCTGTAGCGTATTATTGGCAAGTAAATGCAATAGATGTAGATAATAACCAAGAAAGTAATTCTGAAATATTTTCTTTTTATACAAAAGGAGATGGAGTTACAAATTATGCGCCTTTTATGGCTGATTTACAATCGCCAGAAAATAATGGAAACGTTACTGAAGGAACTGTAGACCTAGTTTGGGAAGCATCAGATATTAATACCGCAGATACACTAACATATGAATTATTTTTTGGTGAAGATGCTACTTTAATTTCTATTGATAATACTCTTACGATAAAGTCATATTCTGTTTCTGTGGTTTCAGGAAAAACATATTCATGGCAAGTAAATGTAACAGATAATGTTGGTGCAAAATCTATTGGGCAAGTTTTTACGTTTACGGTAGATTAATAAAATATTCTTATTAAATTTAAAAAGCCTCACTAAATTAATTTAGTGAGGCTTTTTTTATTTCTAAGTTTTTCTTAACCTAAGAAAGGATATTTATAATCTGTAGGAGAAACCAAAGTCTCTTTGATCAATCTAACAGAAGTCCAACGTAATAAGTTTTGTGCAGAACCCGCTTTATCATTTGTTCCAGAAGCTCTTGCTCCTCCAAATGGTTGCTGACCAACAACAGCTCCAGATGGCTTGTCGTTAATATAAAAGTTTCCAGCAGCATTTTCTAATGCTTTAGAAGCTTTTTCTACAATATATCTATCCGTAGAAAAGATAGCACCTGTTAATCCGTATTCTGTAGATTCATCTACTAATTTTAATGAAGCTTCCCAATCTGCATCTTCATATACATAAACCGTCATCACTGGGCCAAATAACTCAGTTGTCATGGTTGCGTATTTTGGAGATTGACTAACAATTACAGTAGGCTCTATAAAGTAACCAACAGATTTGTCGTGGTTTCCACCAATAATTATTTCTGCATCTTTATCTGTTTTTGCAGCATCAATATAACTTGTAATTTTATCAAAAGAACCTTCGTGAATAACTGCATTTATAAAGTTTGAAGTATCTTCTGGAGATCCCATTTTTAACTCGCTTGCTTGTGCAATTAAATGTTTCTTAACTTCTGGCCAAAGTGACGCAGGAATGTAAGAACGAGAAGCTGCAGAACATTTTTGACCTTGGTATTCAAAAGCACCTCTTGTCATTGCTGTTGCAACTTGTAAAGGATTTGATGAATTGTGAACCCAGATAAAATCTTTTCCACCAGTTTCTCCAACAATTCTTGGATATGTTTTATAGGTATGAATGTTGTTACCTATTTGTTTCCATAATTCTTTAAAAACGTGTGTAGAACCTGTAAAGTGTAATCCAGAGAAATCTGGAGAACTTAAAACAGTATCAGAAATCATAACAGGATCTCCGTAAACAACGTTAATTACACCATCTGGCAAACCAGCTTCTTTAAATAAATCTACAATTACTTGTGCAGAATAAGCTTGATGATCAGAAGGTTTCCAAACAACAACATTACCCATTAAAGCAGCAGATGCAGGTAAGTTTGCAGCAATAGATGTAAAGTTAAAAGGAGAAATAGCGTAGATAAATCCTTCTAAAGGTCTGTACTCAACTCTGTTCCATACTCCAGGAGAAGATGTTGGCTGATCTTTAAAGATGTCCGTCATGTATTCTACGTTAAAACGGAAGAAATCGATCATTTCACAAGCAGCATCAATTTCTGCTTGATACACGTTTTTAGATTGTGCAATCATTGTTGCAGCATTCATTCTTGCTCTATAAGGTCCTGCTAATAATTCTGCAGCCTTTAAGAAAATAGAAGCACGCTCCATCCAACTTACATTAGACCAAGCCTCTCTAGCAGCTAAAGCTGTAGAAATAGCAGCATCTACATGTATTTTATCTGCTGTGTGATATTGCCCAACCACATGTTTATGATCATGAGGAGGTGTAATATTTTTAGTGTTTCCTGTTCTAACTTCTTCACCATTAATATGCATTGGCACATCAATATTGCTGTTAAACATAGCTTTATAAGTAGCTAATAATTCTTCCTTTTCAGGAGAGCCCGGAGCATACCCTTTTACAGGTTCGTTTACTGCTTTCGGAACATTATAAAATCCTCTTGACATTTGTGTGTATTTTAAGTTTTAATCGACTAATTTTGAGTTTCAAAGTTACAATTTTTGTTTCAATAATTTTAACTGAATTTTTATCTACTTTGTTAAGGAATGCATAAAGATATCGTCTAAACGTAAAGTTTATCATAATTAATTATAGAATATATGTGTACAGTAAGTTATTTACCTTTAGGCGATAATGATTTTATCTTAACTTCTAATAGGGATGAGACTCCATTAAGAAATACAATTCCACCCCAAAAATATGTAGAAAATGGAGTAGAATTAACATATCCTAAAGATCAATTAGCTGGAGGAACCTGGATTGGTTTAAGTGATAAAAGTAGACTAGTTTGCCTTTTAAATGGAGGTTTTAAAATACATACAAGAAAGAGTTCTTATAAAATGAGTAGAGGGATTATTGTAAAAAATATTTTATCTGCTGATAATGGTGTAGTTTATATAAATAATTTCGACTTTACAGAAATAGAGCCTTTTACCTTGGTTTTGGTCGATTGGAAAAATGATTTAGAAACCTACGAATTGGTTTGGGACGGAACTGTAAAACATTTTAATAAATTACCACAAGAACCTAAAATTTGGTCTTCCTCTACTTTATACACAGAAGAAATGAAAGAGATGAGACAAGTTTGGTTTTCTAATTGGTTATTAGATAATAATGAATTTCATCAAGAAAAAATAGTAGAATTTCATCAGAAAGAAAACCTAGGAACTTTAGGTACTTCTCCTAAAATGAAACGCGAATTTGTAGAAACGGTGAGCGTTACATCCGTTATTAAAAAGAATTTAGACGTTAAAATGCACTATTTAGATTTTGTAAATACACCTAAAACAATGCAAAAGCAATAAATGAAATAAAAACAACGCCTAGTGAAGTAAAAGTCATAAATAAAACATTTGCAAATAAGTATTTAAATAATGTTTTAGTAAAGCTTTGTTCGTAAAAGTTTTTCATTGCTAGAAATAAGTAGCACAAAAATAGTAATAAAAATAAGCCGATATAACTTTCTGTTTCTATAAAAATATTTAGGATATAAAAAATTGAAAGCAGCAAGAAAAAGAGCGTTTGCGTATGAAAAACAAAGATTAAATGCTCTACATAGGTAAACTTACTTCGAATGTAAATGAACTTTAAAAAGAGAGTAAATAAGGGTAGTAGTATAAATAACGCAATTGAAGAGTAAGAAAGAAATTGCTTTTTTAACTTTTTGGAAACTGTGCTATCTGTATAAATAGTATTGATTAACTGAGACCTAGAATACCAAAATTTATTTGAAAAACTTTTATGTATTTTTAAACTATCTAAAGCATCATCTACATACAGGTTAGGATGCTGTTTTTGAAACTTCAGCATTTTAACTATTTTTATTTCTTTGCCACCAACTTTAAGGAATGGCATTTTAGAAATAGTATCTTTAATAGCGGTTAATGTGGAATCTGTTTCTTTTAAATTTAAGATAGAATCCTTTTTTTGATTTTCTTTTAAATTGATATTTATAGCGTTAAAAACATCAGTATTTTTTTGGTTTTTACCGTTTCTAAAGTTGTTAAAATCGTTATAACTGTCTGTAATACCTATAATTAAAAAGAAGATAACAGAAACGGTTAAGTAGAATTTAAAAGGGTTAGAATAGCGCTGTCTTTTACCTGCAATGTAATTTTTAGAAACTTCACCTGGTTTTATTAATAGCGGAATTAATGTTTTCCAAAATTTAGCATCAAAATTAAACAAGCCATTAAATAAATGATGAATAAAGCTGTAAAAAGTAATTCTATTTCCTTTATTTTCCTGACCACAATCTGGACAAAATTTTTCTTGACCACTAAAAGGATGTCCACAGTTTAAACATGCAGGGTCTTTTATACTAATTGCTTTCTTTTTAGATTTTGCTAGTTTAATATTGCTTTCGTTGTTAGTTGAAAGGTTGGTATTATAACTTTAAATTGCTCAAAAGTATCCAAGTTTATCATGGTGTAGAAACCTTTCATGGCACCAATGTTAGATTCTAAAAAACAACCAGAACTATACGTATATGTGTCGTTTGGTTTTAGAGTTGGGGTTTGCCCCACAACACCTTCACCGCTAACAATTTCTGTATTATTAAGTGTATCGAAAATTGTCCAAAAACGATCTGTTAGTTTTACTGTTTCTGTAGATTTATTTTCAATAGTAATTACATACCCAAAAATGTGGTGCAGTCTGTTGTTTCTATAATTAGTGCCTTTATATTTAGTATCAACAGAAATTTTTATGCCTTTTGTAATTTGGTTTATCATCTATAGTAAATGTAGTTTTTTTGATTTTAAATTACAAATGATTTTTAACCTCATTTATATTTATTTAAAATTATAGTGAATATAAGGTAGGTTTTCTCACTAACAACTCATATAAATTATAAGTGTTATTAGATAGGAGCTTCCGTGTTATTCTTTTTTAGCTTTTTGTAAACTGCACTTTCGTATTATAACTGATTTTCTATTTTATATTGTGTAAAGTTTACTCGTTTACACTATTAATTACACATGTTTTACACGGATTAATTAAAGAGGTATAAAACAGGAAAATAATTAAATACTTGATTTTAAAGGTTTAACGAGTGATTGTTGTAGGGTAATTCTTCATGGCATATTTATTTCTATATACTAATCAGAAATAATAACAACCTTAAAAACTTATATCATGAAAAAATTAATTTTTACAGTAGCAGTAGCAATCTTATCAAGTGGAGTTTCAATCTCAGCAGCTAACATTAACAATAATAATCATTCTGATGAAGTAATTGTAATGACAATTAATGAAGAGTTTAAAGAAGTTGCTTTAGAAGATTTGCCAGAAGGAGTAAGTAATGCAATCTTAAAAGATTATGCAACGGCTATTATTGGAAAAGCATATGTTAATGGAAGTGAACAATACAAAATAGAACTTACTATTGATGAAACTGAAAGTGTAGTTTACGCAGATAAAGAAGGTAATTGGTTAAAAGAAGGGGATGTTGTAATAGCAGAATAAGATTTTAACAATGTAGCTAAGTAGTTACATATATAAGAATCTTTAATTACAAATAATTAATAATATTAAAAACATACAATCATGAGAAAATTAATTTTAACAGTAACCGTAGCGCTTTTAACAAGTGGAGTATCAGTATTTGCAGCAGACAATATTCATATTAACAATGCAGATGAAATTGTTATAGTAATAAATAATGACGATTTTAAAGAGATTTCAGCAAAGGAATTACCAGCAGCAGTTTCTAGCGCAATTATAAAAAATTTCCCATCAGCTATCGTTAACAAACTATATGTAAATGGTAATGAACAATATAAAATTGATCTTACTATTGATGAAACGGATGCTGTAGTTTATGCAGATAAAGAAGGGAACTGGATAGAAGATACCGATCTTATAGTAGTAGAATAAGGATAAGTTAGTGTATAGAAGTACAGTGATTAGAGGTTTAGGGATCTTTAATTTTAAAAACATTCAAACATAAAATAATATAAAAACATACAATCATGAGAAAATTAATTTTAACAGTAACCGTAGCACTTTTAACAAGTGGAGTATCAGTATTTGCAGCAAACAATATCAACACGAACAATACAGATGAAATTGTTGTAGTAGTAATGAATGATGATTTTAAAGAAATTACAGCAAAGGAATTACCAGTGGAAGTTTCTAACGCAATTATAAAAGATTTTGGAACGGCTACAGTTAACAAACTATATGTAAACAGTAGTGAACAGTACAAAATAGAATTGACTAACGATGGAGTTGAAAGTACCGTTTATGCAGATAAAGAAGGGAACTGGATAGAAGATACCGATGTTATAGTAGTAGAATAAGTACAAGTTAGTGTATAGAAGTATAGTGATTAGAGATTTAGGGATCTTTAATTTTAAAAACATTCAAACATAAAATAATATAAAAACATACAATCATGAGAAAATTAATTTTA
>NZ_WTLD01000026.1:0-10007 GCF_011379025.1 Polaribacter sp. 11A2H
TAATTACCGACCAAGAAAGTCCGCGAGGACTTTCGTAAGTAGGCGAGAAGCCAGCAATAAATTATATACGGTGTTAGCCATAGTTTTATTCCGCTAATAATATTCTTTCGTGAACTTCTTTTCCATTTTCGGTTAAATTATAGTAATAATCGTCTTCTCCATTATGAGTAGACCTCTTAATTAATCCCATTGTCGTAAAGAATTTAATATATTCTGTATTTGCCGAATATGAATAATCATTTAATGTTCCAGCTGCAACAGCTTGAAATGATTCCAATTCTTTTCTGCTTTTTAATTTATTTATTATAAGGTCAATTTTATCGTTATTTTTATTTTCGGATTCTTTCGGTTGTATTAATAGTTCAGAAGTTCTTTTTTCTAAATTGTCGTTTTCGTTTTGGATTTTTAATCTTAATTCTCTTTCTTCTTGAACTTTAGTTTCTAATCTATTAATTTCAATTTTTAATTTGTCAAAATCTTCTTTCAGTACAATCGTAGATTCGTCAGTAAGTTTATAAATTTTTGGTGTTATTATCTTGTCAAAAAAGTTGATAATTAATCTTGAAAGGTTGAGAAGGACATAAGTTATAATAAGAATCAAGAAAGTTAATCCAATAGTAATTAAAATCTCTAATATTCCGTAATCTATGAAAAATGATTTAATCATTTCCAATCTTCCATTTAACTTTGTTTCAGAATCAAAAAAGAATAATGAGTAAATAAATTCCCAATTCCTAATTGTCCAAATAATTATGAAAGTTCCTAAAAATGGATTTTTCAACTTTTGATTTATATTATCTGAAAATGAATTTATTGCGTTTTTTATCATTCTGATTAATTATGGCTAACGTTGTTGTGTATTGAAAGTTGCGTTTTAAATGAACGGCTATTTTCCGAAGGAAAATAGAAGTTTATAAAAAAGCAACTACTTTTAATTAAGCACTAATTTAGCAATTTTTAATACACGGTGTTACCACACGTTTTTTTATTTTACAATACTTTCTATGTATTTATCTACAACAAAATGTGAAAAACTTATTATAAAACTAATTAAAGAAATCCAAAATAATGGATTTTTTGAATTAAACTTAGGTAATTTTCCAAATCTACTTTTTTGTGTAAAAAATATTATTAAAACAGAAGTTACGTAAAATATTAAGTGTTTTGATAAATTGTATAAGAATGGCATTTCATACATTGAATTAACTTTCTCAGTATGTGACACAGTAATTATTATTAGAAAAAAAAGCGGGTAAAAAATAGATTTTATTAATATTTCATCTTTGGATTTTGGTTTTAATGATATGTAAAAATAATAAGGTAAAATAATAAAAAACCATAGAGAAAAACCTGTTTCTATAGCCATGAAAAAAGTGAATAATAATGCAACAAAAATGATTTTTAAAACAATAGATAAATTCTTGTCTTTTTTTTGTGTTATTATTGTTTCACTTTCTTTATGTTTTAATTTTATTTCTTCAAAATTTGAATAGTCATTTTGTTTTTCTTTTAATAGTTCATTATTATGTTTATTTTTTCCCCTATTAAAAAAAGTTAGTTTTCTTATTTTATTTTTTATTAATTGATCCTCTGTGTAAATGAATAAATAAATTGCAATTCCTAATGTAATAATAAAAAAAAACAAGAAATTAACATAGTCGAACTTTATTCCTAAAAATTTGACTTCAATATATTTTAAAGGAGCTTTTAAGTACCCTCTTTGTTTTAAATACAAAGAATTTCCGTAAAAAGTTTTTGTAATCATCGCATAAATTATCATTAGAAATGAAAACAAACCTATAATAATTGCTGCTTTTTTGTTTTTTAATGAAATCATCTATTTTATATATTGCTCTGGCTTAATTTTAAAACTATAAAATTCTTTTCCTTTAGAATCTTTATAAATGCTATTTATTGTTACTTTCAATAGTTGATATGCTTTGTCTTTCCCTTGGTTTTTTTGAGCTTTTTCAATTTGGTTAATTTCAATTTTTTTTAGAGAATTTATAACTTCACTTTTATTTTCAACGTAAGGTGTTATATCTGTTAATATATAGCTATATGTTATCATACTTTTACCTGATTCATAAATAACTTTTTCAGCAATTGTGTATTCATCTATTTTTCTTGGTAGTTTACTTATTATGTTTGTTGATTTAGCAACGTTTTGTAGATACTCTATTGCTTTTGTTCGTTCGTCATTTTTTTCGTTTTTACAAGAAAATGCAAATAAAATAAAAAGTAATATTAATATGTTGTTTATTTTCATAAGTTTATTTAAATAGATAATAAAGATTGTTTTAGTATTTCCATAGTTTTTTTAGCTTCCAAAACTTTTCAGCTTCTTGAAAACCATTTTCGCTTGATTTTTTTGTCCAAATAGCGGCTTGTTTCTTATTCATTAACGTGCCGTCCCCAAAATAATACATATAGGCAATATTTAACTGGGCTTTAGCATAACCTTGTTCAGCACTTTTTTTATACCAATAAAAGGCTTTTTTTTTATTCATTAATATTCCTTCTCCAGTATAATACATTATCCCAAGGTAACATTGGGCAAGGGGAAGTTTTTGTTCAGCACTTTTTTTACACCAATAAAAAGCTTTTTTTTTATCTATTTGTACACCCTTTCCTGATTTATATTTACGACTTAGGTCGTATTGAGCTATAGCATAACCCTGTTCAGCACTTTTCTTATACCAATAAAAAGCTTTCTTATTATTTTGCAAAGTACCTTTACCTAAATCATACATTATAGCAAGTCTATATTGCATGATTATATCTCCTTTTTCAGCACTTATCTTTGTATCATCAAAACTTTGTCCTACTAATATTTGAGAAAAAAAAATAGTACATAGAATTTGGGTTATTTTCTTCATATTTCTTTTAATGTGTGGTAACGTTGTTGTATATGGTTTGTTGCGTGTTTTAAGCAACTAATTTAGTAAATAATTACCGACCAAGAAAGTCCGCGAGGACTTTCGTAAGTAGGCGAGAAGCTAGCAATAAATTATATACGGTGTTAGCTGTAGTTTTTATTCCACTTTGTAACGAACAATGACTTCATTATCCAAAACGACATTAGTAGACCAAATAAATTCAGCACCTTTTCCACTAAATTTTTCTATGAAGTTCATATATGCTTTTTTATTATTTACTCCTATTTCATCTTCAGTATATGTGGTCGCATTTGGCCATTGGCTGTCATTGAAAGTAACGTCAAAACTATTTTTTGGAATTTTCCAATGAATACCGTAAAATGCTGTTCCATTATCAACTCCATCTGTACTACAATTTGAAGAGATTCTTTTTTCTCCAATTTCACTTAAACAACTTAAATCACTAATAGGTGCAGTATAAAAAGTTTGTGCTTTCCATTTACTATTTGTAATAGTCCCATCACTAAAGCTGGCTATAAAACCTCCATCTCCAGGATGAAAATCTTTTCCTCTATTATTTTCTGAACCTAAACCTAAATGTTCTTCCCAATCTATTAGTTTTACTGCAATTGTATAAGGTTTTTTTACTTTGAATTTTACAATGTTTGAATTAAATGGTGTAAAAGGTATTGGGTCAACTGCTATTAATTTTCCGTTAATGTAAAGTTCAAAATAATTATCCGCAAAAAGATAGCCTGTAATGATTTCTCCGTCCGAATCTATCTCAAAGACAGGAACGGAATTCATATCTATTTCTGAAAGATTATTTGGTGTTATAGAGTTACATTCATTATATAAATCAGAAGCTTTGGTCGATTCGTTGAAATGATTAATTCCGGGAACTGTCCAACTATTTCCTAAATCATCTTTTATTTCTCCAACTCCTGAAATTCTGCTACCTCCTTGATTACAAGAAATAAGACTTTTAATTTGTGTTTCCGCTAATCCTTGTGTTACGTTTCCTGTTCCATTGTAAATTTTTTCGTTAGTTGTTTCTTTAGGAATTGATTCATTAGTTGATGATTTTGCGTTTTTTTCCTTACAACTGATTATCGTAATTAATAGAAATAGAAATAGAATGTTATTTTTCATTATATGAGTTTTTTTAAATTACAGCTAACGTTGTTGTGTAATGAAAGTTGCGATTTTTGTGAACGGCTATTTTCCGCAGGAAAATTGTTGTTTGCAAAAAAGCAACTGCTTTTATTTAAGCACTAATTTAGCAATTTTTTTTACACGGTGTTAGCAACAGGCTTTTCTTCTGTTAATTTTCAATATGATAAATAGCTTCTAAAAATTTTTTCTTAATACCTTTTTCATTTTTTTCAAGTTCTTTTAAAACTCCAGCAATAACCATTTTTTTGTTTGGTAATTTTTCAGAACTTTTAGAATGAGCAATTATAAATGTTTCTGAAGATTTTTCATCTCTTAATTCATAAACATCATAATTGTCAATTAATGGAATTAATGAAAAGGTCATTACTTTTCCAACCATAATAGGGATCATTAAAAAACCATTAAAATCCGATTTTGAATCTATTAATTCAGGAATTCCAGTTAAAACCATATTTGAGGATAAAATTCCTTTTTCATTCACTTCAGAAGGAAGTAAATTTTGTGGTTTATACTTTAAATAATCTTTCTTTAAATTCTCGTCTAATTTTGAAATAATTATTTCTTTTTCGTTTTCTTTTAATTTTGAAATAGACAATTCTAAAAACAGTATCATTTTCTGTTTATCATTGAAAATTCCACCTAATTTTCCTAATTCTGCTTGACTAATTATTCCGTCTTCTGCTTTGGTGAGTAGGTTATAAAATCTTCCTCCATTGTCAAGGGAAATTATAGCTTTATCAATTTCGTTATAAGGTTTTACTATTTCCATTATTTTTTCTTTCGTGAGTTGGTTGTAGCTTGTTGCTAACGTTGTTGTATATGGTTTGTTGCGTGTTTCAAGCAACTAATTTAGTAAATAATTACCGACCAAGAAAGTCCGCGAGGACTTTCGTAAGTAGGCGAGAAGCCAGCAATAAATTATATACGGTGTTGCCAGTAGTACTTATTTCGGAATTACAACTTCTTTTTGACTAACTGCTGAATTATTTTTCGATTTTTCAACAATTTCGTCTGCATTTTTACTTAATTCATAAAGTTTTTCTCTTTCTAATTTTAATTTCTTGTCAAGAAAATTATGTCTTAATTCAAATTCTGTAAATATTTGACTCCAAGTTTTAACGTAGACTTTAATTCTCCCATCTTCGTTATAAACTAACGATTCTTCTCCGTGGTTTTTATTAGTCTTAATTTGCATTTCGATATACTGGCTTGTATTAAATTTATTACCTATTAGATAAAATTTCCAAGACATATTTGGTGCATTAAACTCTTGTCTAGACCTTATTACACTTAAGTATTTCATTACTTGAGAATATTCCTTTTCTCCTAATTTGATTTTTGGATGTTTTAATTCAAGAACGATATTTTCTATTTTTGAATCTTTTTGATGTTGTCTACAAGCAAAAATATCCATTTCTCTATTTTTATCAATATGGTCAATTTTCGTGTCAGTTATTTCTCCTGTTGTCTTGTAGATATATCTTTTTAGAGCCTCTTCAAACTTTGGTTCTGCTGCTGTAACTAAATGATATTCTTCTCCGAAAAGCCAGTAGTGATTTTCAATTAAATCTTGTAAATGTGGTATTTCTTTAGCTCCAAGTTCTTCATTAAATACAAGTTCTTTTAATTGGTAATAAGTCTTGTATCTATCCTCAATTAGCTTAATTGTATTTATAACTCTGTTTAAACTTGTCTTGTGTAAAATATTAGACAAATCCTCTCTTTCTTCTGGTTCTAATTTAGTAACACCTTCTATTATCTTGAAAATATTTTCTCTTTCATTAGAATCAAGTAATAAGTCAATAAATTGTACGAATATCTTTTTCTGTTCTAAATTTAGATTAGAAAATATTTTAGGTTGAACTTCATATAATCCAATAATTGTGTCTTTAAGTTCTTTGCTTCTAATTTGTTCCCAAGAGTTGTTATAGCTTGGTATTATTCCTTCTAATTCGTAATCTAACACTAATCTTTCTGCATATTCTCTTAAGTAAGGTTTACGTTTACTTTTTAAATATTCATTAAGCTTATTAATTAAATATTTGTATTCTGTTGAAGATTTTGCTTTTGCAAATAAACTTACTTGGTTGCTTTCTTCATTTTTACTAAAATCAAAGTGTGAAAAGAAATCACTTTCGATATATATACTATGATAGTAATAATCTCCTTTTTTATTTAGAGTAGTGAAGTTTTTATAAATTTCTTTTCCATTAGAATCTTGAAAATAAAATTTAGAATGTTCTTTATTTAATGATTCAGTCCATTGAACATATTTTATTTTAAATACGCTATTGCTATTTTCTAATTCGAAAAAATCTCTGTCTGCTACTAAATCAGAGTAATCTAATGGTGTTCCATTTATAATAATTGAATACTCTTTATTTAACTCTAGAAACCAGCAAAATTCTTTTTTCAAATATGCTGTTAACTCTTGTTCAGCGTAATCTATACCAATAAGTAAGTTTGTGAAATATACTGTTGTACCAGTAAACTTTGAATCTGAGTTAACTAAATTTTTGTCGTAAACTTTTAAATTTTCAGCCGAAATACTTATTGTACCTCCTTTAATTCCTTTGTTTTCATAATAAGTTGTCCATTTTGCATCATTTGCAAAAGTGAAAAACGTTAATCGACCAACTCCATTTTTTCCGTGTAAAATTGAAGAATGTTTAGGTGATTGAATTTGTATAGATTTTTCAGAATCATAGAAGTTGTCAAACTTGAAACCCATATTATCAAGGTCAATTCCAGTTCCATTATCTTTAACTTGTATAAAGTCAATTCTTCCTAATTCGTTTGAGTCGTAGTTTATCTCAATTTTAGTTGCTTTTGCATCAAAACCATTCCAAACATATTCTGCAAATGAAGAAGCTGGATTGTAGTTTTTTAAAACTTTTTTAATTCCTTTTGATGTGATTTTTGCTTCTTTCTGCATTTCGTTTGGGTATTACTGGCAACGTTGTTGTATATGGTTTGTTGCGTGGTTTAAGCAACTAATTTAGTAAATAATTACCGACCAAGAAAGTCCGCGAGGACTTTCGCAAGTAGGCAAAAAGCCAGCAATAAATTATATACGGTGTTGTAGTGCGTTTTTTATATTTTCGAAATTCTTTTTAGTTCATTCTGAACACTAGTTTTATCTTTTGACCTAGAACTTAAATATTTTTCAAAAATTGACCAACAAGAATCTATGTCATTAAAGTCGTGTTCCGTAAAAGTTATGGTAGTAATATCATAGGCTTTAAAATATTCGTTTCTTTTTTGCATTTCTTTATGCCACTTTTCACTTAATTCTTCATTTACCAATTTTTGTTTTTCTTTAAAACCTTTCACACTCATATGAGATGAAGCTGGACTAATTTCAAAACCAATATATTCTTGTGTATGTGGATTAAGAATCGTGAAATCAAGTCTGTAAATGTGTTTTTTTTCAAGACCTAAATATCTCACTTCAGGGATTAGAAAAGGCTCGGATTCAAGATTTTCGGATTGTTTTAAATACTGAATATATTTTTCACAAATTTGTTTTTCATATATAGAATTTGATAGTTGCTTAAATATTGATAAATAAATTGATTCGAATTGTTCAAGGTTTGATATATAAAAAGGTTTTGATAAAGAATTATCTATTAACCCTTCTTTGAAAATATGACCTATAGTCCAATATTCGTAGTCAGCTCTTCTTATTTCACTTTTGTCGATTACCCATATTTCTTCCTCTCTTTTTGGTGCTATTAATAGTCCGAATATAACATTGTATCCAAACCAAACTTTCCATAATTCCACATTTGGTTTTAGTCTAGTTCTTTCTTTTAGGTTTCTGTAAAAATTTCTTTCTAGAAATATTCGTATAAAATCTTCTAATATTGGGTCTTGTAAAAGTTGTGCATTGTGTCCTTCAATTTTACCGTATATTATTCTTTTTTCATAATCGTTTATAACTCCTCTTAACCACTGACTATAAAAATCATTAAAGTCAGAAAATTGAGTCATTACACTATCAACATAAATGTTGTTTTTTCCTCCAACTTTTCCGTTGAACATTTGGAATGAATATCTTTCTCTATTAAGAATTAATCTTATTTTTTCAAGTACGTAATCTCTCTTTTCAACAATTTCAAGTGTTAAATCATTTTCAATTTCATCTAATATGTTTTGGTCTATCTTCATCTTTTTTTAATGCACTACAACGTTGTTGTATAAGCTTTGTTGCGTGTTTAAGCAGTAAAGTTAGTAAATAAAACACGAACCAAGAAAGTCCTAAAGGACTTTCCCAAGTGAGCGATTACCAGCAATAAAGTTTATACGGTGTTGCCCATTGTTATTTTTCTAAAATATCTAATATTTCTTTTTCAGAAAAAGGCACATTTAATTTTTCAAGATTTTTTCCAGAAATCTTTCTTTCACTATTAGTCTTTTCATAATTTTTATTCGTTACTTGTATTTTAAAAATTAGGTTGTCGAAATTACAGTCTACAAATAATTCTTTCATTTCGTTTGAAGAAATAAATTGTAACATTAAATAATATGAAATCATTTCGTTTAACTTTCCTGTTTCTTTTTTTGAACCATCGTAAGCTATTTTAATTTCATTATGAAACTCAAAATTATTATTTAAAATCCGAGCAAATTGTCTTTTGTTTGTTGATGACTGATTTTCTAAAGTTTCGGTAACTATTTTTTCAGTGCCTAATCTTAAATCGTTTAATTTTTTATTATTAGACTTATCAATTGGTTTCAAATTTTTAGAATCGTTGTTTAATAATCTTGAATTAATATTCTTTAGAATTTTAGGAACGTAAACTATGTTTATGGATTTATCATTGTCAATATTTAGTAAAAGTTCTAAATTTTTCGATTTCCAACTTGAATTTCTTGTCTTTTTTGTTTTTGTTACCCAAAAATTAGAATCTAAAATATTTATTAGTGACTTATAAGTTTCTTTAGATTTATTTTCTTTTTCGTAATTATTTCCAGAAAATATTTTTTGTAAAACTATCATTGCTATATTTCCATCTTTACCAAAAACTACTTTCTGTTTGTCAAACTCAAAATCTTTCAAAAAGTGATTTTTATCTATTTTCAAATCATTAAAGTCAATTGAAATTATTGGTTTTGCATTTTCTAAATTAACACGACTTAAACCGAAATCTTCAATATCTTTCGATAAGTCAATTCCTAAAAAGTCATATTTATTTTCTTTATTAGACTTAATTATTAGTTTATTTCCATCTAATTCAAAAGTGCCTAATTTAGAAATTGCACTCTGACCTAAAAGTAAAGGTGCGTTTAATTGATGAACAATACTTGCCTCAACATTTTTTAAAAGAAATCCATCTATATTTATCTCTTTAAGAATTATTTTAGTTCCTTCTTCAATGTCTCCGTTCGCAATTTTATATTTAACTTTTCCTTTTACATCTTTATCTGAAAGCAAACCTTGTTTAATTAAAAACTTTGCTTCTGTTAATGAAATTGAAACGTCTGAAGCTCCAGTGTCAAATATAAATTTCATTGGAACTCCATTTACTTTACAAGGAATTGTATAAATTCCGTTTTCGTATTTCATTTCAATTATTTTCTGTGAAAAAACGTAATTTGTAAATGAAATAATAAAAATAAAGAGTAGTATAATCTTTTTCATAGTTATTTATAAATTTGATTAAAAAGTGAAAGTATTTCTTTTTCAATTTTTTTATCTAAATCTGTGATTTTAATTTGATTTTTATTAATTCCAGCATTCCAATTAATTAAGATGTTATTTTCGATTTTTTCTGATTCTTTTAACTCAAATTTTTCATTAAGTAATTGAATTTCTTTCGAAAATAATTCCATTTTCTCTTTCGAAACTTTTCCATATAATAACTGTTTAATTTCTTTCATTTTCGGTGTTTGTTGAATTTCGTGTATTGTCCTGATATAGGTTGACCTTTTTTTAGGTTAATTTATACC
>NZ_WTLD01000027.1:0-8789 GCF_011379025.1 Polaribacter sp. 11A2H
AAACCTGCTACAGGATTTACAGGAACTATAGATGATATTACCTACACCATTTCTGATGGAAATGGTGGTACAGATACCGCTATTTTAAGCTTAAATGTAATTGACAATTTTGGAAACAGTACGTTTGCAAATGATGATGCCAATGCTGCTAAGCAAGGAGTAAATATAGAAGGGAACATCAAAACAAACGATTTTGATCTAGAAGGAAATACACAAACTATTTCTTCACCTTCAGCTTCTTTTGGAGGAACAAATACACCAATTACTCTAGGAACAGCAACAGCAATTTCAGGAGTAGGTACTTTAACTTTAAGCGCAGATGGAAAATACACCTTTGTTCCTGAGCCTAATTTTGTAGGAACTGTTCCCGTAACATATAGTACCTGTGATAACGGAACGCCACAAGCATGTGACAAAGCTACTTTGTATTTAACTTCTATTCCGTTAGACGTTATTCCAGATATTGCTGCAGAAAATGACATCAACCAAATACCACAAGACACTGTGATAAATGGGGCTTTATTAACGAATGATGAAGGTGTAGCAAGTGTAACTGCTACAGGATTTACTTTAGGAACTGCAAAAACAGTTGCTGGAGTTGATGAAAATGGGAATAATGTTGCTAACGCAGGTTCTTTAACTATTAACGGTAATGGTACATATACCTTTACTCCTACTGCAGGTTTTACAGGAACTATTAATCCGGTAACATATACAGGAAAAGGCGCAGGTGTTGACACGAATGATGCTCTATTATCTATTGAAGTTATTCCTAACACTCAGCCAGCGGGTAACAATCCGCCAACAGCGCAAAATGATGTAAATACAACAGAAATAAATACAACAGTTACTTCAACAATACTTAACAACGATTCTGACCCTGATGGAGATAATATCGTTATCACTAGTGCTTCTATAAAAGATGGAGCAGGTACTGATATTCCTTTTACTTTTGGAACGGCTAAAACTGTTACTGGTAAAGATGAGAATGGTGTTGCTATTGCAAATGCTGGTACGGTTAAAGTAAATGCAGATGGGTCTTATGAATTTATACCTGCTACTGGTTTTACAGGATCTGTAGATGATATTACCTACACTGTTTCTGATGGAAATGGTGGTACAGATACTGCTACTCTTAACTTAAATGTAATTCCTAATTTTGGAAACAACACTTTTGCAAATGATGACGCTAATTCTGCTACGCAAGGAACAAGTATGGAAGGAAATATTGTTCTAAACGATTTCGATCCGGAATTAAATATGCAAACGATATCTTCGGCTTCTATAAATGGAACGTCAATTACTGTGGGAACTGTTGCTGTTCCTGTAGTAAATACAATTGCAGGTGTGGGTACAGTTACCATCAATACAGATGGTTCTTATAACTTTGCTCCTGATGCTAATTTTACAGGAACTGTTCCCGTAATTTACAGTACCTGTGATAACGGAACGCCACAAACATGTGATGAGGCTACTTTGTATTTAACTTCTATTCCTGCAGGTTTTACTGCAAAAAATGATATCAACCAAACGCCGCAAGATACTGCGGTAAACAGTTCATTAACTACAAATGACCAAGGAGGTAATATAACCGTAACTTCTGTTCTTATAAATGGTAATCCTACAGCTTTTGCTGTACCTGCAGGAAATACAGGTGTTACTATTAATAATGTGCCTGGTATAAACAAAGAAGGTTTTGCTGTTACCAATGCTGGTTCTATAATTATTAAAGAAGATGGTACATATACCTTTACACCTAGCCCTGGTTTTACAGGAACTATAGACCCTATAACCTATACAGGTAAAGGTGATGGTATTGCTACAGATACCGCTACTATATCTATTGAAGTGTTGCCTAATGAACTACCTAGTAGTAATCCGCCAACGGCGCAAAATGATGTACATACTACAGAAGTAAATACAACGGTAAATTCTACGGTGCTTTCTAATGATACCGATCTAGAAGGAGACAATTTAACGATAACATCTGCTACAGGGGTAACTATTAATACCCCAACAACGGTTACTGGTAAAGATAAAACGGGAGCTACGGTTGCAAATGCAGGTACTGTTCAATTAAATACGAATGGAACTTATGAGTTTATTCCTGCTGCTGGTTTTACAGGAACTGTAGATGATATTACCTACACCATTTCTGATGGAAACGGTGGTACAGATACTGCTATTTTGAACTTAAATGTAATTGACAATTTTGGAAACAGCACTTTTGCTAATGATGATGCTCATACGGCACCACAAGGAACTACAATGACTGGAAATATTTTGACTAATGATTTTGATCCAGAAGGGAACCCACATACTGTTACTTCGTTTTCTATTAAAATAGCAAATACAACAAGTACGAATGCAACTGATGGATCCGCAACAATAGGTAGTGTTGGTACAGTTACTTTAGTTAGTGACGGAACTTATACTTTTGTACCAGTTGCTAGTTTTATAGGCACTGTGCCTGTAACATACATTAAGTGTGATAACCAATCGCCACAAGCATGTGCAGAAGCTACGTTGTATTTAACGTCGGTTCCTAAAGCCATTAAGACAGACGTTATGATAACACAAGTGTATCAGTTTGGTGCTGATAGCGATACTAATAAGGAAAGATGGATAGAAATTACCAATATAGGTACAACAGATGTTCCTGCAAACACCATTCATGTTCAGTTATATAAAGATAAAACAGGAGACCAAACAAACAACAATCCAGATGTTTCTTATACAGTTACTACTTTACTAGAAGCTGGAAAATCTGTCTTATTTAAAAACGTATCAAATAATACTTTAATAGCCAATTCTGAATTAGCTACTGATGCTACAGTTGTATTAAATGCTGCATTAACAGATTTAGATGATGCCGTTAATGATATTATTACGCTATCTACATCAACAACTTCTTCATGGGCAAATAGATATGATGTGGTTTCTAATATAAACAACAAAACTTCGGTTGTTAGAATAGATGAAAGGTTAACACCTAATAAAAACTATGATGCAAATGAATGGGTGGTATTTATAGATGATGCAATAACACCTTACCAGCCAATTGAAGAAACTACAGTTGCAGGAATTAAAAGACATCCTCAAGATGCTTTAATCTCAGAAATAAAAAACTCTAGTAAAGAAGCAAATACGTTGTTAGGTTTACACAGAATTAATATTACAACCTCTAACTCTAGTAGCAATACTTGGACGAACGGTTTCCCAGACAGATCTCGTTCTGTAGTAATTGATCAAGATTTTGAGCATACCGGTAGTAGATTAAGTGCTAGAAAACTAAAAATTGATGCAAGTACAAAATTAACAGTAACAGATCAATTATTAGTGGTTACTAATGAGATTACTTTAGACGGTAATATTCGTTTAGCTGGTACATCTGCACAATTGGTACAAACGCATGCAACCACTACTAAAATAAGTGGTAACGGTAAACTGTTAGTAGATCAAAATTCTACAATACCTAGTTTATACAGATATGGATATATGAGTTCTCCGGTAACTTCTATTGGCATTAATTACACTTTAGAAAATGTGTTAAAAGATGGTACAACTCCACTAAATGCAACGGGTATAGTAGGTACTACTATTGCTAAAAACATTAAATTTATAGATGGCTATGATGGAGATACTACAGATCCTATTTCATTAGCTAAATATTGGATATATACCTATGCACCTTCTTCTAATGGTAGAGCTAATTGGGCACATAAAAATGAGGATGGTGAGATTGCTCGTGGTGAAGGATTTATTTTTAAAGGTCCAGGAGCACCACAAAACTATACCTTTATGGGAACACCTAATGATGGAAACTTTAGCCCTTCAATTATAGCTGCAGGTAACGATTATTTAGTTGGTAACCCTTACCCATCGGCTATAAACGCAAGAAAGTTTATTGAAGACAACTTAAATGAAACTACCGGAACTCTTTATTTCTGGGAACATAAAGAAAGTAAACTTGGTGAGGGTACCGGAATAGATGGACACATATTTGGTGGGTACATTGGTGGGTATGCAACACTTAACTTAGGTGGTGGAGTTGCTGCAGATGTTCCTGCAAATACAACAAATGATAACAATGGTACTTCTGGGTTAGAAAGCACTACTGCATATACAACGCCACTTCCATACATTGCAATCGGACAAGGTTTCTTTATTGAGGCAGATGCTGGTGGAACAATTGATTTTAACAACAGCCAAAGAGCGTATGTTACAGAAGGTGCAAAATCGGTATTCTTTAAAGGAACTCAAAAAACAAGTAAAACGGAGAGTAACCTATTGCCTGTAATTAAATTAGGTTTCGAATATAAAAACGAGCAAGATTTAATGATACACCATCAAATAGCAGTCTCTTTTCAAGAAACAAATTCTTTTGCTTTTGATAAAGGGTATGACTCTAAAGTATATGAAACTGGTAAAACAGACATCTATTTTAAATTCCCTTCGGATGACAAGGATTATGTGATTGCTGGAGTACAAGAAATATCTGATGACTTAGAAGTTCCTTTAGAAATTAAAATGAACTATACAGGGCAAGTAAATATCATGGTAGATGAATTACAAAATGTTTCTAAGAACATTTATGTTACAGACAAACTTACTGGTACTTCTTATAATGTTAAAGAACAAAAAAACACGTTAACCTTAGAAAAAGGAACCTATACAGATCGTTTTGTATTAACCTTTAAAGAAAGTAGCGCCCTTAGTTTAGAAGATGAAATTTTAGCTGCATATACCAATATCTATGCAGACAATGAAAACAACCAAATTGTAATTTCTAAAAATAGTGAAGTAGCAATTAAAAAAGTAGAGTTGTTTAATGTGATTGGTAAAAAAGTAAGTCTTTGGAATATTAAAGAACAAAAAGAGACTTACCAATTAGATATTAAAAAACAGATACCAACAGGTGTTTACATTGTAAAAATGAATACCAATAAAGGAACCATCAATAAAAAAGTGGTTATTGAGTAACAAATAAAAAACTATCAATTTTTTAAAATTGATAAAATATTAAAGCCTATTAAAAGAAATCTCTTTTAATAGGCTTTTTTTTTATTGTTAATAATACCAAATAATAAAATAATTAATAAAAATATTTTTATGTTATTTTTAACAGAAATGTGACTTTTTAAACTTAACGGTGTCACACTTATGGTGCCTAGTTAAAAAATATAACTACTTTTGCACCTTTAATTTTTTCTAATGATGAATACATATCTAAAATAAACGGAATTAATACGCGAATAAACCAATAGTAAGTACCTGTCTAAACAGTCTTTTACTGGTGGTTATTTACAAACAATAATTATATATAAACTACAAATAAATACTCTTATTACAAATAATTACTCTTAAAAATGACAAAAAAAATTCAATTAACTCTAAGTAAAAAACTATTTTTACTATTAGCCTTTTTTCTATTAATTTTTACTAATAATAACTTGAGTGCACAATGTATTGGTCCTGCTAATGATTGTGATAATGATGGTGTTCTTAATGTAAATGATAACGATGATGATAATGATGGTATTTTAGATACAGAAGAATGTATATTTACTGATAAGCAAGCTACTAGAGTAGGAAGTGGTAATACTAATAACCCTCAAACATTTCAGTTTGTAGCAACACCTACAACTACTGTTACTATTAGTACAGATACAGGTGTATTTATAAGCGGTTCATTTAATAGGTTCGGGTTTAATGAAACTACTACTGGTAACGGTACTTATACTATAACTTTTGGAGAAGAAGTTTCTGATATAAATCTATTACCAGACAGTGTTGGAACAAATAATGATGGTAGTCTTAATACAGCAACAGCTGGAATAGATTTTACAGGACAAGCTCTTTTTGGAAATTTCTCGGCCATTTTAGCAAACGGGACAACTATGTCTAATCTTGCGGTATCTATATCAGTAAATCCCGTGGGACAGCCCGAACTAGTAGGGCAAACAGTTATAGGTGGAAAAACATATATAACAGATTTAACGGCGAATAACACCCAAGCCAGCGGTACAATTTCTTTTCCTTCATTAATAGGCAAAAATGTAAAAAGTTTAACATTTGATAGTATTGGAGATGGAATAGGCCCAGTGTTATGGTTAGGTATAAAAGCTTCAAAATGTTTAGACACAGATGGAGATGGTATACCTAATAAATTTGATACAGATTCAGACAACGATGGCTGTTCTGATGCAGATGAAGCCTATTATATGGCACTTACTAATCCTGGTGCAGACACAGATAATAATGGCTATTATGGATCTGGTACTCCTAACGTAAATAGCACTAATGGTAGAGTAAACGGTGCTTCATACAGCACACCAAATCCATATTATTTAAAAGCAAACATAAATACTTGCGATGATAATGACAAAGATGGTGTTACAGATTATGATGATTTAGATGATGATAATGATGGAATTTTAGATACTGATGAAGGATATGTTAGAACCACTGGTCAGCCAGTTTGTGCAGGTCAAACTACATTAAACTTTAATAATGCCTATTCAGAAGAGTCTGGAGATGGAAATATTAATACTTTTTTAGAAGGCGAAGTTTTTAGGTTTCCTAATGTAGCAAGTGGCATTGATGCTTTAGTTACTATTGTAAAATTTAATAATATAACATCTTTACCTAAACTAGATGATAATGCAAATGGAAACGCAAATGCTTTTCAACCACAATCTCAATTTAATTTAGCGAACATTGGAGATCAAGCATGGACAGAATATAAATTTGATTTTGTTACTACAGGTACAACTACCTCAGTAACAGTAGCAAAATTCTTTGCGAATTTTAATGATGTAGATGGTAACGCTAATTATGGAGAACAAAACTGGTCTCAATTACCAGTAGATTATGTAGTAAACAACCCAACAGAATTAACGATAACACAACCTCCAACATGGATTGTTGGAACAGCTGGTTTTAATGAATATCCATCTGTAACAAACCTATATCCACAAGTAAATTACTCTACCGAGCATAGTGGATCTTCTTATATTATTAGATTAGGAGCCGTAGCAAGAAAAGCAGGTGCTAATGGAAACGGAAGACAGCATCAAGTAGAATTTACATGTATTAGTAATTTTATAAAACCAGATAATATTACAATTTTAGATACCGATGGAGATGGTATACCAAACCATTTAGATTTAGATTCAGATAATGATGGTTGTTCTGATGCAGATGAAGCGTATTTTGGTAGGGTTGCAAATGCAGACGCAGACGACAACGGTTATTATGGTTCGGGTACACCAACGGTAAATAATGTTGGTAAAGTAACTGTTGCAGCATATGGAACACCAAATGCATATTATATAGATGGAAATGTAAATGCATGTAGTGACAATGATAATGATGGCATACCAGACAATGCAGATTTAGATGATGACAATGATGGTATTTTAGATGCAGATGAATGTTCAATTCCTACATTAGCAAATAATGGTTTCGAAACATATGATGTTACAAAAGCAACAGCTATTTTTGGCGAACCAGCTGATAAGGTATCTTATTTATTTAATCAAACAGATATTGAAGGATGGCAAACAACTGCAACAGATGGTCTAATTGAAATTTGGGAATCTGGTACTGTTGGAGTCATATCACATGAAGGAGAAACTCATGCTGAATTAAATGCCAACGAAGGCGCACAATTATACAGAGATATAACCACAATTCCAGGTTCTATTATTACCTGGTCTATTTGGCATAGAGGAAGAGATGGAGTAGATGAAGCAAGAGTTCTAATAGGTTCCTCAACTGGTACTTTAGTAGAAGTTAAACAAATGAGTTCTGACAACACAGGTTGGATAAATTACAATGGAACTTATACGGTGCCAGTTGGACAAACTACAACTCGTTTTGGGTTTGAATCTATATCTACAACTGGAAACATTTCTTCTGGTAACTTTATAGATCTATTTCAATTAGAAGTGTGTCCAGACACAGATAATGATGGTATACCAAATAAATTTGATTTAGATTCAGACAACGATGGTATTCCAGATATCGTAGAAGCTGGTGGTGTAGATACTAATGGAGATGGTAAAGTAGATGATATTAATACAGACGGTACCTTAGTAAATGATATAGATAAAGATGGTTTAGACGATCGTTATGATGCAGATGTAGCAGGTGGTACTAATGGAAATGCAATTACAAACCCAGATACAGACAACGATGGTGTTCCAGATGCACAAGACTTAGACTCAGACAATGATGGTATTGCAGATATTGTAGAAGCAGGTGGTGTAGATACCAATGGAGATGGTGTAATCGATTACCCAATTGATGGAGATCCAATATCAATGGTAGATATAGATAAGGATGGTTTAGCAGACACGTATGATGCTGATGTTACAGGTGGAACTAATGGAACACCTATTGCTAATAAAGATTCAGATGGAGATGGTCTTTCAGATGCAAAAGACTTAGACTCAGACAATGATGGTATTCCAGATGTTGTAGAAGCAGGCGGTATAGATGCAAATGGAGATGGTAAAGCAGATAGTTTTGTAGATAATGATGGTGACGGTTTTAACGACCTTGTAGATGGTGATATAAACGGAACTAAAGACGATACAAAGGCTTTAATTATTACAGGTGAAGACGGTAATAGTGATGGTATTCCAGACAATTACCCGAATGGAGACACAGACGGAGATGGTATTTTAGACAGTAAAGACTTAGATGCAGACAACGACGGCATTCCAGATTTAATTGAAGCGGGTGGTGTAGATACCAATGGAGACGGACGTGTAGACACTGCA
>NZ_WTLD01000028.1:0-2739 GCF_011379025.1 Polaribacter sp. 11A2H
TTTATTATTTATTATCGTTGGTTTATTGGGGAAAATGCTCGCATATTTAAACGCAACAAACCATACACATAAACGTTGTAAAAAACTGGCTGAAAGTATAATTTAAGAACAACAGATATTTAAAAATACATTTAGCTTTAAAGTCTGAAAACTCAAAAAAAGGAAATAAAACGTTTGAAAAATTAGTTTTTTAAAACACTCTCTCGCGAATCAAAATTTTGAAAAAAAATAGAAGGTTTTTAGAATTTTAAGAAAGGAAAAATAGTTCTTTTCGTTCGGTGTTTTAAAACCAAAAAAAAGGAAAAAATTTGCGGAATTTAGCTTGTTTGAAAATATCTGAAAACTTGAAACTTCATTACTGTTTGAAACTAAAATCTCTGAATTGACAAAATATTGAGCAAAAGTCGGAGAAATTCGTTTTTAAAGACAAATTCAGAAAGGCTGAGAGATTTCTAAAAGTAGAATAAAGGTTTACTCATGTTCTGAATTAAAAAATTGAGAAAACCCTGAAAAATCAAAATTGCGGAATTTCCTCAGAAACTCAAAAAAAGAGAAAAAAGAAATAGGAATTTTATAACTTGAAAAGTGGAAATTAAACACGCATTTTACAACACCTTGTATAAAAAATTGCTAAATTTGGCTTAATCAAAGTTTGTTGCATTTTTGTCAACTCCTATTTTCCTGCGGAAAATAGCCGTCGACTTAAAACGCAACTTTCCATACAAAACAACGTTGGGTAACATTTACCAATCACACTCTGAAAAATGGAATATAAAGAAAAAGTAGAAAATATTGATTTTATTTTCGAAAAAATAGAAAACTCTGAAATGTTCAGTATTGAGAATATTTTTTTTGACTCAAATATTGAATATGACGACATATCAGATATAATTTCTTTTGGAGAAAAATACGACCTATTTGAAAAAACGGGAGAATGGTTTATGTTAACTCCAAAAGGTGAGAAATTAAAGGAATTTAAAAAAGGGTTTGAAAAGTTTGAAAATAAAAACAAGCCTAAAAAATATTCACCATATAAAATATCATCTTTCATTTTAACCTTGGTTTTAGGTTGTTCAACTTTTTATTTTGCAAGAGCAAATTATCTCTTGAAAGTTCAAGAATCGAAAATTCCTTCTTTAATTTTGAAAGTTGACTCTTTAAAAGTAGAGTTGAATCTTGCAAATAGTAAACTGATTGAATATAAAATAAAACCGTTAAAAGATACATTAAAAACAAAAAAGGAATCTTATTGAATTTATATTTGGCGGAATAAAAAACGTTACCCAACACCGTGTATAAAAAATTGCTTATTTTAATCCTAACCAAAAGTAGTTGCTTTTTTGTGAACAACAATTTTCCTTCGGAAAATAGCCGTTCACTTAAAACGCAACTTTCAATACACAACAACGTTAGGCACAAGCAGACTCACTCATATGACTGAACAATTTACAGAAGGAGATATAATCCAAGGGAATCAAAGAGACGAAAATGAAGCTATTCATCCTATTGTATATTTTGAGGAAATCGATGATATGTTTTTTCTTGGAGCTATGATTACTCATTCTAAAGCATATGGAAATATTCGATTAGAAGATTCACATTTTAATTATAAAATTGATGATAATCCTGAACCAAGTTTCTTTGTTAAAAATTACTTAGTAAAAAAACAAGAATGGGCGCCTTATACAAAAATTGGAGAATTATCTAAAAGTGGCATTGAATATATTAAAAGTAATTTAAACGATACTAAACCAGAAATTTGGGAGAATTATTTAACCAAATAAACCATTTTAATGACAAAAAACAATCAGTTAACAATTAGATTTGGAGGAGATGGAAATATTAAAATAGAAACTCTAACAGGATTTCTTGAACAATATCAACAAATACTTTATATTATAAATAAAGAATTAGGTTATAAACCCGATGATTTAGTTGTAGAAGTTTCTCCACCAGAAAACGGGAGTTTTAAAATAAAACTTAAACCTAAATATCGAACTCTTATATTAGAAAAATTTGGAGATTTTGCTGCAGCAAGTTTAGCTGGACTAGTTATCTTATACGCTACAACTCAATCAAACAATGAAACTCTTGATGATATTAGAAACATTTTAGAAGAGAAACAAATAACAGATAAAGATGTTCAAAAAAACGTTTACAATGTTTATCAAAATACGGGTGCAAAGCAAAATATTCAACAGACTTTCATACTCGTTAATAATGATGAAAACATTACTGATTTGATTATTGAAAATAAGAATCAAAAAGTAATAAATATAGAAAAATCTGAATTCAAAAAACTAATCGATGTGAATAATGTCACGGAAGAAATAGAACAAAAGAATACGGAGAAAATAAAAAAAGAGGCTATTTTAGTTATTAAAACATTGCATTTTGAAGGTCAAGCAAAATGGGGATTTATCTTTAGAGGTTACTTAATAAAAGCTTCAATAAAAGATAAAGATTTCTTTGAAACATTAAAAACAGAATCTTTTAGAAAAGGAGACACTTTAAAAGTAATTCTCTCGTGGACAAAAAACTTTGACGAAGATTTACAAACCTATTTAGTCGATGAAAGTACATATATAATTGAAAAGGTAATTATACATAAATCAAAAGTTGATAATCAAAGTAAATTAAAGCTGGAATAAAAAGCCAGTGCCTAACACCGTATATAATTTATTGCTGGCTTCTCGCCTACTTACGAAAGTCCTCGCGGACTTTCTTGGTCGGTAATTA
>NZ_WTLD01000029.1:0-2734 GCF_011379025.1 Polaribacter sp. 11A2H
TATGATAATAATTACAGAAGTGTTTTAGTGAAAAATTAATGAGTTTTTACTTGTTTTTTACCACAGTACTTTGTTAGCTGTAGTTTTTTATTAATTTTCAACAATAGATTCAACATAGCTTTTTGCACCATCAAAATGAAATGATAAATCTCTGTCACCAAAAAACTTTGACCAATGCTCTTTTGTGATTTTTTGTTGATTATCATTATCGCTATACCCAACGACTTCAATTTTTACATTTTTTCTTACCATTCTGGAAAGTAATTGACGCATTTCAAAATCAGCACTTGGTAGAGAGTATCCAATAAATACTAACTTTTCGGCTTCAGAAATTTCAATACCCGCATTTTGCCAGATTATTTTATACTGCGGATTAGACAAGTCTTTTGCATAAGTTGGCATTATCAGATTTGATGTTAATTTATGATTATTTTCTTCTTCAGGAAAGTTTGTATCACAGTGTCTACAAGACTCATTGTCTATATGATTTCTAATACCATCTTTTCTAGAGAATCTTGCATAAAGGCGAGCACATCTAGGACACTGAAGCCAATTTAGTGAACCATGTAGTTTCAATAGCTTAACGTTGAAACCACCTTGGCCAAGTTTTTCTAACCCAGGTTTTATTGAATGGTCAAGTTCATCTCTCGAACTTATATAGCAACAATAATCTACAACTGCATTATGTTCTCCATCCAGAATTGCGCGTTGTATTGAATTATCTAATAAGATATCCCAATTAGTACTTATTACACTAACTGGGTCAATATTTCCATAATTATGGTTCGTGCGCTGAGATGATATTTTAGTTAAATGTCGTGCAAACTGATTTATATAATTCTTTGATTTATTTGTTTGATTAAGTACTAGTTGAATGGTTCTTCCAATAACATAGAAAACAGATTCTCGGACCTCCATTATTTTTCCCAGGCTTATTCCTCGGAATTGAGAACTATCAGCTAAACACCTATCTAATGGCGTAAAAATGTCCTCTAATTCAATATGGCTAAAATTGTTCTCAGTAAAGTTAAGTTGCTCTTTCAAAAAATTAATGAAGATGGAAAATCTCTGTTCTTCGAAATCAGAAGGATTTAACTTATGAAGACGAAAAGCTTCTTGTAAAATTTTAAGTTGAATAGGTGCTCCTGCTTCTACAGAAAATCCAGCACCTAGTATATATACAGTTTTCATTTTATCTAAATTCTAGTTTTTTTTAATTACAGCTAACGGTATTGTGTATGATTAGTGGCGTGTTCAAGCACCTAATTTAGTAAATAAAAACTGAATAGAAAATCCGTTAGAATTTTCGTAAGTAGGCGATAATCAAGCCATTAATTATACACGGTGTTGGCAACTGGCTTTTTTTCCATTTCGATTGTTTCCCATTCTTCATTTCCGACTTTTACATATTTTATTGGTTTGTCAGTTTGAGAAAATCCAACTTTTTCATAACATTTTATAGCACCAATATTCCAAGAATAAACATTTAGTATAATTCTTTCCTTTTTTAGATTACTAAATCCATATTCTGTCAGTTTATTAATTAATTCCGTTCCTATTCCTTTTCCACGCATTGATTTTTCTCCGATTAAAATCCGAGCTAATTTCGCAACATTTTCCTCTGGAATGCTTATTTCCGCAATTCCGATTGTTTCATTATTCTCGTTTTCTATTTTAAATACAGTTCGGTTTGAGTCGGATAAATACAATTCGACTTGTTTTTGGTCAATTGGAAAAGTGAAAATCTGTCCAGCAAATTGGATTAATTCGGATTCACTTGAAATCCACTTTTTGAGATATTCCCAATCTTCTATTTTAAATGACTTTAATTCTATCACGATTGTTTTTTCAGCTTGTTGCCAACGTTTATGTATAAGAATAGTTGCGGGTTTGTATGCGAGGATTTTCCGAAGGAAAATCAGACGTTACAAACACGCAACGACCTTTGGTTAAGCACTAAACCGCAATTATTTTTATACGGTGTTATGGGCTGGCTTTTTTTAGTTTATATACTTTACTATCATTTCTCGGTAACCAGGAAAGTCATTAGGATTGAGAAAAACTTTATCCTTGTCGTCTGTCATATTTTTTATTGTCAGTTCCGGTTTTGGGTCAGTTTGAACAATATATTCATTTAAAATTTTTGCACCTAAAGCATTATTTCCTCTAAAACTGAAAATGTAAGTGTAAGATGCAACATCATTTTTTCCAGAGCCAAGTTTTGTTTCTAATAAGTTAATTTCAGAGAGGATTTTTTCGTTTTTTTCAATTTTCTCGTTTAATTCAGCAACCTCTTCTTCTTTATACATTGATGGGATTTCAGTCTTGTATCTTTCCAGTCTTTCCAAATTTTCTTTGTTGTATTCAATGTCTTTTTGAAAATTTTCTTTTCTATAATTAATATTATCGCTGTAAAGAACAGAATCTATAAGTTCAATTTTGACAAATTCATAGCTGTTTGGGTCGTTTAGTTTTGGCTTTAAATATTCCTCCGCATTTTTCTTTACAATTTCATCTTGAGTTGGTTGTTTTTCGGTACAAGATGTAAAACCGATTAATGTTAAGAAAATTCCTAACGAAATTTTTGTCATTTGTTTTTTCATTTTGTTGATTTTTAAGGTTAAAATTTCAGAGTTGGGTTTTTTCAGCTTGCCCATAACGTTGTTGTGTATTGAAAGTTGCGTTTTTAATGAACGGCTATTTTCCGAAGGAAAATTGAAGTGAGTAAAAATGC
>NZ_WTLD01000003.1:0-236689 GCF_011379025.1 Polaribacter sp. 11A2H
AGGGAAATGCTTTAACAATTAAAAATGAATATGGAACAACTATATATAAACAAGTATTACAAAGTTCTGGAAACTATACTAAAACTTTCGATTTAACGAATTTAGAAGATGGTATATACACAACTGAACTAGAAAAAGACTTCGAAATTTTAGTTAAAAAACTAGAAGTTAAAGATGGTTTTGTTACTTTCTATAAGAATGAAAATGAAGTAATATTTAAGCCAGTAATTAGAACAGAAGGAAATTTGGTTATGATTTCTAAAATAGCGTTTAATAATAAACCCCTAGAAGTTACTTTATATTACAACAATAGTATTATTCTTTCTGAAAAAGTAGCTGGAGAAGAACTTTTAAACAGAATTTACAGATTATCTAATGAAGTAAAAGGAACTTACAAGGTTATTATACATACAGATAACAGATCTTATAGAAAAAACTTCGTAATTTAAAAAATAGTAAATTTAATCATCAATCTACTGCCATACTTTGATGGTAAAAGCGAGTCTAATATAGACTCGCTTTTTTAGTTTATCATTAATTTTAGAAACAAATTACAACTACTAGAATTACCTTTATAAAATAACGTGTTAAATATAACAGCAGTACTAAAAAAAAATATTCATTATAAAAATTCATCCATTTGAAAAGGATTAACCATTATTTTTTTAAAAATTGTACTTTTACTTTTTTATCACCTATTTCAACGAAATTGGTTAATCTAGGTATTCTACATGAAAGATTATAGTAAAATTGAAATACGGCATTTTAAAAACCTCCAATTAGGTAACGAGAAAGCCTTTGAATTTTTTTTTAATAAATATTACAGTCATGTTCTGGGATTTTGCATCCAATTTATTTATGATAAACCTCAATCTTCAAGTATAACTCAAGAGGCTTTTCTAAACTTATGGCTTAATAGAAGTAAGATTGAAAAAATAAACGGTATTGAATCTTTTTTATACACCTACGCCAAATCTAAATGTCTTAATGCTATTAGGCATAACAAGGTAAAAGAACGTTTTAAAAGTAAAACTTTAAACGATAAAGAACGAGCTTTAGATCTTGATGTATTAAATGCCATTAATTTTGACTCTTTAACTTTAATGGAATTAGAAAATCTTATTTCTAAATCTATTGAAGATTTACCAGAAAAAACAAGAATTATTTTCGTAAAAAAACGATTCGAAAGCAAAAAAAACCAAGAGATTGCAGATGAATTAAATATTACTTTAAAAACTGTTGAAGCTCATATGACCAAAGCTTTAAAAATTTTAAGAGTAAAACTATCCGATTACCTTCCACTTGTATTGATTGCCATAACCCTCTCTAAACACCAGTAACAATAAGCACTATTCATTTTTAAATCTTTTAAAATAATTAGTATTTAATAGCGCTTATAACAAAAAACTCAATACTTTTGCTTATTATTTTTAATTAGTCTAAATAATAATAAAATTATTTCATAGGGTTATCTAAAAATGAGGTGTACTAATTTATGTGCAACAAAAAGAACAAAACTCAAGTATTAAACCAAAACTATCTTAAAATGATTTCGAATTTAATAACGAAATACTTAAACAATCAAGCAACGGAGAAAGAAGTTGAATTGGTTTTTGAATGGATAGCAGCATCAGATGCTAACAAAAAAGAATTTATCGCCTTAAAAAAAACATGGGTACTTACTTCTATAGAATCAGAAACAAAGGAAAAAGATTGGCAATCAATTCAAAATAAAATAAAAAGCAGAAAATCATTCAACTATACAACATGGCTTAAATATGCTGCTGTAATAATCATTTTTATCACTCTTGGAAAAATTTCTTGGTCCTCCATAAACAACAAACCAAAACAAGAAAATAGTATTGTACTAGAAGTAGAAAACATAAAAGAAGCCATTAACCTGAACACTAATAAGCAGAATATTTTAGATGTTGCAGGTAAAGTTATCGCAGAGCACAACAACAATGAAATTGTCTATAAAAATGAAGCCACAACAAAAACAGTTATATACCACACTTTAAACATCCCTTTAGGTAAAACTTTTAAGGTAAAACTTTCAGACGGAACAACAGTTCACTTAAATTCTGGTACTACATTTAAATACCCTAAACAGTTTCATAAAAAGGGTAACAGACTTGTTTATTTAGAAGGTGAAGCATTTTTTGAAGTTGAAAAAGATGCAACTCGACCTTTTATAGTAAATATAGCCGATGTTGATGTAAAAGTATTAGGAACAAAATTTAATGTGAACGCGTATTCTAATAATGCAACTTATAGCTGTGTTTTAGTAGAAGGTTCTGTTACCGTATCTCATACAAATAACAACTCTTTATTAACACCTAACCAAAAAGCTAGTTGGACCAAAACAGACAAACCATTTAAACTAGAAGAGGTAAATACAGATTTATATACTTCATGGACTAAAGGCGAACTTATTTTAGACTCTGCACATTTTAGTGAAATAACTAAAAAACTAGAACGTGCTTTCAATGTTAAAATAATAAACAACAATGAGGTATTAGAATTGCAAGAATTTAGTGGAACAATCAATTTTAAAACTTCGAGTTTAGAAAACATTTTAGATCTACTAAAGTTTGATACCTATTTTGAATACACCATTAAAGACAACCAAATAATAATTAGTAGCAATTAATATGAAGCCTCTTTTTTCACCACATATCAAAACACTAATTCTCTCCTTAGGAATTCTATTGTTTTCTCAAGGTGCCTTTGCACAAACAAAAACCATTTCTATTAACATTAAAGAACAACCGCTAAGTACTGTTTTAAAAATAATAGAAGGTCAAACTTCATATCGAGTTATTTATAATGTAGCTAAAATAGATACCAATCAAAAGATTAGTTTATTTGTAACAGACAATACCTTAGAAGACGTTTTATCAAAATTACTAAAAAACACAAAGCTTACTTATGTAATTAAAAATAAGCAAATTATACTTCTAGAAAAACAGCAGGTTAAAACGAATGCTGTTAAAACTCAAAAAAATACAAGGCTTATAAAAGGAACCGTTTTTACGGCTAATAACAAACTACCTCTTCCGGGAGCAACCATATTAATTAAAGGATCTAGAATTGGTGCTATAACTAATAACGATGGTCAGTTTACGTATCTATTAAAAGGAAACGATATTAATAAAATTGTACTTGAAGTATCTTTTTTAGGTATGGAAACTAATATCAAAGTAGTAGGAAGTCAATCTCAATTCTCTTTTTATTTACAAGAATCTAGAAATTCTTTAGAAGAAATTATAATTACATCATCTTACGGAACAAAAAAACTAAGAGAAGAGGTTGTTGGTAGTATAGAAACCTTAAACTCTAAAGACATTGCTTTAGAGCAAGCATCGGAAAGTATTGATAAAATGGTGGAAGGGCAAATTGCAGGTGTCTTAATAGAAAACACTTCTGGTATTGGTGGACCCGTAAAAATTAACATTCGTGGTCAAGGAACTCTAACTCCTTTAAGTGGTGCTATTTTAGGGACCTCAACACAACCTTTAATTATTATAGATGGTGTTGTAATTGCAGAAGAAACAGGAATAGATAATACGTTTTTCGATTCTAGTGGTGCTTATTCAGAAAACCTATCTAATCCATTATCGCAAATATCACCAGAAAATATTGAAAGTTTTACCGTTTTAAAAGATGCAGCTGCGGTTAGTATTTATGGAGCAGACGGAGCAAATGGTGTTATATTAATAACTACCAAAAAAGGAAAAAAAGGAAAAGCAAAGTATAGTTTTTCTTCACAATTAGGAGTTTCTTCTGCGGTGAATCAAATTAAATATTTAAACGGAGAACAGTATTCTAATCTTAGAAATGAATATTTAAAAAATACAACGTCAAATTATACTCCCGTAGCTTATAACGGCGTAGATACAGATTGGTTTGGTTTATTAAACGGAACTGGTATTTATAACAAATACAATTTTAATGTATCTGGTGCTACAGATACCTTTTCTTACAGAACGAGTTTAACGTATTTAAATATAGACGAGCCTCAGATAGGTAATAAAACAAAACAATTAAACGCCAATATAAACTTAGGTTATACAACCGATAAATTAAACATAAACTTAACTTTAAACCCTAGTTATGGACAAAAAAATGCTCCTAACATTTATTATAGTTATGCTTTTACGCCAAATTTATCTCCTTATAATGAAGATGGTTCTTTTGCAAATGTTGGGGTTACCGGATTAGGAAACCCATTGGCTGCTATTGAACAAAATAGAAATAATACGGACAGTTATGGAATACTTGGTAGCTTAAAAGCTGCTTATCAAGCAACCAATAACTTAAGTGTTTCTTCTTTATTCGGACTTTCATATAGCGATAAAAAACAAGATAGATACTTTTCTGGAGAAAACGAAAGTGGGCAAACTAATGGAACTTTTAACCTTAATGGAACAAGTTACCCAAGCTATGGTCGTCGTTTATTAAACGAAAGAAATACCACCAAATGGAACTGGCAAACGCAAGCTAGTTATACTAAACAAATAGATGAAAACAATATAATTGATGGAATTATAGGTTTTGAATTATCTAAAGAAAAAACAGATTTTAATTATGCTTCTGGTAGAGGTTTTGTAAACCCAAATATTATTAATAACGTAACAGATGCTATGCAAGATGATAATCCTTTAACAACAATAGATGAAACTACAGGTAACCAAATTTACCAAGATGATATTAATTACAATTCTAAAGTTTCATTATTTTCTCAAGTAAACTACAACTACAAAAAACGCTATTTTATTTTAGGTAATTTTAGACGCGACCAAAGTTCTGTTTTTGGAGACGATACTAATGTTGCTTATAATGGTAGTGCGGGTTTCAGTTGGATTTTATCAAACGAAAACTTCTTAAAAACTACGAATTGGATTGATTTACTAAAACTAAAAGTAAGTTATGGTACCACTGGTAATTCTAGAATTGGTTCTTATCGATCTAAAGGTTTATATACAATTAGTGAAAACGGTTATAATAATTTTGATGATGCCTCACCTTCTTCTGCCCCAAATGGCGATTTAAGTTGGGAAAAAAACACAAAATTTAATACCGGTTTAAATTTTAACTTCTTAAACAGTATAAGCATCACTTTAGAATATTACTACGATAATATTAGCGATATAATTACCAGTAGAGATATTCCTAGAGAAAGTGGATATCCTACCGTACAATTAAATGCAGCAAGCATGTATAATACAGGGCTAGAACTTTCTACACAAATTAAATGGTTTCAAAAAGGAGATTTTAAATGGAATACTTCTTTTAATCTATCTACCTTAAAAAGTGAAGTTACAGAACTAAAAGGATTAGGAAGTAAATATTCTACTTCAGAAAATGCATTGGCTCAAAAAGTAGGGTTTAGTACCTCTACAATTTGGGGAATTCATTGGGCTGGTATAGATCCTGCAACTGGTAGAGATTTACTAGAAAAAGATGGTGAAATTTATGACGCTGTAACTTACAACAACTTATTTTCTAATGCAGATTGGGTACCAATTGGCGATTACCAATCTGATGTTTATGGTGGTTTTAGTAATACCATTGTTTATAAAAACTTAAGCTTTTCTATCCGTGGAAGTTTTCAAATTGGTGGAGATTTTCTTACTGAAGATGAACGCATCGCTAAATACAATATTACTAGCAACAGAAACCTTTCTGTAAATGCTTACGATTATTGGAGAAACCAAGGAGATGTTGCGCTACAACCCATAGTTACAAGTAACAACCTTACAATTTCTAACTTCGATAAATATATTTACGACGCAACCTCTCTAAAAATTAGTAACGTAAACTTAAATTATAATTTTCCTAAAAAGAGTTTCAATTTTATGGATGCCGTATCTGTATATGTCGACGTTTCAAACGTATTGTATTGGTATAAAGACAAAAGTATAAAGGATAGAAATGGCGTTAGAGAATTTAGGTTTACCTACCCACAAGCAAGAACGATTTCAATGGGATTAAAAGCAAAATTTTAAAACGATGATACATACAAAACAAGTTATAAAATACATATTAATCTCGCTGTTTATCGCTTTCTATAATTGCAGTGGTTTTTTAGAACAAGAACCAGGGTCTCAAACATCTATTAACGAACAACTTTCTACTAAACCGGGAGTAGTTACGGCATTAAACGGCATCTATTCTAACTTAGAGTCTAATCTGCGTAGTGAGGTTTTAGCTGTATATTCAGATTTACAATCTGGAAACCTAACATTTACACCAACAGATACAGGTAATAATATAGGTCAAATTAAAGTTCCTTTTACCATAGAAAACGCCTATTCTTTTTCTGATATTTCTATCGAAAGTAATCTTGAAAATTTCTATAATAAGAGTTATGACATTATTAACCAAACAAATTTAATCTTAGAATATGTTGATGTACTTACAGATGCTACAGAAACAGAAAAAAATCAAATAAAAGCAGAAGCTTTAACCATTAGAGCGTACACACATTTTACGCTATCGCTCCTTTATTCACAAAACTATGGTTATACTTCTGGTGCTAGCCACAAAGGAATCGTTTATAACACGACAACTTTAACAAGCGGAATAACATATCCTTCTAGAGAAAACTCTGCAAATACCTATTCTTTAATTATTACAGATTTACAAACTGCCTTAACCTATTATTCAGATGCGCTACTTTTAGACGGACCAACGTATTCTTATTTTAATACCATTAGTACTAAGGCATTATTAGCGCGCGTTTATCTTTCTAAAAACGATTTTCAAAACGCCTACGATACTGCAAATGATGTAATCTTAAATTCTGGTACTTCCTTAATTTCTTCAGATAATTTAATATCTGAATGGGAAAAAACAGACACACCTGTTTCCGAAATATTACTTGAACTCTCTGTCCCTAGAGGTAGCGGTGGCTCTGTTGGTGGTTCGTTAGCCAGTCACTTTGGTTTTACTTCTTCTTCTAATTATTCAGATTATGTGGCTTCTGCAGATTTAATAGCTATTTACGAAGACTCAGACCTCCGTAAACAACTTTTCTTAGAAGAACAATTGCCAACATTAGTTGATGAAGATTTAGAAGATGCTTCTTATTTTTTCACTAAAAAATTTCAAGACAATCCTGGTTATGTAGTTTTTAGATTAAGTGAAATGTATTTAATAAGAGCAGAAGCTTCTTTAGGTTTAAATAATTTAGAAGATTGTAAAACAGACATCAACATTATAAGAAGTAGAGCAAATGCGAGTCTTTTAGAAAACACTACAGGTTTAAAAACAGCACTGTTATTAGAACGTAGAAAAGAAATGTGTTTTGAAGGGCAATACTTTTTCGATTTAGCAAGAAATCAGCAAGACATTGTTCGTGGTGCAGATTGTATTTCACAAACATGTAGTTTAAACTACCCTTCACTAAAATTCATTTTACCAATACCACAAAGTAATATAGAACTTAACGAAAACTTAGCTCAAAATGAATCATACTAAAATAATAATCGCATTAACTATTATAGTAGGCCTCATATTTGCTTGCTCTGAAACAGAAGATAATTCAGCACTTACTATTCCTAGTTTTGTCCGTTTTAACTTTTTAACAAATAGTAATAACGAACCTTTAGTTTACCCTGAAGTTAATAGCGGTGTAATACCAATAACAACATTTAAAAACTCAAGTATAAATACCTTAAAAATACCAGTTACACTTACTTCATATACTTTAAAAGAAACTGTAACGGTAGATTATAGCGTAAGTTCTAGTGAAGATAATAATGTATTTAACATTAAACCAACCAACCAAGTTTCTTTTCAAAATAATCAATTAACAGATACTATTTATGTTGATTTTAATGAACGTTGGACAACTGAACAAAACATCGTTTTAAATTTAAAGTCGGTTTCTGATGCATCAATAAACATTGGTAATATAAACTCTGAAGCACCAAATGACACTTTTACGATTAATTTAGGCACTATTGAAACGTCTTATACTTTTCCTGAAAATAGAATTGAAATTACAGGAGAAATGGGAGAAGAAATAGACTTTGATGTAAATTTTCCGAATGGATATTTTTCTTCTGAAATAGAAAACGAAAATATTTTCAATTTTTTAAATGGATTCGATTACACCTTAACTCCTTTAAATTTAGGAAAAAATAAAACATCAATTACCTATCGTTTAACTTTAAATGAAGCCATTAATAATGATGATGTTCTTTACCAAACTATCATCACTTTAAATGATACTGAAAACTATAATGCAACAGGTAACAAAAATTTGCAAATTGTAAAACCAATTAAAACATCTCGTGATAATGCTATAAACATAGCTTCAAATTTTTATGATTTATCTAATAGTTTCCACAGAACCTACGTAGAACATTGGAACGATTTTAATGAAGATGGTATTTGTGCTTGGCAATCTACTTTTGCTTTTACGTACCCAGTTGTGGTAGATGCAACAAACCCTAATGCGGTACTTTATGATGATATGGCAACTGTAGATACCTCAGACGATATTTATCATCATGCGTTTCAAATAGGGTTCGATAGTCCAATTGCAACCACCACCACAAACTCTTTTAACCTAAAAAGATACTTTACAAATTCTGCTACAGATCGTGCCAGCTCACCAGGCTTTAATATAACACCCGCAATAGAGTTTTTTCCAGAAAACGGAACAAGCACTACAAACGGAACCATATTAGTTATCCCCCAATTTTTATCCATTTCCGGAAAAAATGGCAATAGTTATGCTTTTGCCATTTCCGGAGAAGGTACTTACCAAGAAATTAGTAATGGAATCTTTGAACTAAAATTTAAATTAAATATTACAAATGATGAAGTTTTTGGAGGTACAATTACATCAGAATATCGTTTATACAACACAAGTAATTATACAGACCCAGAAAACATAACTACTACAAACTGTGTAACAAAATCATATACTTTATAAAAATATTTATGAAAAATCAACTTCTTTTAATTTTCTCTATTTCTCTTCTTTTATTTTCTTGTACACAGAAAAAAGAAGCTAAATACAAAAACATTTCGTTTTTAAAAACAGTGTATTCTAGCGGAGATGTTTCTACATGGCCAAAACCTAATTTAGATAGCACGGTAAATAAAACAACCTTTAAAGACATTGGCGTTTTACCAAATGTTACGCACCCTAAAAGAAATCTATACAATGCAAAAAAAGCAAAATTAGGTAAGACACTTTTTTTTGACCCACGTCTTTCTTCTAGCGGACAAATAGCGTGTGCTTCTTGCCACAATCCAGAATTGGCTTGGACAGATAACTCTACTCGTTCTTTTGGACATGACAGACAAACCGGAGCAAGAAATTCTATGACTATTTTAAACTCGGGTTATGCGCACACTTTATTTTGGGACGGTCGCGCTTCTAGTTTAGAAGACCAGGCAAGGTTTCCTATTGGTGATCCTGTAGAAATGAATGAAAAACTACATATTGCAGTAGACAAAATAGCAGAGATTGAAGGTTATAAACCTTTATTTAAGGCTGCTTTTGGTAACGATACTATTTCTTTACAACGCATTCAATATGCCATTGCCACTTTTGAACGTACCGTAAAAAGTTACAAAACAAATTTCGATAAATTTATTGAAGGTGATTCTACTAAATTAACCAATCAAGAAGTTAATGGTTTGCATTTATTTAGAACAAAAGCAAGATGTATTAACTGTCATAACACTCCTTATTTTAGTGATAATCAATTCCATAATGACGGACAAACACTTTTTGGCACAAAAGACGAAGATTTTGGTCGCTATAATGTTACCAAGAATATGGCAGATATTGGTAAAATAAGAACACCAACTTTAAGAGAAGTTGCAAGAACAGGCCCATGGATGCATAACGGACATTTTCCAAGTCTTTTAGATGTGCTACAATTTTACAACCTTGGTAATCCATCTCCAATTCAAAAGAAATATTTAGGTATAGGAAGAGATTCTTTAATTCCGTATACCTCTCCTATTCTTCAAAAATTAAACTTAGATAAAAGCGAAGTTTTAGATCTATTAGCCTTTTTAGAAACATTGTCTTCAGGAAAAGGTAGAACTTTAATTCCTAATCTTCCTAATTAATATAAATCAATTTTAAACACCGTAAATTATGAGAAAAAAACTACTCTTATTCACCTCACTTATTAGTGCAATTGCCTTTAATGCACAAATTACACTTGTAAAAGAAATTAATAACAACGGAACTTCTAGTTCTAACCCTTCTAATCTTACTGTTTTAGATGGTAAAATTTTCTTTTCTGCAGACGACTCTAACGGATCTAACACACCTGGAGGTGCAGATTTAGGAAAAGAACTTTGGATAACAGATGGTAGTACAGAAGGTACAACATTTGTAAAAGACATAAAACCAGGTTCTGGTAGTGGAAATCCATTTAACTTTTTCACCTTTAACAATAAACTTTACTTTACAGCAAATGATGGAAGTACAGAACTTTGGACATCCAACGGAACAGAAGCAGGAACCACAAAAGTAGATATTATGCCAACCATAACAGGTGAAGCTCCCCAACGTTTTGCCGAACTAAACGGAATGGCTTATTTTACTGTTGGAAGTCAACCAGGTTCAGGTGCAGAAACTACAAACAAGTTAATAGAATGGGACGGTGTTAATAACGCAGTGCAAGTTGCAGATATAGGTGACGGATATGAATCTATTCTTACTAACATGGTTGTTTATAAAGATGCTCTTTACATGTACATGAATTATTCTACGCAAGACGCTACGTACGGTAACGAACTTTACAAATATACTCCTACTACAGATACTTTTACACTAATTAAAGATGTAGATGCAGGTACTGGAGATGCTAGTATTAGTAACTTTACAATACTAAATGATATCTTATATTTTGAAGCAGATAATGCTCTTTGGCAAACAGATGGAACGGAAACGGGTACAATAGCTGTAGCACCTGCTGCTTCTTTATCTGGAATAGCGAATGTATATGCTTGGAATAGTAAGTTGTTTTTTGAAGGTGATGACGGTACAACGGGAGATCAACTTTATGTACTAGACCCAGCATTAAATACAGTAACTAACATTAGCAATATTTCTGGAGACAACAAAAACCATGACCCTTCTGATTATGCTGCTTATGATGGATATTTATACTACCGAGGAGAAGATGCAAATGATACAAGCGGACATTTATTTAGAACCAATGGTACCACTATTGAGCAAATAGATAACTTAATTAAAGATATTGATGAAATTACAGTATTAAACAATATTTTATATTTTGAAGGAGATGATGGAAAATCTGGTAACGAGCTTTATAGCCTTAACCCTGCAACTTTATCTACAGAAAATGTATCTGCAGAAATTATTAAAGTGTTTCCAAATCCGGCATCAGAATATATTATGGTACCACAAAGTCTTTTAAAATCTACATATATTATTTATGATATTTCAGGAAAAAGCGTAAGTGAAGGCGTAATTTCTTCAGAAAAAATTGACTTAAATTTAAACAGTGGTTTATACATATTACAAGTACAAACCAACTTAAATACCATCACTAAAAAAATAATGGTAAAATAAATCAATTTATAAATACATAAAAAACCTCATAGTCTTACGATTATGAGGTTTTTATTTGGCCAAAATTAGACCTACTTTTTTAGTATAATCCCTACTTAAAATTCGGTTTTCTTTTATTTAAAAAAGCATCAGTACCTTCCATAAAATCATCTGTACCAAAACATTCTCCAAATTCATCTATTTCTACATCAAAACCATTAACACCATCTTCAAAACCAGCATTTACAGCCCTAATAGCAGCGCTAATAGCTACAGAAGAATTTCGTATAATTTTACTTGCAATTTTTTCTGCTAATGGCAATAACTCTTCTTGTGTTGTAACATGATTTACCAAACCGTTTTCTTTTGCCTCATCCGCAGAAATCATACCTGCTGTCATAATCATTTCCATAGCCTTTCCCTTACCAACTAATTGCGGTAAACGTTGTGTACCACCATAACCTGGTATTACACCCAAAGAAACTTCTGGCAAGCCCATTTTTGCATTATCAGATGCTATTCTAAAATGACAAGACATTGCCAACTCTAAACCACCGCCTAAAGCAAAACCATTTACGGCTGCAATAACAGGTGTAGATAAATTTGCTACATAATCGAATAAAGTATCGTGCCCAATTTTAGATAAGCGAGTTCCTTCATTTACAGAAAAATCTGCAAATTCAGAGATATCTGCGCCTGCAACAAAAGCTTTCTCTCCGCTACCTGTTAAAATAATTGCTCTAATAGTAGTATCATCTTCTAATTCTTCAAAAGCTAGATTCAATTCAATAATAGTAGCCTTATTAAGAGCATTTAATTTTTTTGGTCTATTAATCGTTATTTGAGCCAAACTATCTTTTCTCTCAATTAAAATATTCTCGAATTTCATTTTTTATAAATTTAGTTGCCTATCCTTTACATTCAAGGCAATGATTATATTAACTTTTTGGCAATACAACAGTAAAAACAGTACCTAACCCTTCTTTAGATGTAAAAGAAATAGTTCCTTTATAGGCTTCAATAATATTTCTTATCATACCTAAACCTAACCCCATTCCACTAGATTTTGTAGTAAATTTAGGTTCAAAAATTAAATCTTTTAAGTCGTCAGGAATTCCTTTTCCATTGTCAGAAACGGTAAGCTTTATATTTAGGTCATCAGAAAAAACTTTTACTTCAATTAAAGGATTTTCCTCTAAATTTACCGCCTGAATTGCATTTTTCACTAAATTAGTAATCACTCTAATTAATTGAGTTTTATCTAAATTAGCATATAACTCTTCTTCTTGCGGATAATATTTAATGTAACTTTCTGTAAAAATATCTAAAGCAAACTTTACAACACTAATTAGCTCTACCCGTTCTTTCTTTTGAGTTGGCATTTTGGCAAAATCAGAAAAAGCAGACGCTATAGAACTCATTACATCTATTTGCTGAATTAAAGTTTGGCAAAATTCATTTAACTTCTCTTTTGCCATTTCATCTGTAGGATCAAATCTTCGCTCAAAACTTTGCACTGTTAAGCGCATTGGAGTTAATGGGTTTTTTATTTCATGCGCTACTTGCTTTGCCATTTCTCGCCAAGCTTGTTCTCGCTCACTTTTGGCTAATTTAGCAGCACTTTCTCCTAACTCATCAATCATATGATTATAGGCTTCAACCAAAATCTCTATTTCTGAGCTCGCTTTGTCTAAAATAATTTTTTCATTCCGTTTATTTAAACGGGTTTGCTGCATTTTATCTGAAATTGTTTTTATAGATCTTGTAATATAACTTGATAAGAAATATGCAATTGCAATTGCAATTAAAAACATCAATATATAAACCACACCTAATCGAAACATAAATTCTCTCAACTCGTGTTCTATCTCAGAGTTATCTTGCGTAAACTGTAACTCTATAATACCTATTCTTTTAAATTTTGGATCGTGAATAAAAGAAAATGAAGATTGAAAACCCGTTCCATTTTCAACACTGGTTTTTAATATTTTATGATTAGAATTTTGCGCCAACTCTTTTAAAACATCCAAAGGAAGCGGTTTTATATCTACCTTTTCAAAAGCGTTTGCCGTAGAAGACTTTAGTAAATTTCCTTTTAAGTCGTAAAACGAGATATTTAATTTATTAATAGATGATATTTCGAAAATACGTTCTTGAAATATTTTAGCTAAATTTCCGGTATTTACAGGATAGGTAGTTTTGTTTTTAAGCTCTAATTCTATAATTTCTTTAGTGGTGGCTTCTTTACGCTCAAAACGTTGAATATTGTAGTCTTTTGTTTGTTCGTCATACTGATAAATAGTAACAACCAAGATTAATACCGATGCCAGTAACATCAATAAAATCATTGATAAAAAGATACGTATTCTTAAGGATATTTTTTTAAAACTTACCAAATCTAATCTATTTTAATTCTCTTTGTTTTCATAGTTAACAAGTCATCTAAGGTTCCATCTTCGTCCCAATCATACTTACTTGTACCGATAAAACCTTCTGTAGTTCGTTCAATCAAGTAACTCACATTCTTGTCTTTACCTCCATAATTATAAGATACTTTTAAAGAATCTCCTACTACATCCCACTTACCAATAGCTTTAGATATCTGCTCTCCCTTTGTGTTTTTAAACCAAGCAGAAAAAGTACCGTCATTATTATATTGAGATCGTGCCACTAGTTCTGGGTTATTATCAAATTTATCTTCGTAAACGTGTAAAGAATCTGTATTATTAACGGTGTACATTTCTATTTTTAGATAAGTAGTCTCCCAACTATCTACCATAAAATCTTTTGTAGAAAGTGCTGGTTCACAACTAGCAAAAAGTATTCCGAATAGAAGTATAAAAAAATAAGATTTTGTTTTCATAATAAAAATGATATTACTTCAATTAAAACATTTTAATTTACAACTAATTTAGTTCTTTTTTAGCTTCATTAAACTCTTCAGGAGTATTTATATTTCTAATATAATTATCGTCAATTTCAACAATTTCAACATCAGAATTAATTAGCATTTTACGCGGACAAGAATATCCTTGTGCCAAGTATTGTAATAAAATAGCATACGCTTTTGGCTCATAAATAGTAATTAAAGGCTCAGGAAAATCTTTTCCTTTCCCCCTAATTGCGGTAGCTGCTTTACTAGGATTTCTATGTTTTAATAATAATTTAATAAGGGCTGTATCTACAAACGGAACATCGGTTGCCAATACAAACCAAGCAGTATTTGGATCTTTCTGAAACGCAGAACAAATTCCACCAAACGGACCTAAATTGATAAATTTATCAGATATTTCATCTTCTTTTTCTGATGATTTTTGAACGGAATAAAACGTTTCTATATTGTTATTTTCTAACAATTCTTTTGCCACTTCTTTCTGTGGTTTCCCAAAATAATTCAATTCAGATTTATCTTGTCCCATTCTTGTACTTTTACCACCAACCAAAACTAGACCTTTTACGGATGCAATTTTTTCTTGAATTAAATTATGAATATGATTGGTAATTTTATCAACCTCATTAATAGTATAACACGTAATATTTTTTATCTGCGGATATTTTTCTTCTAAAAAAGGAAAATATTCTGTTTCTGATTTCAACTTAATAATAAACTGAATACGATCTAACTGATCTAATCTTTTTAAAACAGAAGCTTCTTTAGCTTCGTCTAATACTAAAATCTGTTTAGCACCTTGATAATGGTTTCCGTTGATAAAAACATAATCGAACCCAGCAAAATCTAAACGTTGCTGAAACTTATTGATATCTCCAGAAATAGTTACTTGTAAATTTCCTTGGTGATGAAACACATATTCAGACAAGTTATTTTTTACCACATCCTTGGCGTGAGAAGCATCAAAATAAGCCAATTTATAATCTGATAAATTTTGAGATACTTTATGTACCAAATCTGAAATAATACCACAATTTGTACCCAAAATTGCAATTTCATTCGGAGCAAAATTATCGTTATCTCTTCTTTCTAAATTGGTATGTTTATTGTGTTTTTTCATTTTTTTTCTCTTGAATCAGTTATATCTGTCTGTTCGAGCGCGCTCGAGGAGACATTTAATTCTTAATATCAGATTTTCCGCCTGTTTTTTCTAATAACTTTACTTCTTTAATTACCATTTTCTGACTGATGCTTTTACACATGTCATAAATAGTTAAACACGTAATGTTTGCTCCCGTTAAAGCTTCCATTTCCACACCTGTTTTACCGGTAATTGTAACTTCACAAAGAACCTCAACGTTTTCTGAATCTATAATATTAATATCAATATCAACTCCATTAATTAATAATGGATGACACATTGGTATCAATTCTGATGTTTTTTTAACACCTTGAATTCCTGCAATAATTGCTGTTTGAAAAACGGGTCCTTTTTTAGTAAATAACTCATCATTTGTAAAATGAGCAATTACTTCTTCTCCTAAAAACATGGTTGCTTTCGCAATTGCTGTTCTTTTGGTAATTTTCTTATCAGAAACATTTACCATTTTAGGGTTATTTCTTTCGTTTAAATGACTAAAATCGCTCATTATCTATATCTTATTATCGGAAAAACCGCTCCTTTTTTAAACTCAGTTTTATCATTTGGCAATTGAATAAAAGCATCTGTTTTCACCAAACTGGCTAAATCTCCAGAACCATTTCCATTAATTGGAGTCGCAATTATTTGCCCGTTATTATTTTCTAACTTCACTTGTAAAAAGTACGTTAAATTAGGTTTAAAAGAAACGTCTACATTTAAAATTGCCGTTTCTTCTTCTACTTTTACGCCTACCGATTTATAATACCAAGGATAAAAATACGCTAAACAATTTACAAAAGTAGAAATCGGGTTACCAGGAAAAGCAAATACTTTACAGTTTCTATTTTCACCAAACCAAAAAGGTTTACCTGGTCTTTGTGCCACTTTATGAAACAATTTTTCTACGCCTAATTCATCAAAAACTTCCGGTAAAAAATCATATTTTCCTTTACTTACAGCACCACTAAAAAGCAACACATCATATTCTTGTAAATAGGTTTCTATTTTCGATTTTAAAATTGGCTTATCATCTGTAATGTGTGCTGTTTCCGAAGAAATATTTAACCTTTCTAACAAAGACACCAGCGTAAATACATTACTCCTTCTAATTTGATGTTCTAACGGAGTTTCATCAACACCAACCAATTCATCACCCGTAGAAACAATCATTATTTTTGGTTGTCTTGCTACTTTTACTGTTCCTTTACCAACGGTTGCTAAGACTCCAATTTCTGCTGCTGAAATTAGGGTGTTTTCTTCAATTAATATATCGCCAGTTTTTCCATCTTTTCCTTTAGAATGAACATTTTGGGCATCATTAATTGTATCAATATTTATAGTTGCAATTCCGTCTACTATAGTTACATCTTCATATCTAATAACTGTGTTTGCATTATATGGCAAAACAGCTCCAGTCATAACTTCTATACAATTTTCAGGGTTTTGAAGTGTGATTTGCTCACTTCCAGCAGCTTGAATTCCTTCTACTTTGAAACCTCTTTGTCCATTTTTAAAAGCAATATAATCAATTGCAATTCCATCCATAGAAACTCTATTAAAAGGCGGAAAATCTCTATCAGCAGTAATTTTTTCCTTTAAAATTCTACTTACAGATTTTATAAACGGAATTTCTTCAACTCCAAAATCTTGATTTGAATTTAGAACGGTTTGTAAAGCTTCTTTTACTGAAATCATTTTTTATAAATGTGTAATTGTTCTATGTTTACCCTCCAATAGTACTCATACTCTCTGAAGCACCACCATCTTTTCTATTTGCTTCTGCTATAAAACCATTTTCTGGTTTCTGTTTTACCAAACTTAAAAATAGTTCTTTTAAATCGTCATTAGAAGCGCCTTTTCTAATAAAATCTCTTAAATTAAAAACACCATCATCAAATAAACAGTTTTTAAAAGTTCCGGTTGATGTAATTCTTATTCTATTACAATCGTTACAAATAGTTCTTGTAAAAGCAGGAATTATTCCGAAAGTTCCTAGATGATTATCAACTTTATAATTTCTAGAAGTTGATGATTTTTCTGATTGAACTTCCTGAACATCAAACTCCGTTTTAACTTCATTTAAAATCTTATTAAAAGTCCAATTTTCTTTCATATCACGTTGTCCTTTACCATTAAAAGGCATTTCTTCAATAAAACGAACCGCAACATTTTTATCTTTTGTTAATCGTACAAAATCTACAATTTCATCAGTATTAAAACCAGATTGTACAACTACATTTAGTTTTAAATTTAAACTACTTTTTTCTAATAGTTCAAAGGTTTTATAAACCTCTGGATATACATCTCTTCTTGTAATTTTTGCAAACTTTTCTCTATCTAAGCTATCAATACTTAAATTGATGTTTTTTACTTTTTCTAACTGTTCTATTTTAGAAATATGCTTAGAAATCATTGCACCATTTGTAGTAATATTTATTGCATCTAACAAATCGTTATAAGACAACATTTCTAAAAAACCAACAAAATCTTTACGTACAAAAGGTTCTCCACCAGTTAAACGGACTTTATTTACCCCCAATTCTGTTAACACACGAATTAAACGATACATTTCTTTAAAAGTAAGTAATTCTTGTCTCGGAACAATATCTATACCATGCGCAGGCATACAATATTGACAACGCAAATTACAACGATCTGTAACTGCTAGTCTCACATATTCCATTTGTCTGCCAAAGCCGTCTACTAATTTGCTCATTTAATTTGGTAGTTTTTTGCTTAAAACGCCATAAAGTAACGTTCCTAAAAGCGATCCGAATAATAAAATTAAAGCTGGTATTAATTCAAAACCAAGAATTACAAAAATTGGTGCTGCACAAGCACCAGAAATCCCCCATCCTAATCCAAAAAATGTTCCTCCTAAAAGAGTTCTTATAAAACCTTTTTCTTTTGGTTTTGGTATTATTTTATTTCCATGAATGTCTTTTATAATTCCTTTTTTAAATAGCTGCATAAAAACCATAGAAATTACAACCGCTCCTCCAATAATGCCAAACATATGAAAAGATTGAAACTTAAACATTTCGTAAAAACGATACCAACTAATTGCTTGCGTTTTACTTAAAACGATTGCAAAAAAGATTCCTAATACTAAAAATTTGATATTTTTCATAATTAAAATAATAATGGAATTATAAACCAAGTAGCAATAATACCACCAATAAAAAAGCCAATTACCGCTAATAAAGAAGGTAACTCTAAATTACTTAAACCTGTAATTGCATGACCAGATGTACAACCACCAGCATAACGGGTTCCGAAACCAATTAAGATTCCTGAAATTATTAAAATTAGAAACCCTTTTAATGAAAATACAACATCTTTACTAAAAATTTCATCTGGAAAATATTGACTTCCAACATTCGAAAAACCTAAATCTGTTAATTCTTTTACCGTTTTAGGGTTTAAATCTATTGCTTGATTTGGCATTAAAAAATTTGCTGAAATAAATCCACCAATAATTAAACCAACTACAAACATCAATGCAAAGTCTCTGTCTTTCCAATCTTTCTTAAAATAATCAGACACTTTATCTGCACCTGCAATAGTACATAATGTTTCAAAATTTGTTGATGCACCAAAATTTTTACCGAAATAAAAATACAACAGTAATGATATTGCTATTAAAGGGCCACCAACATACCAAGCCCAAGGTTGTAATATAAAATCCATTATTAAATCTTCTCTTTTAAATAATTCATAATTAATTTTGTTGCTCCAAAATTGTCTTGAATATATCTTTTATTAATTACTCCTGTTAACTTTCTAAAGTTTTCATCATTTTTTAGACTGATAAAATTTGATGTAAATTCTGCTTGATTTTTTATTGAAATGCAACCTCCTATTTTAACCAAATCTACCGCTTCTTTAAATTTGTCGTAATTATTACCAATCACAACAGGAATCCCAAATGTTGCTGGCTCTAAAATATTATGTAAACCTGTTTTTAAACCTCCGCCTACATAAGCCAAGTCTGCAGCAGCATAAATTTTGGTTAAAATACCAATAGTATCAATTATAAAAACTTGGTATTCTGCCAGGTTTTTACCTGCTTTAGCAGAAAATAAAATTGTTTTTTTGTTGATGGAATTCTGTAATTCTAAAATTGCCGCTTGCTTAATATTATGAGGAGCAATTATAAACTTCTCATCTTCGGATGCATTATTATTAATGTAATTTACCAATAATTCTTCATCTTCTTGCCAAGTACTACCAGCAACAATTGTGTATTTATCATCTTTAAATTGATTGATAAAATCTAACGAGTTATCTTGTTCTAAGATCTTAGAAACTCTATCAAAACGGGTATCACCAGCAATGGTAACATTTTTAAAACTGATAGAATCTAGTAGTTTTTTAGAATTTTCGTCTTGTACAAAAAAGTGATGAAAAGCTTCTAAAGATTTTCTCATAAAACCTCCATAACTTTTAAAGAACAATTGTTTTTCTCTTAAAATACCAGAAACTAAGATTGTTGGAATTTCTTTTGATTTTAATTCATTTAAAAGATTTGGCCAAAATTCGTATTTTACAAAAACAGCAAATTTAGGGTTTACAATCTCTACAAATTTTCTTGCTTTTGCTTTAGAGTCTAAAGGCAAATAACAAACAACATCTGCTAAATTATAGTCTTTTCTAATTTCAAATCCAGAAGGAGAAAAAAAAGTAACTAGAATTTTATAAGCTGGGTATTCTTTTTTAATATCTTCTATAATTGGTCTTGCTTGTTCAAATTCGCCTAAAGAAGCAGCATGAAACCAAATAACGTCTGAGTTTTTTAAGGTAGATATTTTAGAAAATGTTTCATTTCTACCGGCTACAAAAAGTTTTATTTTTTTATTAAATAAAGCAATTATTGGCAGTAACAGAGAGGCAATAAAAACGACAAAGTTGTATAAAAATTTCATAACCGTAAAAATACGAAATACTAACAACTAAGCTTCTACATAATTAACTAGATAAATAAAAAGCTACCCTAAAAAGAGTAGCTTATTTTTGTTTATGAAACTTAACTATTAGTAGTAACATTTATATTCCCCCGAAAAAAATGTTACAAGTAAATTAAAATTCAGTGTTAAATATACAATAATAAAATGAGTAGTCGCTATAAGTGATTCAAAAAACACACTTAACAAGCTAAAAATCATAAATTTAAAAACAACCAATCGTTTTTACTACAATAGCTTACTTTTATTCTTATCATAAATTTCATTTAATAAAATAGCTCTAAGCTCATTTATAACTAGTTTACAAACGTAATTACTCCTTAAAAACATAAAATTATTTACTTTAGTAAAGTAAACGCAAATAATTTCTAAACCAAAAAATGCTCAAACATTTTCATGTTTGAGCATTTTTTAATTTTTAAAAGCTAAATTTCTTAAGCTTCAAATGGAGTAATAGATACATAAGATCTATTATCTTTTTTCTTACGGAATTCTACAACACCGTCAACCTTTGCATGTAAAGTATGATCTTTACCCATGTAAACGTTTTCTCCCGGATTGTGAGTTGTTCCTCTTTGACGAACAATAATGTTCCCTGCAATTGCAGCTTGTCCTCCAAATATTTTTACACCTAGTCGTTTCGATTCTGATTCTCTACCATTCTTCGAACTACCTACTCCTTTTTTATGTGCCATGATCCTATGGTTTTAAAATTGAATTTTTATTTAGTTAAAGCGTCAATTAATTCAGCTTTCTTTAAAGAAGTATATCCTGAGATACCTTGATCTTTAGCAGCAGCTTTTAATTCTGTAACAGTCATAGTATTATAATCTGTTGAAGCTTCTTTTGCTGGAGCAGTTTCTTTTTTTACTGATTTTTTTGCACCAGTAGCAGCAATAGATTCAATAAGAATCTCGCTTAAAAATTGTCTGTGTCCGTTTTTCTTAATGTAACCTTTTCTTCTTTTCTTCTTGAAAACGATTACTTTATCACCTTTTAAGTGACTTAAAATTTGAGCTGTTACTGAAGCTCCTTCTATAGCTGGGGCGCCAATTGTTACATTACCTTCTTCATCAAGTAAAAGAACGTTATCAAAAGTTACTTTTGATCCTACTTCTCCTTGTAAACGGTGAACGTATACTTTTTGGTCTTTTGCAACTTTAAACTGCTGCCCTGCCATCTCTACGATTGCGTACATACTAATTATTTTGCGTTTATTACTAATTATTTTGCATTATCCTAATGAAAATGCGGGTGCAAATATACATCTTTTTTATAACTAACCAATATTGTTTTTATAAATAATTTCATCAAAATGAGCAAAGTAAAAGAAAAGTGTACTACTTTTAATGTATATCTTTTTTATTTTTGGTATCTATTACAAATTGTTTGGCAGAAAGTGTAACAAACAAAACCTACCAGCGTCAAACAGCGTATCAATTAATAACTTATTAAATAAATTTTATGAAGAAAAGTATTTTATCTCTTACTTCTGCTTTTTTAGTCGCATTTTCTTTAAACGCGCAGAAAGTAGAATTTGAAGAGTACGATTTAAGCAACGGAATGCATGTTATTTTACATCAAGACACATCTGCTCCTGTAGTTACTACTGCAGTAATGTACCATGTTGGTGCAAAAGACGAACAACCAGATAGAACTGGTATGGCTCATTTTTTTGAACACTTATTGTTTGAAGGAACAGAGAATATTGATAAAGGAGAATGGTCTAAAATAGTTGCTGCGAATGGAGGAAATAACAACGCAAACACTACTGATGATAGAACGTATTATTATGAAATATTTCCTTCTAATAATCTAGAATTAGGTTTATGGATGGAATCTGAGCGTTTATTACACCCAGTTATTGGGCAAGAAGGTGTAGATACTCAAAACGAAGTTGTAAAAGAAGAAAAAAGATTACGAGTAGATAACCAACCTTACTCTCGTTTTTTAGAATATGTTAAAAAAGAAATCTTTAAAAAACACCCATATAAAGGAACAACTATTGGGGAAATGGCACATTTAGATGCTGCTACTTTAGATGATTTTTTAGCATTTAATAAAAAGTTTTATGTACCTAACAATGCTACTTTAGTGGTTGCAGGTGATATTGATGTTGCAAATGCAAAAAAATTAATTGAAGCTTATTTTGGTCCAATTCCTCGTGGAACAGATATAGAAAGAACAGTTATAGAAGAAGAACCTATTACCGCACCAATTGCAGCAAAAGGATATGACCCTAATATTCAAATTCCAGCAATTATAACGGCTTACAGAACGCCATCTATGAAAACTAAAGACTCTAGAATATTAGATATGATTTCTTCTTATTTAAGTACAGGAAAAAGCTCTGTCTTATATAAAAAATTAGTAGACACTAAAAAAATGGCTTTACAAGCTGGTGCAATTAACTTAAGTCAAGAAGATTATGGAACCTATATTATTTTCGGTTTACCACAAGGGGAAACTAAATTAGCAGACATTGTTACAGAAATTGATGAAGAAATTTTAAAGCTACAAACAGAATTAATTTCTGAAAAAACATACCAAAAACTTCAAAATCAATTCGAAAATCAATTTGTAAATTCTAATTCTAGTGTAGAAGGAATTGCAAATTCTTTAGCTCGATACAATGTATTATACGGCGATACAAATTTAATTAATACAGAAATTGAGATTTATCGTTCTATTACTCGTGAAGATATTAGAGAAGTAGCTAAAAAATATTTAAATCCAAATCAAAGAGTAACTTTAGAGTATTTACCTAAAAAATAATTAACAAAAGACATATACAATGAAAAAACAGATAATATCACTTATCGCAATTATAGCAATGTCTTTTGCTACAACTGCACAAATAGATAGAAGCCAACAACCTAAACCAGGACCAGCACCAAAGGTTCAATTAGGTAAATCCGAAAAATTTACTTTATCTAACGGATTACAAGTAATTATGGTAGAAAACCATAAGTTACCAAGAGCATCAGCTAGTTTAACTATAGATAATAAACCTGTAGTTGAAGGAGATAAAGCAGGTGTTTCTAGCATAATGGGAAGTTTACTAGGTAGAGGAACAGCAAACATTACCAAAGATGAATTTAATGAAAAAGTAGATTTCTTAGGGGCTGGTGTTAACTTTTATAGTTCTGGTGCTTCTGCAAGATCATTAACAAAATATTTCCCAGAAGTATTAGCGTTAATGGCAGACGGAATTAAAAATTCTCAGTTTACACAAGAAGAATTCGACAAAGAAATTAAAATTACTTTAGACGGATTAAAATCTGATGAAAAAAATGTTACAAGTACTGCAAGAAGAGTAGAAAGTGCTTTATTGTATGGTAAAAACCATCCTTATGGAGAGTTTGTTTCTAAAGAAACGGTTAATAACATTACTTTAACCGATGTTAAAAACAACTACACTACTTATTATAAGCCAAACAATGCTTACTTAGTAATTGTTGGAGATATAAACCCAAAAGAAACTAAGAAATTAGTAAAGAGTTTATTTAAAAAATGGAAAAAAAGTGATGTACCAGAAGTTGCTTTTACAAAGCCAGAAAATGTTTCTAAAACAGAAATCAATTTTATCGATATGCCAAATGCAGTACAATCTGAAGTTGTAATTGCTAACAATATCGATTTAAAATTAGGAGACAAAGATTACTACGCAGCGTTATTAGCAAACAATATTCTTGGTGGTGGCGGAACTGCTCGTTTATTTATGAATTTACGTGAAGACAAAGGGTATACTTACGGTTCTTACTCTAGCGTTAGACAAAGTAAGGTAGCTGCAACTTTTAGAGCTTCTGCAAGTGTTCGTAACGTAGTTACAGACAGTTCTATTGTAGAAATTAAAAAAGAAATCGATAAAATTCGTACTGAAAAAGTTACCGAAGAAGAGTTAAAAAATGCGAAAGCACAATATGTTGGTAGCTTTGTTATGGATGTACAAAAACCTGCTACTGCTGCTAGTTTTGCTTTAAATATTGCACGTTATAATTTACCAACAGATTTTTACGAAAACTATTTAACTAATATAAATGCAGTTACTGTAGAAGATGTACAAAATGCAGCCTTAAAATACTTTAAAAGTGATGAAGCTCGTATAATTGTTACAGGTAAAGCAATTGATGTTTTAGATAATTTAGAAAAATCGGGTTATACAATCAACTATTTCGACAAAAATGCCGAAGCTGCAGAAAAGCCAGAAATGACAATCGCAGTTCCTGACGGAATTACAAAAGAAACTGTTATTAACAATTACTTTAAAGCAATTGGTGGAGTAGAGAAAGTGAAAGCAATAAAAACAACCTTAACTACCTATGAAGCAAGTGCAATGGGGCAAACTCTTCAGATTATTGAAAAAAGAGATGCAAACAATTTTTCTAGTGAAATTAGTGTTGGTGGTAATGTAATGATGAAAGTCTTAACCAATAAAGACGGAGTTAGTACTAACGGACAAGCTTTACCTGCTAATATAGCATCTGAAATGACACATACATTAGGTGCTTTCCCTGAGTTAGGATTATTAAATAATAGTAAAACTACATTAACAAGTATAGAAAAATTAGATGGTAAAAATGTTTATGTCGTTGCTAAAAAAGGAACAATAGTTTCTGTTTCTACTTATTTTGATGTAGCAACAGGTTTAAAAGTAAAAGAAGTTCAGACTATTTCTATGGGAGGAAAAACTCAAAATCAAGAAGCTACTTTTAGCGATTATAAAGATTTTGATGGAATTCTATTTCCTACAAAAAAATCTGGAACTATGGGACCTCAGAAAATTGAGTCTACTTTAATTTCAGTTAAAATTAATGAAGGTGTTTCAGATGCTGATTTTAAATAAGCAACTTTAGAAATATTTTTTAATAATGAGAGTCAAGATTTAGTTCTTGACTCTTTTTTTATGCACAAATTTAAAAACTACTTAGCCTTATTAACAAAATACACTCCTAAAAGAATAATTACACCTCCTAAAACCTGAATTAAACTTAACTTTTCACCATCTAACATACCCCAAAATATAGCAACTATAGGTATTATATAGGTTACTGAAGATGAAAAAACAGGGTTTGAAATGTGTACTAATTTATTGTAAATAGTTTTTGCAACTCCAGTTCCTACTACAGATAAAATTGCCAAGTATCCTAAAGAATGCATTAGATTTTCATTTTTAACATCAAACGTAGTGAAGAAATCTGTAAAACTTAAAACAATAATTGCAGGAATAATTAATAATAAAAAATTACCTGTTGTAATTGCCAAAGCATCTAAATCGTCTAGATATTTCTTTACAATATTTGCATTAAAAGCATACCCTACGGAAGCTACTATAATTAATAAAGCATACCAATAATTTTGGTTAGGGTTTACATCGGCTCCTTTTAATATCAAAATTAAAGTCCCTACTAAACCAATTAAAATTCCATACAATTGTGCTTTCTTAAAAGCGAAGCCAAAAACAATTGCTCCAAAAATTAAGGTATTAAAAGGTGTAAATGAATTTAAAATAGATACAATAGAACTATCTATACTCGTAATTGCAAAAGCAAATAGAAAACTAGGTATAAAGGTACCCGCTAGTGCTGTATAAACGATATATTTCCAATGTCTTTTTTTAATCTTCTTTATGGACGGAGAAGCTACAGAAAGTAAAAATACAGCTGTAAAAATCATTCTTAAAGCGCCTAATTGAATGGGAGTTACTCCCAAGAGTGCTTTTTTCATTAAAATAAATGAACTACCCCAAACGATAGAAAGAATAATAAGGTAAAACCATTTTTGTTGTTGATTATTCATTGCTGATAAAAGTATTCCGTAAAAATCCGACAAAAGTTTAAATCTCAGTACTTTTATTGATAAATTTGCATAATAATTTTATAATTTAACCTTATGCAATTCGTTAAGGGTTTATTCAAATTATTTTTTAACTCAAATATTTATATTCTAAATCTATTTTTATGAAAATTAAAAAAATATTATTTACTTTTCTACTTGCTTGTTTCGTTTTAATTGGTTGTAAAAGTGAAGCAAAAAAAGAAATACTGCCTGTTAACAAACAAAATGTTTCTTTAGCTATTTCTGGTATGACTTGTCAAATTGGTTGCGCAAGAACAATACAATCTAAATTATCTAAAAAAGAAGGTGTTATAGATGCCAAAGTAATTTTTACCGATAGTATTGCAAACATTGAGTTTGATGCAAATACAACATCTAAAGAAGATTTAGCTTCTTTTGTTAGCGGTATTGCTGGCGGAGAACTTTATAAAGCTTCTATTGCATCAAAAGAATAATGCCTTTAAAAGCTAGTAACAAAAAATTATATCAAAAAAAAAGCTGAATCTCAATTGAGATTCAGCTTTTTTTTATCCTTAAAAAATTGAATTACATTTTCTGTAACCAAGTCTTTACAGCTACTTCTGCTTTAATAATTTCTTTTAAATCTGCAATAGCAACTCTTTTTTGTTCCATCGTATCTCTATGTCTTATAGTAACACATTTATCTTCTAAAGTCTCATGATCTACAGTAATACAAAATGGTGTTCCTGCTGCATCCTGACGTCTGTAACGTTTACCAACGGCATCTTTTTCATCGTAAAAAACGTTAAAATCCCATTTTAAATCATCCATAATTTCACGGGCAACTTCTGGCAAACCATCCTTTTTAACTAAAGGAAAAATAGCTGCTTTAAAAGGAGCTAAAACAGATGGCAATTTTAAAACGGTTCTTGTTGTTCCGTTTTCTAATTCTTCCTCTTGTAGAGAGTTAGAAAAAACAGCTAAGAACATTCTATCTAAACCAATAGAAGTTTCTACTACATACGGTGTGTAACTTTTATTTTCTTCATGATCGAAATACTGTAATTTCTTACCAGAAAATTTTTCATGTGCTTTTAAATCAAAATCTGTACGAGAGTGAATACCTTCTAATTCTTTAAATCCGAATGGGAAATTAAATTCAATATCTGCCGCTGCATCTGCGTAATGTGCTAATTTATCGTGGTCATGAAAACGGTAGTTCTCTGCGCCCATCCCTAGAGATAAATGCCATTTTAAACGCGTTTCTTTCCATTGATCGTACCATTCTTTTTGAGTGCCTGGTTTTACAAAAAATTGCATTTCCATTTGTTCAAACTCACGCATTCTAAAAATAAACTGTCTTGCAACAATTTCATTTCTAAATGCTTTACCGGTTTGTGCAATACCAAAAGGAATTTTCATTCTTCCTGTTTTTTGCACGTTTAAGAAATTTACAAAAATTCCTTGCGCCGTTTCTGGTCTTAAATATAAATCCATTGCAGTTTCTGCAGATGCACCTAATTTTGTACCAAACATTAAATTGAACTGTTTAACGTCTGTCCAATTTCTAGAACCTGTTAAAGGATCTGCAATTTCTAATTCTTCAATTAATAGCTTTACATCGGCTAAGTCTTCTTTTTCTAAAGACGCACCCATTCTTGCTAAAATGGTATTTATTTTTTCTTGATAACCAACAACTCTTCCGTTGGTTGCAACAAATTCTTCTTTATTAAAGGCTTCACCAAAACGTTTTTCTGCTTTAGCAACTTCTTTATTTATTTTTCCTTCTATTTTAGCACAATAGTCTTCAATTAAAACATCGGCTCTGTAACGTTTTTTAGAATCTTTATTGTCAATTAAAGGATCGTTAAATGCATCTACATGCCCAGAAGCTTTCCAAGTTGTTGGGTGCATTAAAATAGAAGCATCTATACCCACAATGTTTTCGTGCATTTGCACCATTGCTTTCCACCAGTAATCTCTAATATTTTTCTTTAGCTCAACTCCGTTTTGAGCATAATCGTAAACCGCACTTAAACCATCATATATTTCAGAAGACTGAAAAACATAACCGTATTCTTTAGCGTGCGATAAAACTTTTTTAAATTGATCTTCTTGTTTTGCCATAATGCGACAAATATACATCAATCTAAAAATTTACCAATAAAAATCTAACCTACTTTTTTACAATGATAAACAAAGGCTGGAGGGAAGTTTAAGGGTTCAAAACCTAAAGATATAGATTGATTAAACACATTTTTAAGTTTTTTAAAATACGTTAAACTATACTGAAACTGAATAAAGGTTCCATTATCTGCTAAAACATGAAAAGATTTCTCTAAAATTTCATCTGTAACTTCTTCTGGAATAATTGTTAACGGTAAACTAGAAATAATATGACAGGTTTTATTAAAGTTTAATTTCTTTAACTCTTCTTCAATTTTTTCTGCGGATGATTTAACGACAATAAGTTGTTTGTTTTCTATTTGTGATAGTTCTTTATAAAAATTATCATTTATCTCAAAACAAATTAAAGTAGCATTTGCTGGCAATTTTTGTAATATAAGCTTGGTAATTGCTCCGTTTCCCGGACCCAATTCTACCAAAACTTCTACTTTAGAAAAATCGATTCCTTTTAACATTCTTTCCGCCAAAAACCGAGAACTCGGTGTAACGGTTCCTAATGTTTTTAAGTTTTTTATAGACTCTTTTAAAAAATTTATCCTGTTGTTCAAATCTTATTCTTAAATTATAGTGTTATCTTTCTAAAAAAAGGCTTTGTAAAAATGCGAATTTTAAAAGACTTATTCAATCTTTTTTACCCTAAATTATGTGCTAATTGCAATAATCAACTCATTAATAATGAAAATGCAATATGTACCTTTTGTAGGCATGACTTGCCTTTGACTAATTTTACTAACTATTGTGAAAACAAAATAACGAAAACATTCTATGGAAGAATAATCATAGAAAAAGCAAATTCATTATTATTTTACAGAAAAACAGGAATTACTAAAAAATTAATTCACGAATTAAAATACAAAGGAAATGAAGAGGTAGGTGTCTTTTTTGGCAATTGGCTTGGAGAAATCTTAATAGAAAATAATGAATTTTTAGATGTTGATGTTATTATCCCCGTGCCCTTACACCCAAAAAAACGAAGAGAAAGAGGTTATAATCAAGTTTCAAAATTTGGAGAAACTTTAAGTCATCACTTAGAAAAACCATTTGTAGAAAACATTTTGCTAAGAACATCAACCTCAAAAACCCAAACTTTTAAAGCTCGTTTTGAACGTTTTAATAATAATGACACAAAATTTCAGTTATCTAACTTAACAGCCTTAAAAAACAAACATATTTTACTCATTGATGATGTGATAACAACAGGTGCAACCTTAGAAGCTTGTGCAAAAGAGCTTCAAAAAATAGAAGGTGTAAAAATTAGTATTTTAACAATGGCATACACCGAATAAACTTTATGATTTTTAAGTCAAAAATATATTGTTAATTTGTATAAAATTTACTTTTTGTGAAACACATTTTTAGATTTATTTTTTTTAGCATTTCAATTGTAATTTTATCCAACTGCGCAAAAACAGGAAACCCAGAAGGTGGGCCAAAAGACGAGGACGCACCTTTGTTTGTAACCTCTTCCCCACCCTACAAAACGCTTAATTTTGATAAAAAGGAAATTAGATTAAACTTTAACGAGTTTATAAAATTAAAGGACTTAAACAAACAACTTATTGTTTCTCCTCCTTTAAAAACTCCTTTATTAGTTACCCCACAAGGTACGGCAAGTAAATTTTTAAACATCCAAATTGTTGATACTTTACAAGAAAACACCACGTATATTATAAACTTTGGTAACGCTATTGAAGACAATAATGAAGGAAATAAACTGGAAAGTTTTAAATATGTTTTCTCTACCGGAACATATATAGATTCTCTTTCTACTTCGGGTAAAATTAAAGATGCTTATTTAGATGAAAGTCAAAAAAACATTAATGTGCTGTTATATAAAATAGATAGTTCTTTTACAGATTCTATCGTTTTTAAAAAGAAACCAAATTATGTAACAAGTTCTTTAGATACCTCTCTTTTTAACCTTAGTAACTTAAAAGAAGGTAAGTATTTAATGGTTGCTTTAAAAGAAACTGCCAACGATTACCTTTTTAATCCTAGGGAAGATAAAATAGGTTTTTTTACAGACACCATAACTCTACCTAGAGATAGTATTATAAAAAAACCAATAGTATTATTTAAAGAAACACAACCTTATTCATTTAAACGTGGCAAAGAAATTACAAGAGGTAAAATTGAATTTGGTTATGAAGGTGTTATAAAAGATTTAAAAGTTCAAATTATTTCTGATACTCCAGAAGACTTTAGAAGTGTTTCTAAGCTAGAAATAGGCAAAGACACATTAAATTACTGGTACAAACCTTTTGACGCTGATTCTTTAAATTTTATAGTTACAAACGACAAATTTATAGATACCGTTACTGTAAACCTTCGTAAAAAGAAAATAGACTCCTTAATTTTAAACTCTTCTACAAGCGGAACACTGCACCTTAGAGACACTTTTTTTATAAGAGGAAATAACCCACTTGTAAACATTGATACAAGCAAAATTACATTGGTAGATAAAGATACATTATCAGTTCCTTTTGTTAGTATTATTTCTAATATAGAGAACAAAGTAGCATTTGTTTTTGATATAACACCAAAACAGAAATACGCTTTAAAAATAATGCCTGACGCTATTTCTGATATCTTTGAACAAAAAAATGACACTTTAAATTTTAAATTTACTACAAAAGATATTGAAGATTACGGAAGAATTACAATGGATATTGTAAATGAAACTTCTAATCATTTAATTATTGAACTTTTAGAAGGAAAAAACAAAGATAAACTTATAGAAAGACGCTTTATTACAGATTCTGGACAAATACAATACAATCTTTTAGAACCTAAAACATATTATATAAGAGCTATTATTGATAAAAATAAAAACAATAAATGGGACACTGGTAATTACTTACTAAAACAACAACCAGAAAACATTATTTACTATTCTCAAGAATTAAAATTACGAGCTAATTACTACTTAGATGGAAATGTTTTTACTGTTAAGAATCCTGAATAAGTATAAAAACTAGAGATGCTAAACTTGTTTTAGCATCTCTAGTTTCTAAAATTCAATCTTCATAAGAATCTGAAATAAATTCAGATTGACATAAAAAGGCTTTCTAAAAAGGATTCCATCTTGTCATACTGAACTTGTTTCAGTATCTCAACTTACTGAAATTCGAAAATTATAACAATCTGAAATAAATTCAGATTGACAAAAAAAAGAGCCAATTGGCTCTTTTTTTTTATGACTTTAACGCTTGTTCTAAATCTGCAAGTATGTCTTCTATATCCTCAATACCAACACTTAAACGAATTAAAGAATTTGTAATACCCATTCGTTCTTTTTCTGGAGCAGGAATAGAACCATGAGACATACTTATTGGGTGATTAGATAAACTTTCTACGCCGCCTAAAGATTCTGCTAACGTAAATATTTTAGTGTTTTCTAAAAATACATATGCTGCTTCTTGAGTCTCCTCTTTTAATCGAAAAGAAACCATTCCGCCAAAACCGTTCATTTGACTTTTTGCCAATTTGTAATTTGGATGATTTTCTAAACCTGGATAATATACCACACTTACTTTTGGATGCTTTTCTAGAAATTGAGCCACTACAATTCCGTTTTCACAATGTCGCTGCATTCTTATATGTAACGTTTTTATGCCTCTTAATGCTAAAAAAGAGTCCATTGGTCCTGAAATTGCGCCTGCGGCATATTGAATAAAATGAATGTCTTCTGCTAGCTTTTTATCTTTTACAATTAAAGCTCCCATAATTAAATCGCTATGACCACCAAGATATTTTGTTGCAGAATGCATTACAATATCGGTTCCTAAATTTAACGGTTGCTGTAAATAAGGCGTAGCAAATGTATTATCTACTCCTATTAAAATACTAGAATCAATATCTTTTACGGCTAATGAAATTGCTTTTATATCGGCAATTTTCATTAACGGATTTGTTGGTGTTTCTATCCAAACTAGTTTTGTGTTTTCTGTAATGGCATCTGTAATATTTTTAACATCGTCCATGTTTACAAAAGAAAATTCTAACCCGTATTTTTGAAATAATTTGGTAAACATTCTATAACTTCCGCCATATAAATCATCTCCTGCAATAATTTCATCTCCCGGATTTAGTAACCGTAAAACGGCATCTATTGCTGCCAAACCAGATGCAAATGCAAATCCGTGGGTTCCGTTTTCTAATGCTGCTAAACTATTTTCTAAAGCAGCTCTTGTAGGGTTTCCTCCTCTAGAATATTCGAATCCTTTGTGTTCTGTAGGGCTAGTTTTCGCAAAAGTAGAGGTTAAAAAAACCGGTGGCATTATGGCTCCGGTAGTTTCTTCTGGTTTTTGACCTCCGTGAATGGTTTTGGTGTTGAATTTCATCTTTAAAATGTATTGAAGATTTTAGATTGCTATAAATAGGCAAACTAGTTTAACCCAGATTGAACCTTTCGTCAAGCTCAAGGCAGGCTAATTGTTTGAGCTCTTTTTTGAGATGCTGTTTTTTAGCATCTCAAAAAAAGCGAGTAGTGAAAGCTAGAAATAGCTTCTAAGAAACCTATAAAAATTTCTTGATAGATCTTATAATTCCGTAGTGAATTCCTTCGTGAAAATTGTTAAAAGAAATAGAAGCCTCTATAGAATTAAGTATAAAACCAGTACTTGTTGGGTATTCTGCAAAATCCTCAAAAATACCAGCTTCGTAATCTTCTTGCAAAGTATCTGGCAAGCCTAAAAGCAACTCTTTAACTTCTTCAAACTCCTCTTCTGTAAAGGTTTTTGTTGGTACTGTTCCTTTTTTATAATCTTCAATTAACTCATCTGGACATAAACAGTTTAAACCTGCTAATTTGTAGTTTAAAACCTGTTGCGTAACCACTAAATGTGCCACATTCCAAGCAATATTGTTTTTAAAACCAGCTGGTATAATGTGTAACTGTTCTAAAGTTAAGCCTTCTAATTCCTTTAAAACTAGTGTGCGAGATGTTCTTAAAAGATCGAATTGTATGTTCATTTTTTTGTGTAATTTTGGAACTGTAAATATAATCCATAAAAATGAAGAAAGTCTATTTTTTACAAACTTGTGATACTTGCCGAAGAATTTTAAAAGAGGTAAATACCGATGGTTTTGAACGACAAGAAATTAAAGCAAACAACATTACCGCAGCTCAATTAGAAGAAATGTACACACTTTCTGGTAGTTACGAAGCTCTTTTTAACAAGCGTGCAAAATTGTATAAATCTATGGATTTGAAAAACCAGGTTTTGTCTGAAGCAGATTATAAACAGTTTCTTTTAGATGAATACACGTTTTTAAAGCGTCCGGTTTTTATTGTTGATAATGAAATTTTTATTGGAAATAGTAAGAAAGTAATTGAAACTTTAAAAGAGAAGATTGGTTAAAATCTTCTCTTTTTTTGTCAATCTGAATTTATTTCAGATTCTTATGGATATTGAATTTCAGAAACTTAAGATACTGAAACAAGCTCAGTATGACAAGATTTACCCCTCTTAGACAGTAGCTTTTTTATTGTTTTTTAATTTGATGAATACTTTACATCAGAAGAAGAAATCATAGCTGCTAGTTCATCGTGTGTAATTTTAGTTTTTAAGCCAAAAAGCACCATTTTATCTGAATCGCTGTTGGCTCTTATAATTATTTCTCTGATGTAGTTACCTTTCTCTATAAAAAATAATTCGGCTTTACTACCGTTTTCTTTTACTCTTGCCAGTGTTTTTAGGTTGTTTTTTCTGCTAAACTTTCTAAAGTCTTTTGAAAGATTGCTGTCTTCATTATTAAAAATCATCAATTTAAAATCGCTCGATTTTCTAATAATGTTCATTAAATCGTCATCGTTTTCACTATCTAAAAATGAACCTGCCAATGAAGCGGATAAATTAATTGAAAAAGTAGATTTTTCGTTATTTGAATTGTAAAAGTTTTCGAATTTAGCTTCTTGAGCTGAAACTGCTGTAATAAAAAATGCAAATAGAATTGTTGCTAAATGTTTCATGTTAGTAGGTTTTAAATTTAGACGACTACCAACTACGTTTGTTACAAATACTATTTTTACAGCTTCTTTTAAAGCATATAAATCTATATTTTTTTATAGATTGCCATTAAGTTTTCTGCTTCTTTTTGTGCACTCCAATTTTTTATAATTTCTTCTCGTGCTTCTTTCCCTAAAAGAGGAATTTCATTCTTTAATGATTTAGATAAAAGCATTTCTAATTCAGAAATATTACCTGCTTCAACCAAATAACCGTTTTTATTACTATGTATTAATGAAGAGTGAACTCCAACATTTTTAGTTGCAATTACAGAACAGCCACAAGACATTGCTTCTGCAGTTACTAAAGAAAATCCTTCTGAAAAACTAGGAACTACTGCTATTTTTGAAGCTTGGTAATAAGAGACAATCTCTGATGTTTCATCTACAAAATACACTTGACCTGCAATATGATGCTTTTTAGAAATTGTTTTTAACTCCTCTAAAAAAGCAGGTTTATCTATTTTACCAACAATTACCAACGCCCAATTTTTATGTTCTTTTAAAACTTTGGCTGCTTCTAATAAAACAACTTGCCCTTTTGCTTTACGAACTCTCCCAGCACATAAAATAATATTTTCTTGTTGAATGTTTTTTAGAGTGACATTCTTTTTAGGAGAAAACAAATTAACATTTACTCCATGACCAACAATGGTATTTTTTATACCTAAGTTTTTACTCATACTTTCTATGAGCGTTACCACTTTATCTGCTTTTTTTAATAATTTTAAAGTTAAACCAGACGGGGTAGTTTCTGCATGCCGTGTAGCTATTAAGGTGAATTTTGCGCCTAAAAAACGTAGAAATAACATTCTCATTATTTCATTATTTCTATGACAATGCACAACAACTTCTCGATCAGAAAAAAGAAGTTTTCTTAATCTTGATGTCGTAATTTTCTCTCCTTCAACATTATAACCATAAATATAAGTCTCATATTCTTTATTAAAAAAAGGCAGCACATTTTCTATACTTCTAGTAACTCCGGTTCTTCTTTTATGAAAATGTGTATGTATTAAAATTGGTTTCAAGAGTTGTTTTTATTTTCTAGGTTTAATTGGTTAAAATATAGCGCAGAAAGACTTCAGTTTTTATAAAATGACTAACTGCGCTACTTTTAAATATTTTTATACAAATTTACGTTCTACAATTTCTATAAAACGAGCTTCTAATTCTTGTTGAGTAGACCAGTCGTAATCTGGTTTCACCATTTTATTTATAAACTTTAACGCTTCTTTTTCTGTTCCGTACGTATTTAATTGAGAAACTACTCTGTTAAAATCTTCTTGACTACCATCAAACAAATTCTTTACAAAGGCAATTCTATCATTTAAACCTATTTGAATGTTGCCAGAAAATTTATCATTTAATGATTTTGGTGCAGCAACAGGAATATCAAACAAAGTTGCCATTTCATCAACAGAAATAGTATCTTCTAATTCTTCTTCTAAAGACAATACTTTAATTTCGTCTTTTATTTCTACAGCTTCTGGTTTCGCAAATATAATATCTTCTATTTCATCAAAAGGTTGTTCTATAATTTCTTCAACTACAACCTTTACTTCCTCTTCTATTTCCTCTTCAATCTCTTCTTCTATTTCCTCTTTAAACTCCTCTTCAGCTTCCTCTATTATTACTTCTTCAACTAACGCTTCCGCTAAGAGTTCTTCTACTGGTAAAGTTTCTTCTTCTTCTATTTCATAAAGCGTTACTTCTTCTTCAATAACTTCTTTAACAGGCTCAACATCAACTAAAAAAACTTCTTGAGATTCTTTTAAAGTCAATCCGTTTTCTACATTTTCAATTAATGCCTCTTTTGTTACTTCTAAATTTGGTGTTGTATTTATATATTCTTCTACAAAAGCTAATAAAGATAATTTTTCATAAATTTCTTTCGATTTTTCTTTTAAAGCAAACACATCTTCTTTATTTTTTAATTGTAAAATGCTGTGCGCTAAACTCATTAAATCGGCTTCTAATTTTTTGTGCATAAGTTGTAAGTTGAAGTTATTTTTTACTCGTAAATATTCCTAAATTTGTTGAAATTCAAAGTAACATCAAATTTAATATTCTAACGCCTAAAATTACAAAATGTTTCTCGAAAATACAGTAAATCATTCAGAACAATTTGGCTGGATTGAAGTAGTTTGCGGCTCTATGTTTTCTGGTAAAACAGAAGAATTGATTAGAAGACTAAAACGTGCTCAATTTGCAAAACAACGCGTAGAAATTTTTAAACCTGCTATTGACACCCGCTATGATGAAGAGGAAGTAGTTTCTCATAATGATAATAGAATTCGTTCTACACCAGTACCTGTTGCCTCTAACATTCGCTTATTAGCAACTGATGTAGATGTTGTTGGTATTGATGAAGCGCAGTTTTTTGATGATGAAATTGTTGCCGTTTGTAACGATTTAGCAAACCGAGGTGTTCGTGTAATTGTTGCGGGTTTAGATATGGATTTTAAAGGAAATCCTTTTGGTCCAATGCCTGCTTTAATGGCAACTGCAGAATATGTTACAAAAGTTCACGCAGTTTGCACACATACAGGAAACTTAGCTAATTACAGTTTTAGAAAAGCGAAAAATGATAATTTGGTTCTATTAGGTGAAACTCAAGAATATGAGCCTTTAAGTAGAGCTGCATATTACAAAGCAATTCAAAAACAAAAAATATTAGCACAAAAAGATGCTGAACCAACTAAAGAATAAATGAATAACCATGTTACAGTTTTAGAAATTGATGGAGATGCATTGTTGCATAACCTAAATTATTTTAAAGAAAAATTACAACCAGAAACAAAAATTTTAGCGGTTGTTAAAGCTTTTGGTTACGGTAGTGATGCTGTACAAATTGCTAAATTTTTAGAAGACAAAGTAGATTATTTTGCCGTAGCGTATGCTATTGAAGGAATCGCTTTACGTGAAGCTGGTGTAGAAACACCCATTTTAGTGCTGCATCCACATATTCAAAATATTGCATCTATTGTAGAATACAGGCTAGAACCTTGTTTGTATAATTTTAGAATTTTTGATGCTTTTTTAAAATTAGCTGATGAAGCTCCGTTAATGAATTACCCAATTCATTTAAAATTTAATACTGGTTTAAATAGATTAGGCTTTTGGTATACAGATATTCCTACTATAATTGCCAATCTAAAAGAAACAACCCACGTAAAAGTAGCTTCCGTATTTTCTCATTTGGCTGCAAGTGAAGATCTAGAAGAGCAAGACTTTACCATTAATCAGATAAATAATTTTGCATATATAGCCCAACAATTCTACAAACATTTAGGGTACGAACCAATCTTACACATTTTAAATACTTCTGGTGTGATAAACTACCCAAAAGCACAATTTAATATGGTTAGAATAGGTATTGGCTTGTATGGTTTTGGTAATGATGAAAAAGAAACTGCTCAACTTAAAAATACACATAATCTAAAATCTATTATTTCTCAAATTCATGTTATAGAACCAGGAGAAACAGTAGGCTACAACAGAGCTTATACCGCCAAAAGACAAAGTAAAACAGCAACCATACCAATTGGTCATGCAGATGGTTTATCTAGAAGGTTAGGAAATAAGAAAGGATATGTACTTATTAACAATCAAAAAGCATACATAATTGGTAACGTTTGCATGGACATGATTATGGTAGATATTACTAAAATTGATTGTACAGAAGGTGATGAAGTAATTATCTTTAATAATCAAGAAATGATACAGCATATTGCTGATGTTTCTGAAACCATACCTTACGAAACCTTAACCGCAATCTCACAGCGTGTTAACAAAATGTTAAATACCTAGTTTTTTTTAGTACTTTTGTATTCTAATAATTAATTAAAAACAAAGTAAAATGTTAAAAGAATTTAAAAAATTTATTACTGGTGGTAATGTAATTGAATTTGCTGTAGCCGTAATAATGGCAGGTGCAATAGGCCTAGTTGTAAAAGGATTTGTTAGTAATATTGTGATGCCAATTGTAGGTATATTTACAGGAGGAGTTAGTTTTTCTGACAAAAAATATGTTTTATCAGAAGCAGTTCTAGATGCAGCAGGAAAAGTTGCAACTCCAGAAAATGCAATTACATATGGTGCTTGGATTGATTCTATTATCAATTTAATTATTGTTGGTTTTGTTATGTTTATGATGATAAAAGGATACAACAACATGAAAAAGAAAGAAGAACCAGCTCCGGCAGCTCCAAAAGGACCAAGTCAAGAAGATTTATTAGCAGAAATTAGAGATTTATTAGCTAAAAAATAAGTTTTTACTTTTCAATATAATAAAAAACCCAAGCATTTGCTTGGGTTTTTTATGCTTAAATAAATATTGTTTTTTAAGATTCTACAGAATTTGCTTTTAAATCTTCAATAAAACCTTCTACAGAGACTCCTTTTTCAACAGAAAAGTCACCAATTTTAGTTCTTCTTAATGCTGATAAATGTGCTCCTGAGTTTAAGGCCAATCCAAAATCGTATGCTAAAGAACGAATGTAAGTTCCTTTACTACAAACCACTCTAAATTCTACTTCTGGTAAATTTATTTTTGTGATTTCGAACTCTGTAATACTTACCGTTCTAGCGTTAATTTCTGTAGTTTCACCTTTTCTTGCTAACTCGTACAAACGCTTACCATCTTTCTTAATTGCAGAAAAAATAGGTGGTTTTTGCTGAATATCACCAATAAATTGCTTGGTAGTTTCACGTAACAATGTTTCTGTTATATGATCTGTCGTATAGGTATTATCTACTTCAGTTTCTAAATCGTAGCTAGGTGTGGTTGCCCCAATGGTAAACGTACCTGTATATTCTTTTTCCTGCCCTTGGTAGACATGTATTTCTTTTGTTTGCTTACCTGTACAAATAATTAATAAACCTGTAGCTAACGGATCTAAAGTACCTGCATGACCAACTTTAATTTTCTTAATATTAAACCGTTGTCTTATTTCCCAACGAAGTTTGTTAACTACTTGAAATGAGGTCCAATTTAAAGGTTTGTCTATTAATAAAACTTGACCATTTTTATACTCTTCTGCTGTCATAAACACAAAATTATTTCAAAGTGAATTCCTAAAAAGATTAAAGGATTCATAATTATAAAGAACCTGCTTTTCGCAGGATTAGTTCAACTATCAACTTTTATTACATTACTAAGTAATTAATAAAATTTGAGTGTCACTAATTTAAAAGAGCGTAACCAATAGCAATAAAACCTACAATAGCACAGTATAATGAGAAGTAAGATAACTTACTTTTTTTAACCAATGCAATCATCCATTTACAGGCTAATAAACCTGATAAAAAAGCAGCTACAAAACCAATTGAAATTGGTAACATTTCTGAAGATTGAAAACTTAAATCTCCACCTAATAAGTCTTTACCTATTTTACCAAAAATTAATGGAACTACCATTAAAAAAGAAAAACGTGCTGCTTTAGTTCTATCAATACCTAATAAAACAGAGGTAGAAATTGTTGCTCCAGATCTAGAAATACCTGGCAACATTGCAATTGCTTGAGAAATTCCAATTATTAATGAATTAGAAAATGTTACTTCTTTATTGGTGTTTTTTGCTTTATCTGCTAATAATAAAAGTACAGCAGTTACTAATAACATAACACCTACTAATAGAATTTTTCCTCCAAAAAAAGATTCTAATTCTTTTTCAAAAAGTAAACCAACTGCAACAGCAGGAATCATTGAAAGAATTATTTTTAAAGAAAACTTAGATTCATCATTCCATTTAAACTGAAACAACCCTTTAAATATTTCTGCTACCTCTTTTCTAAAAATAACCAAAGTACTTAATGCTGTTGCAAAATGTAATACCACCGTAAAGGTTAAACTTTCTTCTGGCACAGATGTGTCTCCTAAAATAACCTTAGCCAATTCTAAATGACCGCTTGAAGAAACTGGTAAAAACTCTGTTAACCCTTGTATAATACCTAAGATTATTGCTTCTAATATATCCATTTTTATTTTTTTGGATTTGCTAAAATAGCGTAAATTTCAATTCCTAAACCTATAATTACTAATGTTGGCGCTAAACGAATGCGTTGCCAATTGTAAATTTCTTCATTAAAAAATTCTGGATCGTCACTTCCACCTCCTGCCATAAATATAAAACCTAAAGCAATAAAAATGAGACCAATAATCATAAAAGTATAATTTCTTTTACCAAATAAAAAAACTGGTTGTTCTGTAATTTCGTTTTTCATTGTATTAATAATAAAGTTCGTCTGTTTGTAAGTTTAAAAAACGTTGCGTTGCAAAGTAAGTACTAATCCAAGTAATTAAAAAGGCTGAAATTAAAACACCTCCAACTAAATATCCTAGTGTAACATAATCTTTTATCAAATGCAAACTAGGTGCAAGCTGATCTACATAATAAATAATAACACCTAAAGCTACAAGTGCTAAAAGAGCCCCTATAATACCTAATTTAATACTTTGCCAAATAAAAGGTCTTCTAATAAAACCTTTAGTAGCACCAACCATTTGCATGGTTTTAATATTAAAACGTTTAGAATAAATAGACAACCTAATAGAGCTATTAATTAATATCATTGCTATTAAACCAAAGAAGCCACAAACTACCAATAGCCAAAAGCTAATTCGTTTAATGTTTTTTGTTAATAAATTAATTAAAGGTTTATCATAAGAAACATCAGATACAAAAGCATTTTTAAGAAAACGTGTTTCTAATTCTTGCATTTTTTCTGGTGTTACATAATCGGCTTTTAAGTAGATGTCTATTCCGTTTTTTAACGGATTCTCTCCTAAGAATTTTAAAAAATCTTCACCAATTTCTTCACTATACGTTTCTGCTGCTTTTTCTTTACTTGTATAAATAATTGTTCTTGTAAACTCTTCTTCTAATAAAGAATCTTTAAAATTGTTTCTGTTTTTAGTAGAAACATTATCTTTTAAAAACAAAGTTATCGCTACTTTTTCTTTTACTTTATTGGCAACAAAGGTAGATTTTAACAAAATTAACCCTAAAATACCGACCATAAAAAGCACTAAAGCTATACTTACTACTACTGATAAGTAAGAAGATAGCAGTCGTCGTTTTTGATAAGCATCAAATTTAGAAGACATATTATAGAATATTTTTTAAGCACGCAAGATAATAATTAGAATGCAGTTACCGTAACTGTTAGCAGTATTTTAACGAATCTATTTCTTGGCACAACTCAATAAGAACTCCATTGGTAGATTTTGGATGTAAAAATGCCACTAATTTGTTATCTGCTCCTTTTTTAGGTTCTTTATTTAAAACAATAAAACCTTCATTTTGAAGCCTTTTTATCTCTGCTTTAATATCTGAAACTGCAAAAGCAATATGATGAATTCCTTCACCTTTTTTTTCTATAAACTTAGCAATTGGACTTTCTGGGTTTGTAGCTTCTAACAATTCTATTTTATTAGGACCTGATTTAAAAAAAGAGGTTTTTACTCCTTCGGAAACAACTTCTTCGGTTTTGTAATGCGATACCCCTAAAAGTGCTGCATACAAGTTATTCGATTTTTCTAAATCTTTTACAGCAATGCCAATGTGTTCTATTTTATCCATTTTGTAAAAATAAGAAAACATCTGAATGATGTATGCATCAAAAAAGTACAATATTATTCTTTAGCCACAACACTTACATTATCTAACTCATAAGTTCCATTAAAATTTTCATTGCCATTTCCAGTATATTTAAAAGCGATAAAAGCAGTACCTGAATAGGCAGATAAATCTAAATAGGTAGAATGCACCCAATTTTTAAAATTTTCTCCATCTGAAACAATTTTTGCTGGTAAGACAGTCCAACTTGCAGTATTTATATTTTTTTTGTTACCATCAAAATTTGTAGAAATTAAAACTTGTAACTCACTGCCATTTCCAAAACTATTAGAAGTTTCAAAAGATAAAAACTCTTGAGATGTATTGTCTAAATTAATTCCGCCAGTAATTAACCAAGTAATAGTACTTTCATCTCCAGAATTAATAGAATTAACTCTAGCAGCTTTACTTTGCGCATAAGTATCCGTATAAGATCTCCAAGATTTTGTACCTTCTTCTCTTAAGTTAATCCAATTTAAAACATCTATATCTCCGGACTCATTATCAAAATTTTCTGATAATAAAATTGTCGAATATTCTTCTGCTGGTAGCGGTGTACACCTTTCATCATTCATAACAACACCCTTGCTATCATTTAAAACAAGTACAATTAAATCACCTTTAAAATCTTTAGAAACAATCGCATTTATAGTACCTGCTTTTTCTGGCAAAGTTTCGCTTGAAAAACGAGAAAAAGAACTTGTCTCTACCAATAAATCATCATAGCCTAAGCCTAAACAAGTTTGAATTTTACGTTGTGTATCAAAATCTTCTACGGGATCTACATAAGATGTACCTAATAATTTGACATCGAAAAAAACATTTTCTAGCGTTATAAAAGTCCCGATATCAGAGGCATTAATTCCTCCAAAAGCAATTAATTTGGGTATAATTTCTGCTGTAGTTTCTGTTCTATAAATATGATTCGGAATTTGATTTGAAGTAACATTTTCAATCTCCATAAGGTCTGTAGCTCTAATTTTTCCACCTATGGTAATATTACCATCTCCAGAATTTGTTTCGCCAACATATAAACCTTTTAAGCGAATGTAAACCTCTCTACCAATATTAAATTTATTATAACTATTACTTAAATTTAAAGCAACTCTTATACCTGCTGTTGGGTTTTCTGGAGCATCTTGCATATAAAATTCTTTATAAAAATTACCTGATTTATCCGAAGAAACTACATATCCTTTAACCACTATATTTGAAGTAATTTCTAACGGATCATTACCAATTATGTAAAGCTCTTTTAGTTGTTTTATTGTTTTTAATTGAAGCATTCCGGTAGAAATACTATCTAAAAGATCACTTACAGCTTCATTTTCTTCATTACCTAAACTTTCTGGGACTCTAAAATCTGTATCGTCAGCACAGGTAACAAATAAAACACTTACTATAAGCGCTATAACTATTGTAATTATCCTTTTCTTTTTCATCTATAATTTTTTTTTCTTAAAATGACACACTTACATTCATAAAATAAGTTGCGCCTCTACCATACCAATACTTATTACCAAAAACAGGTTTATCTAAAGACTTATCTTCTAATAATTGTCTGTAATTGGCATTTCTTCCTTGTTCAAATCCGCCAGATTTATAAGTTTTATTCAATAAATTATTTACAGTAGCAAAAAAACTGATGTAATAACCGTTGATAAGAAAAGATTTTCCTCCAACTAAATTTACTACCGAATAATTATCGAATTTTTCTTGAGATAAAAGTCCTTTAGCAATCTCATTGTCATATTCTAAAAAAGGCAACCCATCATTATCTGTATAAAAATTTTGAGATCTATTTAAAGGCGAAATATCTATAAATGTGTTGCTAAAATAATTAAGTGTTGCTCCACACCACCAATATGATGGATCTCTATATTCAAACCCAACGGAATACGCATTTTGAGGTCCGGCAGCTAATTTGTAATTCTGAAGGTTTGTGGTTCCAAAATCTTTAAATCCGTTTACAAAACCTGCTGATAAAGATTCTGTATCTGCTTCTGTTGTTAAGTATAAATTAGGATTATTATCATACGTAAACTGACCAATAGCAGCAGCTCCTTTTAAATTTAAAGTAGCTGTAATTTGAGCTTCCAAACCTAATTCTAGTCCCAAATGTTTTTTGTTAATTCCACTTAGAATTTCTTGTACAAAAGCAGTATTATCACCACCAACACCATCTGCAAAATAAAACGAAATCTCTGTAGCATCTTTTACAGAAGTGTAATATGCAGTAACTTTAGATGTAATAATCGGACTTCTAAAAACATAACTGATATCTGTAGAAAGCGTTTTTTCACTTTGTAAATCTAAAACCACATTGTTATTTTCTCTAGAGTTAGAAAACGTATTTCTAGTGATAGGTGCAGTGGTTATATATGCCGCATTAACATCTACCAAATGCCGACCGGTAATTTTATAGGTTACTCCTGTTTTAAAACCATAATTTATAAATTTTTGTGCTTCAGACATTCCTAAAGAATTCTCAGAAAAACTACCATTTTTATACAAACCCTCTCGTTGATGTGTTGTACTAGAAACATTTAAAGCAGCATAAAAATCTGTTTTATTATATCTAAATTGAGCTTGTGTAAAAGCAGCAATAATAGTAGAGTTTATATTGAAATTATACTTAAATTCATCTCCTTCGCCTACTATTCTATTCGGATTTAGAAGATCGTTTTGTTTCTCGTTTACAGTTGCACCAAAAGGATCGATATCTAAATATCCTTCTCCACCTAACAAATCGATAACAGATGCAAAATTATGAGAACGCAGTTGTTTGTATTCCAATTTTCCGTTGACAGAAATATGGTCATCTATTTCTTTATTTAAAATAGTATTTATGGTAAATTGCTTGTCATCATTTCTATCTTCATATAAAACATAAGCATTTTCTAAACCTGAATTTTTATTTATCCTATTCGCATCAAAAACCCGATTCCAATTTATTTGTCCGTCGTTTTTAAAATTATTTTCAGCATCATACGCACTTTCAAAATCGTCATATCTTAAAAAATAACTTGGCAAATTTTGATAATAAGCAGCACTCGGATTAGAACCTCCGTTATAATCAATTCTACTATTACCAATCTTCCCAAACTGATACGCAACATTTGTGTTTACAGAAGTCTTTTCTGAAAGATTCCAATAATGATTCAACATTAAAATAGGCTCACTGACTTCTTTTATTCTAGAATTTCTCTTTTCTCCATTTAAAAAACCCCAATAATCATTGTATTTTATTCCTTTTAAATCAAAGACTTCTTGTGTATTTGGTGATGATTTCCCTCTTCTATTTGGCGTAAAAATTCCCGTAAAATTAATACTACTTTTATCACTTAACTTTTTTTCGATGGATGTAAAAAAAGAATATGCTTTGTAAGAAGTAGCATCATTAAAGCCTTCATTACCCAGCCTACTACTTCCAGAAAATGTAAAAGCCCAATTGTTTTTTAACATTCCGGTAGCATACGTTGCCATCATTCTATGCTGATAACTTCTGTTAGATGAAGAGTAAGAAACTCTTATTCCTGGTCTTTGTTCTGAAGCTCTGGTATTCATATTTGTTGATCCTAAAAGCCCGCCAAAAGTAACATCAGAAGGTGTTAATCCGTTTCTAAATTCTTGGTTTCTTAAGACATCATTTAAACCTCCCCAATTTCCCCATTGTGCTCTACCATCATAGATTTTATTCATTTCTATGCCGTTAATTAACACTTTACCATTTCCAGAATCTAATCCTTTTATCTTAAAAAAGGAAGAACTAAATTCATAAGCAGCAGTTCTAAGAAAAATATCTTTTGATGCTTGTAGTAGTCCAGAAATATTATCAGCAGAACTAGCATCGTCATTTAATTCATCATCAGATAAAGTAATTAAACTTAAATCTTGTTGCTCTATAATATTTTTAACTAAAAAGATACTTCCTAAATTTAAAGTATTGTCCGAGAGTTCTATGGGTATATTTTGAGTTTCGAAACCAATCATTTTTAATTCTAAAATAGCTTTTCTATTTTGGAAATTCTTAATTATAAAATTACCTTTTAAGTCTGTAGTTTTACTTATATCTGTATTTTTTAAGGTAACTAAAACACCTTTAAGTGGTTTTTTAGAATTGTTTTCTAAAACAATTCCTTTTACTGTACTTTGCCCATTAACCTCAATAAAAGAAGCTAACAACAAACAAGTTGCCATAACAATTTTTTTCATAAATAAGAGGTATTCTAATTTTTCTTTTGCACTTAAAGTTAGTCAAAAAAAAATAAAGCACTGAATTTCAAGTACTCTTAACTCATAAAACAACTTTAGTTACTTACTTTTACTACTTTATAAAAACACTAAAATGAGTAAGAAAATATTTTTTATTTTTATTTTTTCGCTAACAATTACGGTATGTAATTCTCAGAAAAACGAAAAAAAATATAACATTAGAACCATTGCTTTTTACAATCTAGAAAACTTATTTGACACGATTAACGATGTAAATAAGAATGACGAAGCAAGCCCAATAATGGAGTTAAAATCGAATAGATCTAAGGTTTATTGGGATAAAATTGAAAAGCTAAGTAGTACAATAGCTCAAATTGGTGCTGATAAATCAAAAACTAGTCCTGCTATTATTGGTGTCTCTGAAGTAGAAAATCTAAATGTTTTAGAAGATTTAATACATTCTAAACATTTGATAAAGAATGATTACGGAATTATACATTATGATTCTCCCGATAAAAGAGGAATAGATGTGGCTTTGTTATATCAGAAAAAATACTTTAACCCTATTTATCACGAAGCCTTTAATCCTAAAATTTTTAAAGACAACTACCCAGTTTACACAAGAGATCAGCTATTGGTTTCTGGTTATTTAGATGATGAATTAATACATATTATTGTAAACCATTGGCCCTCTAGAAGGGGTGGTGAAGCTGCGAGCAGGCCAAATAGAGAAAAAGCTGCTTACCAGAATACTAAAATTATAGCGCAGGTTAGAGAACAGGATGCCAATGCTAAAATATTAATTATGGGCGATTTTAATGATGACCCTAATAATTCTAGTTTTAAAAATGTACTAAAGACTAAAAGCAGAAAAAAAGAAGTAGCAGAAGGAGATTTATATAACCCATATGAAGACATGTTTCGCAGAGGATTTAATACCTTAAAGTATAGAGATAAAATAAACTTATTTGATATGATTTTCTTTACGTCTCCTTTACTAGATAAAGGTGAAAAAGATTTTTCTACTTATAAAATGTACAAGGCAATGATTTTTAATAAACGCTTTTTAACCACTAAAAAGGGTAAATATAAAGGGTATCCTTTTAGAAGTTTTTCTAGCGGAAATTACACAGGTGGCTACTCTGATCATTATCCTGTTTATTTGTATTTGATTAAAGAAGCGAAACAGAATAAATAATTTCAACGTTATTCTTAGCGTTCAGTTTTGCTACACAATTTTGTCTTTTCGACCATTTTGGGAGAAATCCCATGAAGTTGCTCTGTTTTGCGTTAGCTTCTTTATGTGATTTCTCCTAACATCGAAATGACAATTGTGGTGGTTTACTAATACGTTATCACTGTTATGAGACTTCTCTTTGCTTTCGAAGTGACAAGTGTTGCAGTGTACTGTTATGAGATAACGATCATGTGATTTCTCCTAACGGCGGATGACAATTGTGGGTGATTTACTGCTGTATTATTACCGTTATGAGACTTCTCTTTGCTTAGAAATAGCTAGGTGTTTTTTAAAATAACTACTCTATCTATTTCTCTATATGCGTTAAGGATAGAGCAATTGTTTGAGCTCTTTTTTATTCTTTTTCTGAATAAAAAAAGCGAGTGCGAAAGCCTGCCCCTTGTGGTAACGCCCAAAGAATTACCAAAACCTTATAAAACACAAAACCCCGAAACATAAATGTTTCGGGGTTTTTTGATAAAAAATTATTGCCTTTATACTATAATATTTAAAACTATTTAGATTTAAATTTATAATTTAAGTATGTGTAAGCGTCACGAGGTATAATTGTAATCCACTTTTTGTGTTTTAAATACCATTTAAAACGAATAGAATTTACTCCTTTTGTTAGATAAGATGCAATAAAAGGGTGTACATTTAATTGTACTTTTCCTGCTTTAGAGGTTGACATAAACTTCTCTAAATCTGCTTCTATTTTGTCTAACAAAACAATAGGTGCTTCTACTTCTCCATTAATATTTGGGTTGGCTTCGGTAGTTTTTATACTTAACTCGGGTCTTACCCTTTGTCTTGTAATTTGTACCAATCCAAACTTACTTGGAGGTAATATTTTGTGCTTTGTTCTATCTAAAGCCATTTGATCTTTTAAATGCTGAAACAGTTTATTTCTATTTTCTGCTTTGTGCATATCAATAAAATCTACAACTATAATACCTCCCATATCACGCAGTTGTAACTGTCGTGCTATTTCTGTAGCTGAAATTAGATTTACTTCTAATGCAGTGTCTTCTTGAGAACCAGCTTTATTAGAACGGTTTCCGCTATTTACATCAATAACGTGTAATGCTTCTGTGTGCTCTATAACTAAATAGGCACCTTTACTCATAGAAACTGTTTTACCAAACGATGTTTTAATTTGCCTTTCAATTCCGTATTTTTCAAAAATAGGAGTCTCAGATTTGTGTAATTTTACAATTTTTTCCTTTTCGGGATAAATTTCTTGTAAATACTCTTTTATTTCTTCTTTCAAAGTTTCATCATTTGTTACAATACTAGTAAAAGAATCATTCATAACATCTCTTAAGATAGAGGATGCTCTGTTTAACTCGCTTAAAATTTTTGTTGGTGTGTTTGTATTAGGTATACTTTTACACATTCTTACCCAACGTTCTAATGAGTTTTGCAAATCTTTATCTAGTTCTGCTACTTTTTTTCCTTCGGCAACAGTTCTTAAAATAACACCAAACCCTTTTGGCTTAATGCTTTTTGCTAATCTTTTTAAACGTTCTTTTTCTTTTGGGTCTGCTATTTTTTGAGAAACAGAAACTCGGTTAGAAAAAGGAACTAAAACCAAAAATCTACCTGCTATGGACAACTCTGAACTTAATCGTGGTCCTTTTGTAGAAATTGGTTCTTTTACTATTTGTACTAATAGGTTTTGCCCTGTTTTTAGTACTTGGTTAATACTACCGTCTTTGTTGATATCTTCCTCTTTTTGGAAGCTCTTTAAAGTGAATTCTTTATACTTACCTGTGCTTACTTTCTTAATGAACGAATTTAATGAGTTTACTTGCGCACCTAAATCATGATAATGTAAAAACCCGTCTTTTGGGTATCCTACATTTACAAAGGCTGCATTTAAACCAGTTAAAACTTTTCCTATTTTGGCTAAAAATATATCGCCAACCGAGAATTTGTTATCACTAGTTTCATTATTTAATTCAATAAGTTTTCCATCTCTTAATAAGGCAAAATCAATATCAGATGAATTTGAACGAATTATTAATTCTGTTTTCATGCTGAAATGGTTTTAACTCTACACATAATTGTGCAGATGGGATTAATATTGTCAGGTATTTGTAATACCGTGTGAGATTATTTAATCTCTTATGTCAATGAACTTTTTTCTTTTCGTTATACAATAAACGAAAAAGTAAGCGGATGCTTACTTTTTCTTCTTGTGTCTATTTGCTCTTGCTCTTTTCTTTCTCTTGTGTGTAGAGATCTTAGCTCTTTTTCTTTTTTTACCGCTTGGCATAATGTTTAGAATTTTTAAATCTGTTAAGATTTAGATTAATATTGTGTGTTTGTTACTTTACTACTACTTTACTTTTCACTCCTTCAGTAAAAGTTTTTGCCGGTTTAAAGGCTGGAATATTGTGTGCTGGAATCTTAATTGTAGTATTCTTAGAAATATTTCTACCTGTCTTTTCTGCTCTTGTTTTGATAATAAAACTACCAAAACCTCTCAAATAAACGTTGTCGCCATTTTCTAATGCATCTTTCACTTCAGTCATGAATGCCTCTACAGTTGCTAAAACATCTGTTTTTTCGATTCCTGATTTATCTGATATTTTCGATACGATATCTGCTTTCGTCATGTCTCTATTTTTACTATATTTTTATTAATTTACTTTCAAAAATGCGGATGCAAATATATGATAATTAATCAATTCCAAGTAATTAAAGAGTTAAAATTTATTTAAAAATAAAAGGCCTTGAAATTATTAATTCAAGGCCTTTTGTTTTATTTAAAAAATTCTAATTAAAAACCAGACATCTGGGTTAGATGCACTTGTTAATTTCACTACTGTTGGGTCAATAGTGGGTGTTGGTTCTATTTGATAAGGTGCATTATCTGCAATTAAATCTACCAACGGTTGAAATTGCGCATAAAAACGCCAATTATAAGCTCCTTCAACCTTTGTTATATTTAACTGATTAGGATTACCAAAAACACCTGCAAATGATAAATTGTATTGAGCCCAATAACCACTTCCTGATGGTATATCTTCTGATCTAAAAATTATTCCTGAAGCACCCAAAACACCTGCAGGGTCAAAAGGAGTACCTCCAAAAAAGATTCTATTTGCTACTAGTGTTTCTCCATATCTATTGGTATTTGCTGTATAGATTTGATTAAAAGTATTTAAAAATGTATCCGAAACTTCATCAGCTGTTGTTACATTGATTGTCCAAACATCACTAATATTAAAAGGAGAAACTAATATTTCTATAGAAAATTCACCATCTTCAGACACAAACTTATTTTTAGCATCATTTAACGTAAAATTAGAATACTCATTACCGTTATCCGCTTTTATTGCAGGACTTATAGTAATACCTGTTGGCGTGTAACCAATTCCAAAATCTGTATCATTAATTTGTGTATCTAAGTTAGAAACAAACCTTCTAGCATTATTAAAACTAAAAAAATTAATATCTCCACCAACTTCATAAGCTAACTGACCAGAAATAGCACTTACGATAGTATTATTTTTACTTAAATCACTCCAGTCAGCAGAAGTAGCTTTTTTAAATATAACCTCATTAAAACCTCTATTTGCTCTAAAGATAATATTATCTCCATCTGTACCATAATACAAGAATTCAAAGCTTCCTAAATATCCTTGACCAGTTAAATCGGCATCAGGAGCATTATTAGAGTCTGATAATTCGTGTATTTTATTTCTGGTTGTAAAAGTAAGTTTCACCGTAGATCCAAGGGTAACATCCCATTCACTAGCCGTTCTTGTTCCTTGAGTTGAACCAAAGTCAGAATCCATTTCTACTGTTTTGTCTCCAGTAAAATCCATTAAATACGTATATCCTCCTAATTGAGAATCATCTGTAAAATAGGTTACTTTCCACCCCTCTTCAGAAGACTGAAGTAACTCTTTTAAATCTTCTTTTTGCTTAGCTAACCTTACTGATGGCACTTCATTAAAAACTTCATCAGGATCATTATTTGTTGTACATGCATTTAGAATAAAAAATGCAACAGCAATAAGACTTATTTTATTTATAATTTGTTTCATTTGTTTCATTTTTAATTTAATACTTTTAATACATTTTCCGCTGCTACTCTTTGAAGCTCATAAATATCTAAATCAAATTCTGATTTAAAATAAGTAACTACAAGCGCTTCTTTTGCTCTAATATCAATCTTTGCTTGTTCACTTGTAATTGCATCGATAATTGCATTATAACTTGCATTATCATTAGATAGCATTGCAGTAACCATTTCTGCAAAATCTTCTGTTTCATTAGACCTCGCATAATCCGATATAAACCCTAATTCTCTTGCTTCTGAAATAGAACTATTAAACCATTGAGCCGTATATCCTGAAGGGGTTATTTGCTCAAAAGTTTCTTTATCGAAAGGTACTGTTTGATTGATAATGTGTGTATACTCATGTTGTATTGTTGATACAAATCTAATTAATTGATCTCTATCTTTTAGATCTACTAAGTCTGTATTAAAAAAGGTAATTCTTTTACCCCCTTCTGCAAGACCTAATGTAATAGTTCCGGAAGGATTTAAATTGATACCACCTATTAATAAAATTTCTCTTGGTGCTATTAATTTTATAAAATCATCACCAGCTACTTCTCTATAAGTTTCCAACCAAATAGTTTTTACAGCCTCCATTGCAGGCATTACTTTTTCTACTGTTGGAGGAAATAAATACCTATTAAAATCTACTCTATTTTCATTCCAGTTATAAAAAACCTCAATATTGTAAGGAGAAGTATAATTACCTCTTAACCAAATATCTGTAGCGTTTAAAGAGGGTGTTTCTGTGTCTAAATTACTCTCTGTTAAAGTATCTTCTGTTTTTGCACAAGAGATAGCTAGTGTTAGAAAGACGAATGCTATTAAAATATATATATATCTCATAATTATCTAGGATTAGGTGTTACACCAAAATTTTGTGCTGTTAATGGTATTTGTAATTCTTTTCGCTTATCTTCTTTTGTTAATACTATAGGAGAGTTATTAAATGAATGTGTAACTTCTAATTGAAATCTTTTTACATCAAACCATCTCAAACCTTCATGATAATATTCTCTTCTTTTAAAATCTGCAATACCTTTTATAAATGATGTTTGCGTATCATTTAAAGTATAGAACGGCGTAAACTCATTTTCTATTACAGGGTATCTAGAAGTCAGATCAGACTCTTCTAGTATATCTGTTGCGGCATTAAAGTTTGCAGTTTTTAATGATAAAAAAGATGTTAAATCGCTTAAAGATGCTGCATAATTTTCTTTCATAGCATAAGCTTCTGCTCTGTTTAATAAAACTTCATCTTTATCAAATAAAACAATACCTAAATAAGGTAGACCTGTACCCGCACTTTGATTTGTTATTTTAAAATATTCATCAAATTTTGGTAAGTTATATACCTCATCATTTCCAAATACTCTATAAGCCCAAGCTTTACCAAAAGGATTTCCACTACCTCCAAAAAAGAATTGACTTGCAAGATTAGAACTTAAACCAAACCTAGAACTCGCAAACTTACGTGCCCATAAAGATGAAGTTGAACTTAATAATAAATTTGTTCTATCTAAAGCACTACCATATGTTCTAGCTGTTTCTGAATAAGATAAACTACCATACGCAACGTCATCTCTAATCTCTGTTTGTGGATTAGAAATAACTTTAGAAGCATATAATATTACATTATCCCAATCTCCCTTATATAAATAAAACCTTGTTGCAAATGCATTGGCAGCATCTTTGGTAAAATGAAATTTAGGTTCTTTATATTCATTTTTTACAAGCCTTAAACCTTCTGTTAAATCTTTTTCAATTAGGTCGTATACTTCTTGTACTGTATTTCTTGTATATTCTTGTATTAATGCTGTTTCTGGACTTAGCACATAAGGCACTCCTAAATCTGAACTTGCTGTAGCCGGATTATAGGTTTTTCCCCAAAATGTTACTAACATAAAATGTGCATACGCTCTTGCTAAAAGTGCTTCTCCTTTTTGTGCATCTAAATTTATAGAACCAGAAAGTTCTTCTATAGACGCTAAGGCTTGGTTTGCTTGAGCAATTGCTTCATATGTATTATTCCAAAAGAATACTGGTGCATCTCTGTCTGTTTCTAAATTAGAATCTTGCCATTGATACATTTCAAGATCTAATTGATCTCCTCCATTTACAAATTTTTCACTTGCATTATCAGACATTAACTCTGCTATTAACATATAGTTTGCTTCCGTATAAGCCCCTGTAGTTAATGCTGCTATTTTATCTGCAGAATCAATATTAGTCCTATTATCCGGTAGCTCGGTTAAATAACCTTCACACCCTAAAAAAGAGAAAATGAAGATATAAAGTAAAATATTAAATTTATTTTTTAACATGTTTTATTTTTTAAGATTAATTATATACTAAGATTTAACGACATTGTGAATTGTCTTCTTATAGGAAGAGCAACACCCCCTGTATTATAAAACTCTGGATCTTGTCCATTTAATGCAGAATCTGAATAAATTAGGAACAAGTTAGTACCTTGAAATCTTACGCTAAAAGAAGAAAGACCTAGTTTATCGGTTAATTGCTTATTAAACGAATACCCTAAAGCAATGTTTTTCATTCTTAAGAAATCTCCGTCTGCAACACGAGCAGTTGAATAATTATAAGCATTGTAAGCTACATTTAAATTATTAATAGTTGCTTGTTGTTGTGCACTAGCAATAACAGGAATATTTGTAAAATTCTCATCTCCAGGAACCGTCCATCTATTTACAAAATCTTTAGAAAAAACATCTAAATCTGAATATTGACTAGAGTATAAAGGGTTTAAACGCACTTTATTACCACCAGACCCAGTTATTAAAACATCTAAACTCCAATTTTTATACTTGAAATTATTTGAAAAACCTCCAGAAATATTAGGATCTACAGACCCCTCAAAAACTAAATAATCTGTAACATCTACAGAATTTTGAAAATCAACCCCTGTTGTAACATCAGATCCTTCTGGAAGTCCAAATGTTGGAAAACCTCTACTATCTAAACCATCAAACTTAAAAGAAAACAATGAATTAATTGGGTATCCTTCTATATTACCACCTGTTTGATCTACTAAACCTAATGCAATAGGCGTATTTTCTAGTTTTGTTATTTTTTGATCATAATAAGAAACATTTAAAGATGAAGTCCATTTAAAATTTCCTGTATCTATATTGGTTGTCGTCAAACCAAGTTCAAAACCATCTGTAGTAACATCTGCGTTATTACCTTGTTTTATAAATTGTCCTCCAATACCAGAAGTTCTAACAAAATCTACGTTATCAAAAATATCTCTAAAATAAACATCTGCTGTTAAAAACACTTTATTATTAAATAATCCTAAATCTAGTCCAAGATTTAATTCATATTGTTTTTCCCAAGTCAATTCAGAGTTTTGTAAATCACTTATATTTAGATATGTTTCTCTGTCTCCAGGAATTAATCTATTGCTAATTAAACTTTGAAATATTGCTGCAGCATTGGTAGCAGAACCTGGCGTTGCTACTAAACCATAAGAACCTCTAACCGCTAAATTACTAACAGTATTAGAATCTTGAAGAAAATCTTCATTGGTAGCATTCCATTTAGCACTTACAGAACCTGTAGGTAACCATCTAGAACTTGATGTTTGCCCTTGTCTATTAGAACCATCATATCTTCCTGTTAAAGAAAATATATATCTATCATCATAACCATAAGTAGCTTTACCAAAAAAAGCAACTGTTCTTTCTCTTTCATTGTTAAGTGCAAAATAATTATCACCTTCAGTAATTATTTTCTCTAATACCCTAGGATCCGTGAAAGGCACATATCCATTTTCGTATTGTAAACCATAACCTGTAAAATCTGTGCTACTTCTATCTACATATCTCAACTCCTGCCCTAACAAAACATTTAACTCATGTTTGTCCTTAAATATATTATTGTAATTAAAACTATTTCTTAAATAATAAGTAGTTAAAAAATTGTCGTTTTTATTATAAATACCTCCTTCTCCCAAAACTGGCACAGGAGTAGCATTTGGATTTTCTGGATCTGTAAATAAAAAGATATTAGCATCTCTTACTATAGTTGTTTCATTCGCATTATATGCTTTTATAACATTAGAGTTTTCTTTTACATTGTGTTCTCTAACACTATTTACATATCTAGCAGCAGAATTAAAATCATAAGTTATATGTTCTGATAATTTATATGAAGCATCTATTTGAAAACGGATATCTCTTAAATTTAAATCTATATAATTATTTTCTATTTCTTCTAAAATATTAAAATCTGCCCAGTTATTACGGTAATATTCCAAATTACCGTTAGCATCTCTTGGTCTTAAAGTTCTAGAAGTATTTAAAGCATAACTAAATGGATTGATATCAAAATCTCTAGAAACATCTCCAGAAACATTATCTGTCTGACGCTCAAATGTTCCTGGCGCTCTTTGCTCTCTTATAGAAGCATTAGAAGACAGTGTTAAATTAAATTTATCTGAAAAGTAAAAAGTGTTTTTTAAATTAAATGTTAATCTATTTACGTTTTCTGCAACAGACCACCCTGGATCATTAAAAAAACTTACAGAAGCATACATTGCACTCTTTTCTCCACCACCAGAAAAACTTAAAGAATGATTTTGAGTTAAAGACTGTCTAAACAGTTTTTTAAACCAATCTGTATTCCCTAACTCATATTGTTGTAAAAAACTATTTCTAGCTTCTGGTGTGTTTTCAAGTAAAAACCTTCCAGTTTCAGGATTATACGTATTTGTTCTATTTGCCATAATAGCATAAACCCCTCCATATCTTGCTTGCGCTACACTCGGTAACTCTAAGAATCCTTTAGCTTCTAATTCTTTTAGAATACTTAAATTCTCTTTAGAATCTAAAATATCATATTGAGAATAAGATGGTAAATCTCTTACTGTTTGCTCTAAAGAGTAAGTTACTTTTAAGGGAGATGATTTTCTACCACTCTTTGTCGTTATAACAACAACACCATTTCTTGCACGCGCTCCATAAAGAGATGTAGCAGATGCATCTTTTAAAATATCAATTTTTCTTATATCATTTGCATTTACACCTGCAATAGAAGAACTTATTAAAGTTTCAGCATTTCCAGAAGATAACTGATCTAAATTAGCCTCCACAATATCTTCTTGCACTACACCATCTATAACATATAATGGAGCATTATTACCAAATATTGAAGAAGACCCTCTAATAGTAATCTTTGGAGCAGCACCAAAAGTACCAGAAATATTCTGTATACTTACACCAGGTGTTCTTCCTTCTAACATTCTAGCAACATCTATAACACCATCAATTTTTACATCTTCCATTCTTATAGTACTTGCAGCACCTGTAAAAGATTTTTTATTGATTTTATCATAACCAGTTGTAATTACAATTTCATTTAAAGACTGTTCATCTTCTTCAAGAATTACATTAACAGTATCTCCATTAACAACCTTCTCTATGGTTTTCATTCCTAAGTACCTAAAAACAAGTACATCTCCATTATTTCCGATAATAGTAAATTTACCATCAAAGTCAGTTTCTACACCTTTTTTTAATGTTTTATTAACAACGGAAACCCCCGGTAGAACACCTGTTTTATCTGAAACAGTTCCAGAGATTTTTTTATCTTGCGCAAAAGTCATTTGCACCACAAACGCTAAAAACAGCGTTAGAATAAAGTTTGTTTTTAATTTCATTTATATTCTATTTGAATTAATTTCTGTAAACATCATAATTAATTGTTAATAAAGCAAAATAAATGCTAATTTTAACAACGATAATGTTAATAATTACCAAATTAGTTAAAACACAATATGAATTTTAACATAACACCATATTTTAACATAAAATCTATTAAAAATTGAAATTCCATAAAACATTAATACACTGGTACTTACAAAATAACCGAGATTTACCATGGCGAAAAACCAAAAACCCATATTTTATTTGGTTATCAGAAATCATGTTACAACAAACAAGAGTTGCCCAAGGTTTGTCTTATTATCAAAAATTTACTACAGATTTTCCAACTGTTTTTAACCTCGCTAAAGCGGATGAAAGTACCGTTTTAAAAATGTGGCAAGGTCTAGGATATTATTCTAGAGCAAGGAACCTACATTTTTCTGCAAAACAAATTGCAAACGAACTTAATGGCGAATTCCCAACTACCTATAAAGAGATTATAAAACTAAAAGGAATTGGAGATTATACTGCTTCTGCTATTGCCTCTATTTGTTTTAACGAACCAACCGCAGTGGTAGATGGTAATGTATATAGAGTGCTTTCTCGTTATTATGGTATAAATACACCTATAAATTCAACTGCAGGAATTAAAGAGTTTAAAGCTTTGGCACAATCATTAATTGATGAAACACAACCTGGAACGTATAACCAAGCTATTATGGATTTTGGAGCATTGCACTGCAAGCCTCAAAATCCATTATGTGATACCTGCCCTTTTTCTGATAGCTGTGTAGCTTTAGAAAAAAAGTTAACCAAAGAATTGCCCGTAAAAGAGAAGAAAATAAAGGTCAGAAAACGATATTTTAATTTTCTTGTGATAAAAACCGATGATAATAAAACTATTTTATCAGAAAGAAAAGGTAAAGGAATCTGGCAAGGTTTATACCAATTTCCGTTAATAGAAAGTGAAAAAATTATTAATAAGGAAGAATTAGTTTCAGCAGAAGAATTTATCAATTTATTTCCTTTAGAAACCACCATTTCACTTTTTAACTCAAAAGAAATTGTTCATAAATTATCTCATCAACATTTATATACCCAATTCTGGATTGTAGAAACTGCAAATACTGCCGAAACAACTATAAAATGGAATGAAATTGAAAAATACCCTGTTCCTATTTTAATTGCAAATTTTTTAGAAGCTTTTCAAACTGAAAAGTAATTGATATTTTTAGTACTTTTGTATTTAAAACTCACAAGCCATGGCTGCAGGAACAATAAATAAAGTTATTTTAATTGGTAATCTAGGTGATGATGTTAAAATGCATTATTTTGATGATCAAAATTGTGTTGGTAGATTTCCAATAGCAACCAGTGAAAGTTACACAAACAAACAAAACGGAGAAAAAGTTACCTCTACCGATTGGCACAACCTTGTTGTAAGAAATGGTTTGGCAAAAGTGTGTGAAAAATACTTATCTAAAGGAGATAAAGTATATGTTGAGGGTAAATTAAGAAACCGACAATGGGAACAAGATGGCGTTAAACGTTATTCTACAGAAATTCATGTAAATGAAATGACCATGCTTTCTACCAAGAAAAACACAGATAGCTCAACCCCTATGGCACCACAACAAGAATCTAAAGCTTCTGCCCCAGCACCAAAAAGTGTTGCTACACCAGAAGAAGACGATGATTTACCATTTTAATTAATCTAACTTATAACAATTGGACCCAGATCCCGAAATATTATTCTCATTATTTGCCTCAATAGATTTTGTAACTACGTTTAATTCAGTTTTTCTAATTGTTTTACTTATAAGTTCTGCATTAGTTTCTGGAGCAGAAGTTGCCTTCTTTTCACTTTCACAAACCGATTTAAACGAACTTTCTAACAACGGAAAAGACCAAAACATAGTAGTTAGTTTATTAGAAAGACCTAGAAAATTACTAGCCACAATTTTAATAACCAACAATTTTATAAATATCTTAATTGTATTATTATTTGCTTCATTGGCAGAAACCTTATTTGGTAGCTTCGATTTTAAACTAGAGCTATTTTCGTTTTTAATTCCTACCCGATTTTTATTAGAAATTGTTCTTGTAACCTTTCTAATACTTTTATTTGGAGAGGTTTTACCAAAAGTCTACGCTTCTAGAAATGCGCTTAGCTTTTCTAAAACAATGTCTAAGTTTATACATGCCATAAACATACTATTAACACCTTTTAGTTTACCATTAATTACATTAACAAAGTGGATTGAAAAAAAATTAGGTAGTAAAAATTCTAATTTTTCGGTAGAAACACTATCCCAGGCCCTAGAGTTAACTTCTGAAGGTGCAACCACAAAAGATGAGCAAAAAATTCTTGAAGGAATTGTAAACTTCGGAAATACAGAAACCGTGCAAATTATGGTACCTCGTATAGATATATTTGCGCTTTCTGATACTGAATCCTACGAAGTAGTTTTAGACAAAATTCTAAAAAATGGCTACTCTAGAAACCCAGTCTATAAAGACAACATAGATAATATTGTTGGAGTTTTATACGCTAAAGACTTATTAGCTCATTTAAATAAAACAACCTTTAAGTGGCAAGCACTACTAAGAGAAACTTTTTTTGTGCCAGAAAACAAAAAATTAGATGATTTATTAGTCGATTTTAGAGAGAAAAAAAATCACTTAGCAGTTGTTGTAGATGAGTATGGAGGAACAAGCGGTTTAGTTACTCTAGAAGATGTAATAGAAGAAATTGTAGGCGATATAAATGATGAATTTGATGATGAAGATTTACATTATTCTAAAATAGACGCTAACAATTATATTTTTGAAGGTAAAACAAGTATTAAAGATTTCTGCAAGATTTTAGATGACGAGGATGAAGATATATTTGAAGAAGAAAAAGGAGAAAGTGAAACCTTGGCTGGTTTTATTTTAGAAGTTTCTGGTAAATTCCCTAAAAAAGGAGAGAAAATAAACTTTAAAAATTATACGTTTACCATAGAAGCGTTAGATAAAAAACGCATTAAACAAGTTAAAGCCACACGAAATGCGTAATATTTTTCTATTAACTCTTACAATTCTATTTCTATCTTGTAAAGATGATGTTCTACCAAAACCAAAAGGATATTTAAGTTTAACATACCCTACAAAAGCCTACAAAAAATTAGATTTAGAAAGACCTTATTCTTTTGATATTTTAGAAAATACAAAAGTTTATGACGACCCTAACAATTGGCTAACCATAAAATACCCTAATTTAAAAGCTTCGATAGACATTACATATAGACCTGTAGAAAATAACATTAAAGAACTGCTAACAGAAGCAGAAAAACTGGTTTTTAAACATACAATAAAAGCAGAACAAATTATTCCAAAAGATTTTGTGAATCCTAAAAAAAGAGTGTTTGGTAGCATGTATTATATAACTGGTAATGCGGCCTCTCAAATTCAATTTCACATAACAGATAGTACCAAAAATTTTATAAAAGGATCCTTGTATTTTTACGCCAAACCAAACTACGATTCCATTTTACCTGCTGTAGATTATGTAAAAAAAGACATTTTACGTTTAGTAGAAACACTAGAATGGAAACAATAAACCTTTAAGCTTTTTACTAACATCTAAAAATATAGATGAAAAACTCACGTGTAAAAAACTTACCCTCTTACTTTTATCAACATTTTTTATAAGCACCTCTGCTGTTTTAGATAAATACATTGCTTTACCACAGAAGCAATTATATTATGTAAAGTTAGTTTTGCTACCATTTTAGTTTATATTTTTTGTAAAATGAAAAAATAGATTCAATAATCCTTATTATCACAACACTACAAATTAACCTAGCCTTCTGTATCTCCTAAAAAATAAAAAAAGCTATTTTTAAAAGGATAATTGTGCTTATAAAATAACAAAACTAAAAACACACTATATAGAATCATTAAAAATAACGTGTATTTTTTTAATTATTATCATTATAAACACCTAAAAATTAACACATACATCCTAAAAGTAGCATAAAAAAAATAATTCCTTAAATCCATTAAGTTTATTTAGACTAATTATAAATAATATTATATTTGTCGAAAAATAAAACAAATGCCATCTTTTTTTAAAACACTTATACTGCTACTTATATCATACACTGCTTTTGGTCAAGAAGGTGATTTTTACGGAAAAGTAAAAGTAGATGACAATGAACCAGGTATCGATATTTTTGTAGTTATAAAAGGAAATAACTTTTATAAAGAAACAGTTACTGACTTTAATGGAGAATTCTACATAAAATCAATTCCTTACGGAACTCATAAAATTCAATTCCATTCTTTAAATTCAAAATCTAAAACAATTACTGTTCAACTTAATGCTAAAAAGAAAGAAGTAACTGTTTTATTAGAAAGTATAAAAAATCAGTTAGACGAAGTCCGTATAACAACCAAAACTGAAGAAACAAAAAAAGAGACCCAAGGTTTTGCTGTAAATGTTATAAAAACCGAAGAAGCAAGTCTTAGAAATGTTCAAACAAACGATTTATTAAACACTACAGTTGGTGTAAAAATTCGTCAAAATGGTGGCTTGGGATCAGAAGTTAGTTATAGTTTAAATGGATTATCAGGTAATGCTGTAAGAATTTTTATTGATGGAATCCCTAGTTCTATGTATGGTTCTTCCTACAACCTAAATAGTATTCCTCCTTCCATGATAAAGAATATTGAAGTGTATAAAGGAGTCGTTCCTGGGCATTTAACAGATGATGCTTTAGGAGGTGCCATTAATATTGTACTACATAATGACGTTAAAACAAATTTAAACGCATCTGTTTCTTATGGTTCATTTAACACCCTACAAACTAACGTAAATGGCTTATATCGTTTTGAAAAATCTGGATTTACAGTAAAATCTGCTATTTTTCATAATTACTCAGATAACAACTACAAAGTATCTGGAAGAAGTGTTGTAGATACAGGTTTAGGAGGCGTGCAAACCCCAATTACTGCCAAAAGATTTAATGATGCTTATAAATCTACTGGAGGACTTTTTCAAGTTGGTTTTACAGATGTAGAATGGGCAGACCAGTTTTTGGTTGGCTTTAATGCTTCTAGTGATTACAAAGAGGTACAACATGGTGCTTTTATGACTATAACACCCTATAAAGATCGTTTTTTAGAATCAGATGCTTTGTTAGCAAACATAACTTATCAAAAGACAAATCTTTTTACCAAAGGGTTGGATGTAAAAATAAACGGATTGTACGGAAAAAGAAACCGTGCTATTAGCGATACAGTTGCTTGGGCTTATAGTTGGACCGGAGAAAAGGCAATAGATTTTAGAGGTAACGAATACAAATATACTTGGGGATCTCAGCAAGAAGGAGGACCAACATTAGCTAAAATTAAAAGAAAAGTAGCTTCTATTAGATCTGGTATCTCTTATAATTTTAATGATCAACATAAAGTTTTAGTAAACCACGTTTACAGCGGAGTTGACAGAGAAGACAGTGATGTTTTAGTTTCGGTATTAGAAAACACCTTTAAAGGCACAAGAAATATTGACAAAAACATCTATTCTTTAACCTATGAATTTAAAGCTTTTAATAATAGATTAAGAACAAGCATATTTGGAAAACATTATCAACAAAAAACAACAAGTATAGATCCTGAAATACAAACAGACACAAACGGAAACAAAAGCATCGTTGATGAAATTATAAGTAGTAATAACAAAAAAGACGGATACGGTTTTGCAGCTTCTTATGCTATTTCTCCAAAAGTTACATTGTTAACTTCTGCAGAAAAAGCTGTTCGTTTACCAGATGAAACTGAAGTTTTTGGTAATGATGGTGATAATGTAGTAGCAAACCCAACTATTAAACCAGAACAAAGTAACAACTATAACTTAGGTTTTAGATTTGGAACCTTTAACATAAAAGACCATGATTTCTCTATCTCTACCAATGTATTTACAAGAAACATTAAAGACAGAATTGGTTTACCTATAGAAACATCTTTTAATGTTGATGACGAATTAATTGTATACGTAAATCAAGGAACCGCAACTTCTAAAGGGATAGACGCACAATTAAATTACACCTATGATAGAAATTTTGGAGTAAATTTTAACGTGTCTCGTTTCGATTTACAAATTATAAATAGCAATGTAGAAATAGATGTACCAAACACACCTTTTTTTACCATGAATGGTAGTTTACGCTACTCTTTTAAAGATTTAATACAGAAAAAATCTAGACTAAACCTATTTTACTCGATGTACTTTACAGATGAGTTTTCATACTTAGTACCACAGGGTTCTAATACAGTTGGTAATGATTTTTTTGAAGTACCAAAACAATTTTCTCAAGATTTTGGTCTGAGTTATTCTTTTCCAAACAAAAAACTTGTTGCTAGTTTCGATATTAAAAACATATTTGACAAACCTGTATTCGATAATTTATCTGTACAAAAACCAGGTAGAGCTTTTTACATAAAATTAAATTACACAATCAATAAATTTAACTAAATAAAATAAAAATGAAAAGATTTTTTTTAAACCACAAAGCATTAGCCCTTGTATTATCATTAGGCCTATTTACGGCATGTAGCGAAGATGTCAACGATGATCCAATTGATACCCCAGAACCAGATGCTACTAGATGGATAACAATTGCTGGAGCAAAAATGGGAGATGCACCAGGAGATGGAAATGGAGGAACATTAATTTATAGTGTATCTAGTGAAGATGCAAAAGACCCAACAGTGTCTATAGATCCTTTCGAAAATGGTTTTATAGCACCTTCTAATAGAACTGCTAGATTACAGGCTTCTGAAAACGGGAACACTATTTTTAACATTAGTTATGCAGGAGATACTGGTGGTAATTACACAAAGTATACTGTAGAAGGTGGTCAAAATTTTACACCACAAGGTACATCTATAAGTATTGCTCCTTATGTAGGAACTGCACCAAGATGGATAAAGTTATTTGATGGTGATAAAACAGGATCTGCAGTATACGTATCTACAGAACACCAAGTGGATGATAACGGAACACCAGAGGATGCAACAGATGATGTTTATACAAACACAGAAGCGACTATAGGTGTTGTTACTTTAGATTTAGAAAACTCAGCAATAATTGACTTTAAAGATCACGTGGTTCCTTTAAGTGCAGAAGAAGAAGAAGCAGGTTATTATTTTTCTAGAATTGACATGCCAACTTTAAATGCAGCAGGAGATAAATTATATATCGGAGCTCGTTTAAGTAAAGTAAATCCGACTACTGTAGAAAGTGAAAGTGATTACGAAATTTTAGGTTCTAAGACAATTGTATTAGATTATCCATCATTAGACAACCCAACAGTAATCACTTCTACTGTAGGACATGGAAACACAAACGGATACAGAAGTATTAATGCTTTTGAATATAACGGAAGTGTTTACCAAGCAAACCAAAGTGATCCAGAAGGTTCTCATATTTTAAAAATTGGAGCTAATAATGAATATGACAATTCTTACGACTTTAATTTAGACGATGCTTTAGGCGTAACAGGAGCTTATGTTCTTGCTTGGAGACCTGCAGCAAACGGAAAAGCAGTATTAGCGTATCGTCATGAAGCTTCTGCGGATGGTTTAGCAGGAGCTCAAGGATTTTTTGCTTTGGTAGATTTAAATGCTAAAACAGCTGTAAAAATTGAAGATATTCCTTATGATCCAGATTTTTACTTATTCCAATACCAAGGTTTTGCGGTTGATGGAAATGAAATCTATTTAACACAAGCGCCTGTTGGCCAAAACGGAAACATTTATGTTGTAGATACTGAAAGTGGTGCTGTAACTAAAGGTGCTGAGTTAGTAAACGCAACAGGAAGTCATTTTATTGGGGCTTGGTAATATTAAAATAATGCCAACTAAAAAGGACGTAAATTAATTTTTACGTCCTTTTTTTTTATTTCAGAATCTTTCTTTTAGATACTAATGCTTGTAATTCCTTTAGTAAAATAGTTTACAAACAAGTTTAGCCCTGATTGAAGTGGCATCCTTTTTTTGTTTTTTCAAAAAAAGATATAACGGAAAGCAGGAAATAGCTTCTAAAACAACTCTTTATTACTAATATCTAAATAGTTACGCTTAACAAAAGCTAGAATAGTTTCTAAAATCTCGCCCATATTATTACATTTTTTAAACTCTACATCTCCTACATATTTAATTAATTGCTTTTTTAGAAGCGCTACGTTTTTTGGGTAAGAAATAGTATCTGCTTTCATACATTTTATTAAACGGGCAGTTCTTCTTGGAGCGGTAATCATCCTTTTAGCCATAAAGGAACGTTCTTCTATTTTGTATTGATCTATAGAGCTATTTTGTAGTTTTTTACCAACCATTTCTACCATCTTAAAGTTCTCTTTCATAAACTGTAAGTTGTAGACTTTTAAGTTTCCTTCAAAAGATTGCTGATCGAAATCTATAGCTCTTATTTTATAGATAACTTGGTCGAAATCGTGAATTGGTGTAATTACGTAATTGTACGAACGCATATCGCCCAATAAACGGATTAAACATCGTTCTTTAAACTTTACAAATTCTTTGGCTATTTGTGCTTTTTCTAACTCGGTACAGCCTGGTAAAATGTCTCTAATAAAATCGTCTCCAGGTATGCCTGCAATGTGCTCTTCTATTAAGGTGTCTTTAAATACCAAAAAGTTCATGTTATGGGGAGACAGAATATGTTCTAATTCTAAACCATAAATACGAGAAGCATCTGCCTTTTTTACATAAAAATAGGTAAAGTTATCATTTAAAATATTTCTAACTTTAATTCTAAATGGTTTAGAGTTACCAAACGTACAATAATCTATAGCATCTATGTTTAAATACGGAATGCTATCATCATTACCATCGGAATGCAACCTTGTGTAAATTTTCTTTAAATTTCTATCAATCTCTTCTCTTTCGTATTGAGAAAAGTAGGTCCTTACCCATAAAGTGTCTTCATCATTCTTATCATAGACAGTTATTGATCCTTGAAAACGTAATAAATCATCATAATAAAGAGGAATCTTTATATTTCTATTATAGTTCTTTAAATAAGCACCAAGCATTTCATTTACGGGAAATGTTGGTTTTTTTCTGGACATCAATTTTTTCTCTACCGCCATCTTTACTTCATATTTTCATCAAAAATAAGCATTATTAAGTAAGTTCGAACATCTTTCCTGGCAAAGGTTTTGTTACGCCTTTTAATTCCATTTGCAACAAAATAGATGATAATTGATAAATAGGAATATTACATTCTAAAGAAATAACATCTAATAATTGTTGTCCTTTATCGTGTAATAAATCATGAATTTTTTGCTCTTTCTCGTTTAATTCTATAAACAATTGTTTCTGAATTGGTTTCGTTTTCTCTTGAACATCCCAATTTAACATTTTTACAATATCTGAAGCAGAGGTTAGCAAGTGCGCTCTGTTATTTTTAATTAAATTATTACAACCTCTACTATAAATATCTGTGGTTCTTCCTGGAGCCGCAAAAACATCTTTATTATAAGAATTCGCTATATCTGCTGTAACCAAAGAACCTCCTTTTGAGGCAGATTCTATAATAATGGTTGCTTTAGATATACCCGCAACAATTCTGTTTCTTTTTAAAAAATTTTCTCTTAAAGGAGTTTCTTCACTCCAAAACTCGGTTAAAAAACCGCCATTTTCATTTACTTGGTTTATATATTTCTTATGTACCTTCGGATAAATTTGCTCTAAACCATGTGCTAAAACAGCAATGGTTTGCAAGTTGTTTTCTATTGCTGCTTTATGTGCACAAATATCTACTCCGTACGCAAAACCACTTACAATTATAGGGTTGTAAACTGCAATTTCTTTAATTAATTGATTGCAAAAATCGCGTCCGTAAGAACTAATATTTCGGGTACCAACGATAGAAATAATTTTTTGGTTAGAAAAATCTAAGTTTCCATCTTTAAACAATAATATAGGACTATCTATACAATGTTGAAGATTTTTAGGATAATCATCTTCTAAAAAATAAGTATAAGAAATCTTATTATCTTGAATATATTTTAGCTCTTGTTGCGCTAATTCTATATTTTTCGAATCGAACAAATGTTTTAAAACATGACCTCCTATTCCGTTAATTTTTGAGAGTATCGCTGTCTTTTCTTTAAATACCTGTTCTACATCTCCCACATTTACAATGAGTTTTTTGGCTAAAATATCGCCAATTGCTTTGCTCTTTTGTAATCTTAAGATCGCTAATAATTTTTCTTCTTTCAATTTTGTAACAATTTGAATACCAATATATAAAATATTTGTTAATAAAATTGTTAAGAAATTCTTTTACAAAACGGCTTAATTTCTATATTTGCTACAATGAATTTAGCAACTTACATAAACGATTTACTGTACAGATACGATTGCGTAATTGTACCTGATTTTGGAGGATTTGTAACTAATAGAATTGGTGCAAAAACCAATAATTTTACACATACTTTTACACCACCTACTAAACAGGTTACTTTTAACAGCTTGTTAAAACACAATGATGGTTTATTAGCTAATTATATTGCTTCTGCAGAAAATATTTCTTTTACAAAAGCATCTACTGCTATTTCATTATCTGTAATTAAATGGCAAAATGAATTGCAATCTAAAGCTGTACAAATTGATAGTTTAGGTATTTTGTCTTTAAATGAAGAAAAACAAATTATTTTTGAACCAAATACTGCTGTTAACTATTTAACAGAATCTTTTGGTTTAGATACCGTAACTTCTTCTGCTATTTCTAGATTTAAAGAACAAGTAAAACCTTTAAACCCTCTTCCTGTAAAAGAAGAAAATAAAGGAATACCTGCATTTATAAAATACGCGGCAACTGCAGCTATTTTACTAACGTTGGGTTTTGCTGGTTATAATGGTTATGAAAATAATCTACAAAAAGAAAATTTAGCAAATCAAGAAAAAGCAATTCAGAAAAAAATACAATCGGCTACTTTTGTTATTTCTAACCCTTTACCTACTATTAACTTAAATGTTGTTAAAGAAGTAGCAAAACCTTTTCATATTATTGCTGGAGCTTTTCAATTTGCAGAAAATGCAGAAAAAAGAGTAGAAGAATTAAAAGCAAAAGGATTTGATGCTCAAATAATAGGCATTAATAAATGGGGGTTAACACAAGTTACTTTTAATAGTTACACTAACCGTAATGAAGCTACTAATAACCTTTATAGAATTCAAAAAACAGTATCTAAAGATGCTTGGTTGCTTGTTGAAAAGTTAGATTAACACTACTTTTCTTTAACATTTTTAAAACTCATTTTTTAAGAAGCGATTACTATCTTTGCAAAAAAAAATATTTTTTGATGGAAGTAAAAACGCCGAAAGAATCTTTAACAATACTTACCGACTTAGTTTTACCCGGTGAAACCAATTATTTAGACAACCTTTTTGGAGGCGAATTACTTGCCAGAATGGACAGAGCTTGTAGTATTGCTGCAGGGAGACACTCTAGACGAATTGTAGTTACAGCCTCTGTAAACCATGTTGCTTTTAGCAAAGCAGTACCCGTTGGAAGTGTGCTTACTATAGAAGCTAAAGTTTCGAGAGCGTTTAACTCTTCTATGGAAACATATGTAGATGTTTGGACAGAAGACAGACAATCTGGATCTAGAACTAAAGTAAACGAAGGTATTTATACGTTTGTTGCCGTAGATGAAACAGGAAGACCTGTTGCAATTCCACAAATTAGACCAGAAACAGATTTAGAACAGACACGCTACGAAGGTGCTTTACAACGTAAAGAATTAAGTTTAGTTTTAGCAGGAAAGCTAAAACCTGGAGATGCAACTGCCTTAAAAGCTGTATTTAGTTAAATACTATAATTATGGAATTTTACAATTATAAAATTATATCCTCGCTAGCAATTTTAATTGTTGCTTTTTTTATTCGCTTTGTAATTACCAATTCTTTAAAAAAAATTCAACTGAAATTTGGGTTTCAAAAAGCCAGAATTATTTTAACTAATAAAATAATTTCAGTGCTTATTTACATTACCATAATTGTATTTGTATCTTTTGTTTGGGGTGTAGATGAGAAACAATTATTAGTCTACGTTTCTTCTTTTTTAACCATTTTAGGTATTGCTTTTTTTGCGCAATGGTCTATTCTTTCTAATATTACTGCGGGCTTAATTTTATTTATAAATTACCCTGTAAAAATTGGAGATACCATTACTATTTTAGAAAAAGATAATAATATTACTGGCGAAATTAGAGATATTGGTGCATTTTTTATCACGCTAAGAACGCTAGAAAAAGAATTAATAACCATTCCTAATGCAGTTATACTTCAAAAAAACATTAAATATTCTCCTCAACCAGAGTAGTCTTTATTTAATTTTTTAGTAAAGATTTTTGTTTAGATTAAAATAGTTAAAGATTATCATAAAAAAGAAGCGCAAATTTAAATTTGCGCTTCTTTTTTTATTTATCAATAGTAATCGTTTTATTTAAAAGATAAAACTAAGCCATTTGACCTTTGTGTTTACCTTCATATACTTCCTCTACTAACTTAGCATTAAATGCAGGTAAATCATCAGGGTTTCTACTGGTAACCAAACCCTTATCTACAACTACTTCTTCATCTACCCAATTTGCTCCGGCGTTTATAAGGTCTGTTTTAATAGAGCTATATGAAGTTATTTTTCTCCCTTTTAAAACATCCGCTTCTGCCAATAACCAAGGTCCATGACAAATAGCACCTACAGGTTTATGATGCTCAAAAAAAGATTTTACAAAACTAACGGCATCTGCATTATTACGCAATACATCTGGGTTTATAACTCCACCAGGCAACATCAATGCGTTATAGTTTTCTTGAGATACTTCTTTTAAAGTTTTATCTACTTTATACGTTTTTCCCCAATTACCTTCATTCCAAGATTTTATTTCTCCAGATTCTAAAGACACAATGTGCACCTCTGCACCAGCTGCTTCTAAAGCTTTCTTAGGCTCTTTTAATTCACTTTCTTCAAATCCATTAGTTGCTAATATTGCAACGGTCTTTCTTTTTAAGTTTTCCATTTTAATAAAATTTTAATTAATATAAAAAATTTGTAAATTCTACTACAAAATTAATTATATACCAGCGTTCTTATGTGTGGTATCAAATTCTATTTTAACGCAAATACTATTTTAAGTAATTTTATCTTCTTAAAATCCAAGAAGAAGGATTTAAACGTGTTGTATTTTTAAACAATACAAAGATTAATTTCGTTTTTTTAGAAACTTTATCTGTAAAAACCTGACCAATTGCTTGCCCCGTTATAACAACATCTCCTTTACTAACAGTAACTTTTTCTAGGTTATTGTAAGATGAAATATAATTACCATGTTGTATTAAAACATTTTTTCTACCCTCTGCACTCACCAAAACATTTAATACTCTTCCATTAAAAATAGATTGGGCCTTTATGCCTTCTTTGGTAGCAATATGCAAACCAGTACCATTAACGGTAATTCCAGGAAATGATGGATGAGGCTGAGTACCAAATTTTCTAATTACAATACCTTCACTTACAGGCCAAGGTAACTTACCTTTATTTAATTCAAATTTTGCGGCTAAAGCCTTTGCTTCCGGACTTAAAATAAACTCATTTTTCTTAACAACAGTTGGTTTATTGGGCTCATCTTTTAGCTTAGCTCTTGCAACTCTATTTGCTCGCTCAATTTCTTCACGAATTTTTCTATCAATTTGTACTGTAACCCTTTTCTCTTCTTTAACTTTACTTTGAAGCTCTTTCTTGTAACTACTTTCTTTTTTCTTGATAGTAGCTAATAATTTCTCTTGATTCCTTTTATCTTCTTCAATTTCCTTTTTTTGTTCATTTTCAGAAGCTATTAACTTGTCTTTTAAGTTTTTTTGAACCAATAAAGAGTCATTTACAACTTGTACTTCATTTGTATGAACAACAATTTCTTCTCCTTGTTTTTTTCTATAAGCAGTATACTGTTTCATATACTCAAACCTTTTATAAGCCTGATGAAAATTCTGGGAAGAAAGTAAAAACATCATTCTACTTTGCTGAGATTTACTTTTGTAAGATTTAAGGATAATACTTGCATAATCTGCTTTTAAATCTGCTAACTTCTTCTCTAATTTTTTTAGCTCCATTTCATTTGCACGAATCTCTTTTGATAAAATTCTTGCTTCTGCGTTAATTATAGAAATTAATTTAGCCCTAACACTAATCTTTCTATTTAAATCATTTAAATCTTCTAAGGCATTATCTACTTTCTTCTTTTCTTTAAAAAGCAACGAGTTTACTTGCTTAATTTCATAATTAAGTTTTTTACGTTGCTCTTCTAACTGTTTTCTTGTTTGTCCAAAAACAGAAAAAACACTTAAAAATAAAATAAAAACGGGTATATAAATTTTTCTGCTTTTCACTATAATTTAATTTTCTTGTAACCTTTAGGTATTGAAAAAGAAGTGTCTATATCTTTATTAAACTCCACAGATCTTACTATAAAATCTATATCTGTAAATTTACCTGGTTGTTTTGCTTTAATATTAATTTCTGATGGAAAAATAGCATCATCAACCAAATTATAAGATGGGTAAAAGATATCTAAACGTTGATTTTTTGCTGTATTTACAATAGATTGCTTGTCTAATTTAAAATGCGAAGGATTTACAGAAAAGAAAACATCAAATAATTTTTCTTGGGTTTCTGGAGATAAAACATACGAATTATCTATGATGCTTACATGTTGCTTTTGATCTTTAACATTTTTTAAAGATTGCCCCAAAAACAAATTTTGAAGTTGATTAAAATTAATATCTGTACCCAATAACTTTTTTAGCATTGTAAAATCTCCTTCAAAATATTCTCTTTCTAAAGAGGAATAATAACTTACAGAAGTTGGTGTAATCTTTGCTTTAAACAACGTAATAATCTTAGTTCCTTTTAGCCAGATTACTTCATCCTTTTCCATTTTTAAACTAACAGAAAAACCTTGATTAATCTTACCGTTATTAAAGTTTGCTTTTAGCTTTGCATCTACCGTTTGTTTATCAAAATTAGCAGCAATATGTTTTCTTGCAACCTTTTTTGCAGACATTTCTTCGGCAATATTATTTGCACTTATTAAATCTTTTTTTGTTTTACAAGAAGTAAAGACTACTGCAAAAACCACAAAATATTTTAAAAACTTCATTCTTATTCTTTTATTTTTTTTGATTTCTCAATAAACTTTTTTTCTTCTATAATATTACCTAAACCCTTATAAGAAACTGCCATTTCTTTATAAAAATCTACTTCCATAGTATCTTCAATTACAAAATCGATACCATTCTGTAAACTTATTAACGCCTTTTTAAACTTTTTCTGATAATTTAATGCCTTTCCTTTCATTAAATATACAAAAGCCTGCGCAGGAAACAGTAAAATACCTTCATCAGAATATTTTAAAAGTTTTTCAGGATTCTCTTTAGATGCTATTAAAATTTGTTGTAAAAAGGCATACGAATTATTCGCTTTAAATTGCTCTTCTAGAGAGCTACCGTTAGTTATCCCCTCTTTAACTACTGCTTTATTGTTTCTTTTAGTTAAGCCTTCTTTCAACCTTTTAAAAGAAGTAGAAAGTCCATTGTTTTGCTCCATTGTATTCATTAAAGAAATCGCTTTATCTTCTTCTTTATTATTTAAATACAACTTTACCAACAACTCTTGCTCATTTAAGTTAATTGCAACCAATTTTTGCTGAACCTCAATTGCTTCAGAAAAATTTTTATCTCTTATATGGATTTTAACAAGATGCTGTAACATCCAAATATTATTGGGTTCATTACTCAGTGCTCTATTGATATACTCTTTTGCCAATAATGTTTTATTAAGCAATAAATAATTTTTAGAAAACTCAAAATAAACAGCCATATTACCTGCTAAGATCTGATTACTGCTTTCTAAGTTTTCAATAGCTTTTTGATAATTACCAATTGATTTTTCTGACAAAGCCTTAAAAAAAAATTGCTGAAAATCTAACTCTTTTTCTTCTGTTAAATCTTTAGCAATTGGTATACTATCTTGTGTGAAAGAGTTTAAAGAAAAGAGAACAAAGAAGAAAGAAAAAAGAACATAGTTATAAAAACCAATAATGTTCTTTTCTCCAAACTCTTTGTTCTTCCTTCTAAATTTCATTTATGTTAATTCTGTATAATCACCAATACTTACAGAAGTATATTTACCATTATATTTAGCATGGTTACCAATCATTGCATTGTCTAAATCTGCATTAGAAATTGCTACATTAGATTGAATTAAAGAATTAACAATCGTAGAATTTTCTACTACACTATTTGCTCCAATAGAAACATACGGTCCTATTTTTGTATTTTTAAGCACTACATTTTTCCCAATAAAACATGGTTGAATAATTTCTGAATTTTCTAAAACTACATCTTTAGCTACTAAATTATTACCAGCTTCATGCTCAAAACCTAAAACTTGCTTGTTTGTATCTACCGTTGGGTCTTTTTTACCACAATCCATCCAAGCGCTAACTGTACCAGGTACAAATTTAGATCCTTGTTGTTTTAAAGATTCTAAAACATTGGTAAGTTGATATTCTCCGTTTTCTTTTAAATCGTTATCGATTAAATATTGAATTTCTTCTAATAATTTATCGCCACTTTTAAAGTAATAAATTCCAATAATAGCTAAATCAGAAACAAAGTCTTTTGGTTTTTCTATAAAATCTGTAATAAAACCATCTTGTAATTTTACAACACCAAAAGCACTTGGGTTTGCTACTTTACTTACCCAAATTGCACCATCTGCATTTACATCTAACGTAAAATCTGCTTTAAATAAAGTATCTGCATACGCTACAACACACGGTCCGCTTAAAGATTCTTTAGCACAGTAAATTGCATGTGCTGTTCCTAAAGCTTCTTCTTGTACATAAACAGATCCTTTAGCACCTAATTCTGCAGCAATTTTTAATAATTGTGCTTCTGTATCTGTAGGAAATCCTTTGGCTGTTGTACCGATAACAAATGCAATTTCATCAATCTCTTCATCAATAACAGAAGCAATATCTTCTACTAAACGTTGTACAATTGGTTTTCCTGCAATTACTGTTAAAGGTTTTGGAACTGTTAATGTATGAGGTCTTAAACGAGACCCAATTCCGGCCATTGGTACTATTATTTTCATATCTTTTTTTTATCAATAAATATGAGCGCAATATACTATTAATATAGGAGATGTAAAAAAACAAGATTTCAATTTTACTTTCTCATTCTCACTGAAAACAGTTAGTTATCCCACTGTTTTCAGTGATGGTAAATTTCACCATTTTCAGTGATTGCAAGATCCGTAATAAAAATATAATTTTGTAAAGAATAATTTATAAATATTTACTAATCCACACAAAAATAAAAATTATTCGTAATATATTATTAAATAAAATTAATAATACACATCTCTATTAAGTCTTATCGTTTAGACTTTCAAAAAAAAAGGCGATAAAATTAACCCAAACAATCATTAATTGAAAACTACAAAAACAATGAAAACAAATTACTTCAGTAAACTTCTTATTATAGGAGTTTTTTTCGCATTCAGCTTAAACCTGCATGCACAAAAGCAAGTTGAATTAAAAAAAATTAGTGCCAAGTACAATCAAAAAACATTAAGTACTTTAGAAAATAAACTTAAAGAAAAGTCTTCTTTTGAAAAAGAAAAGGCACTTAAAATAGCAAAAAAGAAAGGATGGGATGTTAGGTTTACTAACAAAAAAGGCGAATTACTTGAACTTCAAAAAGTAGTAAACGGAAAACCAATTTACTACACAACATTTAATGTTGCTGCAGCAAAATCTACAAGAACAAACCACCTAAATTCTGGCGGATCTTTAGGCTTAAATCTTATGGGGCAAAATATGATTGCACATGTTTGGGATGGTGGTTTAGCAAGAACTTCTCATCAAGAATATGATGGAGCTGGCGGAACAAATAGATTTTCTATTGGAGACGGCACAACAACATTAAACTATCATTCTGCACATGTAACAGGTACTATTATTGCTTCTGGTGTAGTTGCAAAAGCAAAAGGAATGGCACCACAAGCAAGAGCGGTTGGTTATGATTGGAATAATGATACTTCAGAAGCTACAAATGCTGCTTCAAACGGAATGTTAGTTTCAAATCACTCTTATGGTTTTGCTACAAGAAATCAACAAGGGCAACCTCAACTTCCAGATTATTATTTTGGAGGATATATTTCTGATTCTAGAGATTGGGATAACGTTATGTTTAATGCTCCTAACTTTTTAATGGTTGTGGCTGCAGGAAATGACGGAAATGATAATTCTGCAAACGGAACTCCTTTAAATGGAAATTCTTCTTATGATAAGCTATCTGGTCATGCAACCTCTAAAAACGGAATGGTTGTAGCCAATGCTAATGATGCAAATATTGATGCCAATGGAAACCTACTTTCTGTTACCATAAACTCTTCTAGCAGCGAAGGACCAACAGACGATTACCGTATTAAACCAGATATTACAGGAAACGGAACTGCCGTTTATTCTACTTATGAATCTAGCGATACTGCATACAATAGTATTACAGGAACCTCTATGGCATCTCCAAACGTTGCTGGTACGTTATTAATTTTACAACAACACGCCAACAATGTTAGGGGTTCATTTATAAAAGCTTCTACGTTAAAAGGAATTGCTTTACATACTGCAGATGATGCAGGTGCCAATGGTCCTGATGCTATTTTTGGATGGGGATTAATGAATGCTAAAAAAGCAGCGGTTGCAATTACACAAAACGGTACTGAATCTAAAATTGAAGAATTAACTTTAACAAGCGGTCAAACATACCAAATTACTGTAGATTCTGACGGAGTGAATGATTTAATGGCTTCAATTTCTTGGACAGATAGAGCGGGGGTAGCAACAACAAAAGTAAATTCAAATACAGCTGTTTTAGTAAATGATTTAGATATTAGAGTCTCAAAAAACCAAACTACATACACACCATGGAAACTAACGGGTGTTACCACTAACGGAAAAGGAGATAATACCGTAGATCCTTATGAAAGAGTAGATATTGCAAATGCATCAGGAACTTATACAATTAAAGTAACCCATAAGGGAACTTTAATTGGTGGAAGTCAAAATTACTCTTTAATAGTAACTGGTTTAACAGGAACTCCTGCTGTCTGTAATGCTACAACTCCAACAAGTCTTACTATTGATAATTTTGATTCTTCTACCGCAACTGCTTCTTGGAGTGCAGTTACAGGTACTTCTTACGATTTTAGATATCGAAAAACAGGAACTTCTACCTGGACAAACACTACTACCGCTACAACTTCTACTTCTTTATCAGGCTTAACGCCAAGTACTTCATACGAAGTACAAGTAAGAAGTAAATGTTCAAATAATTCTACATCAGCATATAGCCAATCTGCTAATTTTACTACTAAAGATGTTCAATTAAATTATTGTAACTCTAATGGAAATAGTGTAAATGATGAATATATTAGTAAAGTAGTTTTAGGAAGTATTAACAATACAACCGGAGGAGCACCTAGTGGATATACAGATTACACTTCTCAATCTACAAATTTAACTAAAGGAACTTCTTCTACAATTACAATAACTCCTATCTGGACAGGAACTGCATATAATGAAGGTTATGCTGTTTTTATTGATTATAATAAAGATGGTGACTTTACTGATAGTGGAGAAATTGTTTGGACTGTTACAACTTCAGAAACAACACCAATAAGTGGTTCTTTCACAGTGCCAACATCTGCAATTACAGGACCAACAAGAATGCGTGTTGTTATGCAATACAATACAACTCCTTCTGCTTGTAATTCTTTTGATTATGGAGAAACCGAAGATTATACTGTAAATATTACGGCTGCTGCTGCAGTAACAGCATCTACAACAATGCTACATGAAGCTTATTTTGAATCTGACTGGAGCGGTTGGTCTGACGGAGGAACTGATTGCTATAGATATACTGGCACTAGCTCTTACCAAGGTAATTCTTCAATTAGAATTAGAGATAATTCTGGTACCGAATCTGCAATGACATCACCAACATTTAATTTAACTAGTTACAATTCTGTTGAAGTAGAATTCTATTTCTATTCTTATTCTATGGAAAACGGAGAAGATTTTTGGCTACGTTATTACAATGGGTCTTCTTGGACTACAGTAGCTGCTTGGGCAAGTGGAACAAATTTTGAAAATGACAAATTCTACACCGCTAAAATCAATTTAAATAATACTGATGTAAATTTTGCAACTAATGCTGCCTTCAGGTTTCAAAATGACGCCTCTAGTAATAACGATTACATCTATATAGACCAAGTAACTATTAAAGGTATCGTTGGCAATAAAGCTGCCGAAAACGCTATTAATGCACTGCCTACTAAAAACATAGGTTTTACAACTAACAATAGTTTATTTAATGGCGATAAAATGGTTTATCCAAACCCTGCGAGAGATATTTTAAATATCAATCCTAATTTTAGTTTAATATCACCTAATTATAGTATTACAAATGTATTAGGTCAAATAATAAGAACGGGGAGTATTAAAAATAATGCTATAAATATTAGCACCCTAAAAAAAGGAATTTATTTAATAAAATTAACCGACGAAGAAGAAACTTTTACTCAGAAATTTATTAAACAATAAATAACTTATTACCAATCATCCTTTAAAACCCTAGGTATAGCCTGGGGTTTTAAATTTTACATAACCATTTTCAGGGAGTCATCTCACCATTTTCAGGGAGGTGAAATTTCACCATTTTCGGGTATTGACAAGTACCTTTATTCATTATATATTTACATTATTATTGTATTAGAATTTATTAGGTTAAACAATACCTTTAAAAATAATACTGTGGATCTAAATACTTTTAAAAAAGAAATTTATTTAACTACAGTATCAAAAAAAAGAAAAACTTTTACCAAAAAAATTAACTAAACAGTAAAAAATCAACTAACTAACTACTAGAACTCTTAAGTTTAACTTAAGGGTTCTTTTTTTTTGTACTATCATTTTTACAGAGACAAAAATTTACGATTATAAGTAATAAACTCGTGCTTTATTTTACCAGATATTTATTTATTATTAGAAAATATTTAATTTATTCCTCTAAAAAAATTAAATGCCATCAAAAACCTAAGTTAACGCTTTGGTTTTTTGTTTCTTTGCAAAAAATAAATTTATTTCTGTGAATTATTTATCTATTGAAAATATCTCTAAGTCATACGGAGAACGCGTTTTATTTGAAGACATCTCTTTTGGAATTAGTAAAGACCAAAAAGTTGCCTTTGTAGCTAAAAATGGTAGTGGTAAAACATCTATCTTAAATATTATAGCTGGTTTAGATGTTCCAGACTCTGGGCAAGTAGTTAGTAGAAAAGGTATTTCTATTGCTTATTTGGCTCAAAAAGATGATATTAATCCAGATTTAACCATAGAAGAAACCATCTTTGCTACAGATAATAAAATTCTTTCTATTGTTAACCAATACGAAAAAGCATTATTAAACCTAGACGATACCGATGCATACCAAACTGCTTTTGAGCAAATGGAACAATACAATGCTTGGGATTTTGAAACACAATACAGACAAATTTTATCAAAATTAAAGTTAGACGATTTAACTTTAAAAGTAGGTGCACTTTCTGGTGGACAAAGAAAACGGTTATCTCTAGCAATCGTTTTAATTAATAAACCAGATTTATTAATTTTAGATGAGCCTACAAATCATTTAGATTTAGAAATGATCGAATGGTTAGAAGCTTTCTTTGCAAAAGAAAAAATCACTTTATTTATGGTTACGCACGACCGTTATTTCTTAGAACGTGTTTGTAACGAAATCTTAGAGTTAGATGAAGGTAAAATATATAAATACAAGGGTAATTACTCTTACTATTTACAAAATAAAGAAGAACGTTTAGCTTTAGAAGCAACCAATTTAGGGAAAGCTAAAAGTTTATTTAAAAAAGAATTAGAATGGATGCGTAAGCAACCAAAGGCAAGAACTACAAAATCGAAATCTAGAACAGATGACTTTTATCAAATTAAAGAAAAAGCACATCAACGTAGACAAGATCATCAAGTGCAATTAGAAATAAATATGGAACGTTTAGGAAGTAAAATTCTCGAACTTCATAAGGTTTCTAAGTCTTTTGGTGATAAAAAGATTTTAGAGAATTTCGATTACGTCTTTAAACGTGGAGAACGTATTGGTATTATTGGTAAAAACGGAACCGGTAAATCTTCTTTCTTAAATATTATTACAGAAACGGCAGAATTAGATGCTGGTAAAGTTATTTTAGGTGAAACTGTAAAGTATGGTTACTATACACAAGCTGGTATAGAAATAAAAGAAGGACAAAAAGTAATTGATGTTGTTAAAGAATTTGGAGAATTTATCCCTTTAACTAAAGGAAGAAAAATTTCTGCATCACAATTATTAGAGCGTTTTTTATTCGACAAGAAAAAACAATACGATTTTGTAGAAAGACTATCTGGAGGAGAACAAAAACGTTTATACTTATGTGCTGTTTTAATTCAGAATCCTAACTTTTTAATCTTAGATGAGCCAACAAACGATTTAGATGTTGTAACACTAAATGTATTAGAAAGTTTCTTATTAGATTTCCCTGGTAACCTATTAGTTGTTTCGCATGACAGGTATTTTATGGATAAAATTGTAGACGCATTATTTGTTTTTAGAGGCGAAGGTGTTGTAGAGAATTTTCCAGGAAACTACTCAGATTTTAGAGCGTACGATGATGGTTCTGCTTTAACAGAAGTTGTAGCAAAACCTATAGGGAAACAGGAAGATAAAAAAGAGGTTAAAAAATCAAATAAAAACACCTTAACTTTTGATGAAAAAAGAGAGTTTGGGGCTTTAGAAGGAGATATTGAAAGACTTCAAAGAAGAAAAGCAACGATAGAAGCAGAATTTTTAAATGTAGAAATTGCGCCTGATGATATTGCTAAAAAATCTGAAGAATTACAAGAAACAATCGCTAATTTAGAGCAAAAAGAAGAACGCTGGTTAGAGCTTTCTATGAAATTAGAAGATTAAAAAAGGTTGTTACACAGAGATTCGCTGAGAAATTGCGCAAAGACGCACTGAGTAAACAAATAATTTTATTCACCTGCAAGGTCTTTTTTTTGACCTTGTAGGTGTTATACCAAAAATGTACCTAATAAAAAAGACCTACAAGGTTCTTAAAACCTTGCAGGAAAAAAACCATCATTTTCTCAGTTTTCCTATATAAATATCCGTGTAATAATTATTAAACACTCACAATATCTTCTGCTTTCAATAATTCTTGGTTGTTAAAACGCAATAAAATTTGAGCCACTGCAATGGTATCCTTTTCACAATAGGTTACAATTCTTTGTAGGTTTTTTTCTTGGTAATAGACTTTAGCCACTTCACTCCCATCAATATCATCTTTTGGTGATGGAATACCTAAAATAGACGTTAATAATTTTAGTGATGTATAATGTTTATAATCGCCAAATTTCCATAGTTCTAGTGTATCTATATGCGGAACTTCCCAGGGCTTTTTACCAAACAAGTTTAATTTACTTGGTAATTCTATTTGATGTACAATCATTCTTCTGGCGATAAAAGGAAAATCGAATTCTTTACCATTATGTGCACATAAAACATTGCTTTTCTTATTAAAATGTAAGTTTAGTAACGATTTAAACTCCGTTAAAAGTAGATGTTCATCATCACCATAAAAAGAAGTTAAACGCAATTGTTTTCTCTTTTCAACATCAACAAAATACCCAACAGAAATACAAACAATCTTGCCAAATTCTGCCCAAATACCAGCTCTTTCATAAAACTCTTCGGCCGTAACATCTTCTTTACGTTGGTATTCAGTTTTCTTATTGTACAGTACTTGCGTTTCTTCTGCAAGCTGTTCCCAATCTTCATATTCTGGCACAGTTTCAATATCTAAAAAAAGAACATCATTAAGTTTTAAAGGTAAATTCATAGCAATATATTTTCTTGTTCACCTAGTAAGATACTAAAAATAAAAAAGTTCCGAATTTAATTCGGAGCTTTTATAATAAAGAGGTGTTTAGAAATTATCTAATCACTAATTTTTTAGTAGCTGTTTTACCATCTTCTGTAACTTTTAAAATGTAGATTCCAGAGTTTACTGTAGAAACATCTAAGTTTTTCTTTAAACCTGTAAAAGAAGTAGAAAACACTTTTTTACCAATAACACTAAAAATAGCTACTTGTTTAGTATCTGAACTATTACTAGAAATCGTAAAATTTTTATCTGTAATTGGGTTTGGGTATGTTGCAAAACCTTCTATAGCATTATTTTTTACTGATGCTGTTGTATTTTTAATAAATGATAAATCATCCCAATAAGTAACAGAGTTTGAATAAGATCTTACCTCGTAATAAAAACGATCTACACCTGCAGGAGCAGTAACGATAACTTCGTGTTTTGTCCAAACACCACCATTATTATCTAAATAACCATCTTCTGGCCCTCTTAAAATATCAGCAGAACGATCATTTCCATCTCCTGCATGATAAACTGTAGTTGAACCATTTTTCCAAGTACACCAAATTCTTGCATCCTTATCATCTCCGGCAGTAACTTTATACCAAAAACTTACTGTATAGCTTTCACCAGGAACAATTCCTGTAATTGTTTGTCCTAAATCTTTAGTCCCAGATTCACCATTTCTAACCGCTGAAAAAGAACCACCATGTATTTCTGTTGTTATTTTGGTTAAACTCTCTGCTTTTGTCCAACTTGTTGGAGACGTATCATCATCCCAATTTTCTAAACCTCCGTTTAATAGCATTTCTTGACCAAAAGAAACACCTGTTAAACAAAGTGTAATTAATAAAGTAAAAATGTAGTTTTTTTTCATGCTGCAACTATTTTAGATTATTCAAGTAAAAATACATATAATTGAATTATTAATAGCTTAATTTATTATTCAACTAATAAAATTAAAAAAAAACTAAATTTTAATCAATAATATATTTTAATGTTACATTAACGTTAATAGACTTGTTTGAGATTAAATGATTGTTAAGTAATAGACTTGCTAATATAATTATTACTATTTTTGATATTCAACGGTACTTTAACTAGTTATATGAATAAAAGTGATATTAAAATTTTATTGGTAGATGATGAACCAGATATTATAGAAATTGTTGGTTACAATTTAAAAAATGAAGGTTATCAGATATTTACAGCAACAAATGGTGTAGAAGCTGTTAAAGCTGCTAAGAAAAATATTCCTCATCTAATTTTATTAGATATTATGATGCCAGAAATGGACGGTATAGAAGCTTGCGAAAAAATTAGAAAAGTAAAATCACTAGAAAACGTTATTATTGCATTCTTAACAGCTAGAGGCGAAGACTATTCTCAATTAGCTGGTTTTGAAGCCGGTGCAGATGATTATATTACAAAACCTATTAAACCTAAAGTTTTAATAAGTAAAGTAAAATCTCTTTTACGAAGACTAAAAACAAAAAAAGATAGCGAAGAAACTTTTAAAATTGGTGATATTGTTATCGATAGAGATGAATATGTAGTCTATAAGGCAGGAAAAAGAATATCGCTACCTAGAAAAGAATTCGAATTATTTTCTTTGTTAACCTCTAAACCTGGTAAAGTTTTTAAAAGAGAAGTTATATTAGATACCGTTTGGGGAAATGAAGTTGTTGTAGGCGGTAGAACTATTGATGTACACATTAGAAAACTGCGTGAAAAAATTGGTGACGACCACTTTAAAACTGTAAAAGGGGTTGGCTATAAGTTTGTTTTAGAAGGTGCAGAACATTAAAATTGCCTCATGAAAATTAAAAAAACGTATTCTTACGCACTTTGGTCTGCCGTATATTTAACAATGCTTACTGTTGTTATCGCATTAATATCCTATTATTTTTTTTCTAATTATATTGGTGCCGTTTCTGTCTTTTTTTCTATTGTAGTTCTTTTTGTAATTTCCTTTTTTATCATTCAGTATAGAACAGAACACTTTATTTACAGACGTCTTAAAAAAATATATGAAGATGTTTCTATTTTAGATGTAAACGATTTACGAAGAGATTCTGTAACTACAGATATTGAAAAACTTTCTAAAAGAATGCAAAGATTTGTAGAAGGTAAAAGACTAGAAATAAAAAGTTTAACAGAGAGAGATTCTTTTAGAAGAGATTTTTTAGGAAATGTTGCACACGAACTAAAAACACCTTTATTTACGGTACAAGGCTATATTTTAACCTTAATTGAAGGAGCCGTAAATGACAAAGAAATTAGAACAAAATACTTAGAAAGAGCCAATAAAGGAGTAGAAAGATTGGTTGCTGTTATTAAAGATTTAGATATGATTGCTAAATTAGAAAATGATGGTATGAAACTAAATAAAGATGTCTTTAATATTTTAGAACTTGTACAAAATGTCTTTGACATGTTTGAAATGAGAGCTAAAAAAAGAAACATTATCTTAAAATTTGATAGAATTCATGAATTTCCTGTATTTGTAAAAGGAGATGCAGAAAAAATTGAACAAGTTTTAATAAACCTAATTGTAAACTCTATTAAATATGGTAAACCAAACGGTACTACTATTGTTGCGGTAGAAAGTTACAATGAAAATAAATTTATTGTTAAAACAATAGATAATGGTGAAGGGATTAAACCACAACACCTTTCGCGTCTTTTTGAGCGATTTTATAGAGTAGACCAAAGCAGATCTAGAGAACAAGGTGGTTCTGGTTTAGGTTTGTCTATTGTAAAACACATCATAGAAGCACATAACGAAACCATTTTACTAAAGAGTACTTATGGCGAAGGATCAGAGTTTTCTTTTACGCTCGAAAAGGCTAAATAAATCTGAATCTAATATTGTTTCTACAGTTTTTAAACCTTTATAATCTTCAACTTTAAAAACATCTTCTTTTACAAAATCTTTCATTTTAGAAAATGGAGCATACTTTTTTTCTTCTAAAAATGATGCTAAATATTCTTGCTCATCTTGTTGTTCTGTTGGAATAAAAAATACTTTTTTACCCAGAACAGCCAAATCCATTATAGAGGAATAACCAGATCTACAAATAATAATTTTACTTGCGTTTATTAAATCTTGAAGTTCGTGTGATAGTACATAATTGTAAAAAGTAGTATTTCCTATTTTCCAACTTTTTTTTGCGGACTCGATTTTACCTAAAACAAAAAAAATGTTTCTAGTGTCGTTTTTAAAGACTGAGATTAACTTTTTCTCTAAGAATGACCTGTTGGGTTCAATACCAGAAAGAATGATTAAAACGTCTGTATTTTGAGTTAATTCTTGTTTTTTAAAACGAGTTAAAACTCCAATAAACTTTGTGTTCAGATTTTTTTTGGTTGATGATAGTTTTCCTGAAAACTGAGAATTTTCATTATCGGGAATCCAACATTCATCAAACTTTTTTATTATTTGTTGATGAAAATAAGAGGTAAAAAAAGTAGTACTACCAGATAAAACATTTACTTGATGGGTTATGTAAACCGAAGGAACTAACGAGCTTCTTACTCCGAATCTGTTATCTGATATTACACCAACAACGTCTGTATTTTTAAGTATAAAATCATTAATAATTTTAGACTCTTCTCTAACTGCTTTTAAAATTTGAGGTATTTGCAAAAGTAATCCCAACTTTAAATTTCTATGGTAAGAAATATTATAAGCTGGGATTTCTATATATTCTAAGTTCGAAAACTCTTTTCTTAAAAAGCTTAAAGCGTTTCCGTCTGATGCAATAATGGGTGTAAAATTATTTTCTAATAATGCATTTATAATAGGCACACAACGTGTTGCATGACCTAAACCCCAATTTAAGGGTGCAATTATTATTTTATTTTGGCTCGCTTTCATTTTTTAATCATCACTAAAAAACTCGGATAAAACAGTTGCTTTTAAACAAGTGCGTTAGGGATTGAAATGGCATCCTTTTTTTCTTTTTCTGAAAAAAAGATATAATCTTTCGACTCCGCTCAAGATAAATTCCAAGCCTGTTAAAACGCCCAAATAAAAATAAATTTACACTAAATCGAAACCAATGTCTTTTCTGTAATTCATTTTATCGAAATGAATCTTATCTATACTTTTATAACTCTTTTCTAAAGCCTCTTCAATGGTGTTACCAAAAGAAGTTACCGCGATAACTCTACCTCCGTTTGTAACCACTTTACCATCTTTAATGGTAGTACCTGCATGAAAAACGAAAGAATCTTCTACGGTATCGTAACCTGTAATTTCTTTATTTTTCTCGTATGCATCTGGGTATCCGCCAGAAACCAACATTACGGTTGTTGCCGTTTTATCGGTTACAGAAAATGATTTTTCATGTAAATTTTGATGTGCCACTCCTTCGAACAATTCAAATAAATCTGACTCAATTCTTGGTAAAACAACTTCCGTTTCCGGATCTCCCATTCTCACGTTATACTCTACCACAGAAGGGTTTCCGTTGTCGTTCATTAAACCAATAAAAATAAAACCTCTGTAATCTATTCCGTCTTTTTGTAAACCTGCAATTGTTGGTTTTACAACCAATTCTTCTACTTTATCTAAAAATGCTTTATCTGCAAATGGTACGGGAGATATTGCGCCCATTCCGCCAGTATTTAAACCTGCGTCACCTTCGCCAATTCTCTTATAATCTTTTGCTGATGGTAAAATTTTATAGCTTTTTCCGTCTGTTAAAACAAAGACAGATAATTCTATTCCTTTTAAAAATTCTTCGATAACAACGGTTGTAGATGCTTCTCCGAATTTTTTGTTAGAAACCATATCTTCTAATTCGGTTTTTGCTTCTTCTAAAGAGTTTAAAATTAATACTCCTTTTCCTGCTGCTAAACCGTCTGCTTTTAATACAAAAGGTGGTGCTAAGGTTTCTAAGAAATCAAAACCTTCTTGTAAATTATCTTTCGTAAAAGATTGATATCTGGCTGTTGGAACGCCATGTTTTTGCATAAATTGTTTAGAGAAATCTTTAGATCCTTCTAACAATGCTCCGTCTTTTTTAGGTCCGATTACAGGAATATCTTTCAACTTTTCGTCTGCCAAAAAGAAATCGTGAACGCCAGCTACCAAAGGTACTTCTGGACCAACAACAACCATTTTAATGTCGTTTTCTAAGGTTACTTTTTTAACCGCTTCAAAATCTGTAGCATCAATATTAATATTGGTGGCAATTTTGTCTGTTCCGGCATTTCCTGGAGCTACAAATAGTTTATTAATTTTTTTACTTTCTAATAATTTAATTGCAAAAGCGTGTTCTCTACCTCCAGAACCTAAAATAAGTACATTCATTGTTTGTTGTGTTGTTGTTATTGCAAATATATTTTAAAAATATTGGATTCCCCTTTGATTGTATAGACAATTTAAAGGAAAACGAAATTCTATTTAAGAACTTTGCGTTCTTAAAACCCCCATTTAAAGAAATATTTAACCACAGATAAAGTATGTCGTAAAAATAATTTTTTGCTTTTAGAAGAGCCTTGTTTTAAAACATGTATGATTTCTTCTTGAGGAAAATAGATTTTTTTCTTCTGTAATACATCTATTTTTTTACAAATATCAACATCCTCCATATATAAGAAATATCGCTTATCAAAACCTTTTAATGCTATAAAGTCTTCTGTTCTGTATAATTGAAAACAGCCTGTAATATATTCTGCAAAAAAAGGCACTTTTAAATCTCTTTCTCTGTATTCTCCTTTTAAAATAACAGCTGTAAAAAATGGTTTTAACAATGAAAACCTCCTAGCAATTAACTCTGAAACAGAAGGATACCTTCTGCAAGAATACTGATGCCTACCATCTGGAAACAAAACTTTTGGCGCAATCATTGCAACCTCTTTATTGTTTGCTAATTCTTTAATTAAGTTAAGTATAACTGTTGGTTTAAAAAAAACATCTGGGTTTAATACTAAGTGAAACCTAGAGCTTTTATCAATTTTATCTAAAACTATATTATGTCCAGAGCCAAAACCTATATTATGTCCAATAGCTATATATTCTATTTCATTTTGTAAAAAAAGATTATTAAACATTTTTTCAGGAGTATTATCTATTAAATAAAGTTTCTTTTTTAGTGGAATACTTAAAAAACAATTTATTGTTTCGGTAAGCTCCTCTAAATTTTCATTATAAAGAACAATAGATACTGTTATGTCTAATTTCTCTTTCATTTATTTAATATGCTTTCTCTTCTCCTTTAAAAATATTCATACAAGTTTTAAATATAATTTTAATATCTAATAAAAATGACCAATTTTCTATATAAAAAACATCTAAACGAACTCTATTTTCTATATCTGATTTTTTTTGTATTTCACCTCTATAACCACTAACCTGAGCCAAACCAGTAATTCCTGGTTTTACAGACTTTCTTTTCATATAATTATTAACTTCTTTATCAAATTTTAAAGAATGAATATTCATATGTGGTCTTGGCCCTACAATACTCATCTGACCTAAAAATACATTAATAAATTGAGGAAATTCATCAATACTTGTTTTTCTTAAAAAAGCTCCTACTTTAGTAATTCTGGCATCATTTTTCTTTGTATGGCCTGCATCTATTGATTTTTCTTGATACATAGATCTAAATTTATAACACATAAAGTCTCCTCCATTTATACCTTCTCTTTTTTGTTTAAAAATTGTTGCCCCTTTAGATTCAATTCTTATAATAAGAATAATAATAGGAAATAGCCATGAAAAAACAAGTATACCGATTAAAAAAGAAAATAAAATATCAAAAAATCTTTTTAAAGCTCTATTCTCAAAGATTTCAAGTGGTAATTTTTTTACATTTAAAATTGGTAAAGAATTACCAAAATACTCTGTATTTAAATCTTTATTATATATTTCTCTTGAGTTAGGTATTAATTTTAGTATTAAATTATTTCTATTCGCAAACTTTCTTATTTTTCTTAATTCTACTTCTTTTAATTCATCTAAAGAACAGAATATTTCATCAACTTCATTTTTTAACACATATTTAAAACTAGCTTTAATAGTACCTAAATACAACTTATTAACTTTTACTTTATCTGAAAAAAAACCTAGATACTTATATCCTAATTCCTTATCTTCTATTAATGTTTGTATAATTTTTTTTGTTGAACTATCACTCCCTAAAACAACAACGTTTCTGTAATTATTACCTTTAGACCTGTATAATCTTATCGAATAAAAAACAAAAAGTTTGAAGATCCATAAAAATGCTATAATTATTGTTAAAATTTTTGCTTGATTATTAATAACAACCCCCTCTCTAAAAAAACCAAAATAAGTAAAATAGCCTAAAATAAAAATAACCGTCTGGGATATTAATATTTTAATAAGCTGATAAAGTTTGGTATTTCTATACGTATTATAGTATCCTAAAACTAAAGAAGAAATTAACCAAAATAGGGAAATGTAAACTAGAAAAAATTTATTTAAAAACTCAGAATCATAGATAAAAAAGATTACTAAGTTTATTATTAATAAATCAAAAAAAAATGATACTGGTTTTATATATGTTGAATATCTTTTTCTCAAATTAAAGATTTTTTATTTTTTGTTCTACAAATTCTTTAAATTCTCTTTCAAACCTTTCTTTACTAAAACGCTCTGCATTTCTTCTAATTATCTTAGCGTCAAATTTTAAAGTCTCAAATTTGTTTACAGCTTCCATAATATCTGTAGTTTCTTGTTTTTGAAAAAACACACCAGTTTCATTATTAATCACGGTTTCTTTTAACCCACCTCTATTTAGTGCAATAACTGGTGTACCACAACTTTGAGCTTCTACAGGTAAAATTCCAAAATCCTCATCAGCGGCAAAAACTAATGCTCTTGCTTTTTGTAGAATTTTAACCATGTCATCTTGTTTTTTTCTTCCTAAAATTTCTACATTGCTTTTAGCAATTTCAACAATTTTAGACATCTCTGGTCCTTCTCCAATAACTTTTAATTTTTTATTTGGCATTTTATTAAAAGCTTCAACAATTAAAGCAATTTTCTTATAAGAAACTAATCTAGAAGCTGCTACGTAATAGTCTTCTTTATTTTCTTCTAACGGAAAATTTTGTATATCTACAGGTGGATAAATAACAGTAGCTTCCCTATTATAAATTTTCTTTATTCTTTGGGCTATGTAATTAGAATTAGCTACAAAATGGTCTACTCTATTGGTAGAAATAACATCCCAAGTTCTTAATTTATGTAAAACTCGTTTGGCATACCACCCTTTTAAACCTGTTGTTAGGTTTTTATCTTCTAAATATTCATGATATAAATTCCATGCATATCTCATTGGAGAATGGCAATAACAAATATGTAATTGGTTTTGGTTTGTTAAAACACCTTTAGCTATCGATGACGAAGAAGAAATTACTAATTCATAGTCGTTAAGGTTAAAGGATTCTATCGCTTTTGGAAAAAATTGCAAAAATTTTCTATGATTCTTTTTAGCTGTTGGAAACTTTTGAATAAAGCTAGTTTTAACTTTTTTTCCTTTTAAAATAAAAGATCTGTCTTTTTCATCTAAAAAATCTATAAGTGAGTGATATTCTAAATCATCCCAAATATTACCAATTGAATGAACTACTTTTTCGGCTCCACCATTTGTATAAAACCAGTCATGTACTAGTGCTTTTCTCATTTAATTTCTAGCTTTTTAGCCCAAATTTATGGAATGTTGCCTTATAAAATAGTGTAAAATCAAAAAAATGACAGTAATTTTTCTAAACTTAAAAGGGATATACAAATAAACCTCTAAAATTGAACTTCTTGTAGAAAAAACTAAATAACAATGGTGTTAATAGACCCTATAGTAAAACCTAAAAACACATGTAATATAACAGATGATATTTTAAAAAAACTACAACATCAAATAACCTACTAAAACCATATTTACACACAACAAGAAGATTCATTTATTAAAAAGGTTTTACTTTTTTAAATGCTTTGCCTCTAATTCTAAAATTTTTATTTTTAAGAAACTAGCAGACTTCGTCCAACTATATTTATCCAATTGATTAAATACTTGCTTAGGTTTATTTATTGATAAAATAATTTTATCTTTTATATCCGCTGTACTTTTAGGATTAAAATACACCGCATTGTTACCACAAACTTCTTTAAAAACATCTATATTAGAAACACATACAGGAGCACCACAACTCATAGCTTCTATTATTGGTATACCAAAACCTTCATACAAACTAGGATATACAAAAAGCCTTGCGTTCTTATAAAATCCTTTTAAATCATAATCATTTACACCTGTTAGTATTTTAATGCGAGAATGATGTTCTTCTATATTTAAAGCCTCAAAAGCAAAATTTTTATCAAAATTACCAATAATATATAACTTTAATTTTTTATCAGGTAATATAAGAAATGCTTCAATTAATCTTTTTAAATTTTTTCTAGGATGAAAAGAAGAAACTGTTAGAATATAATCTTCTTCATTTTTATAACTTTCTTTTTCTTGTGCATCTTTTTCTAAAAAAATGGTACTTACAGCATTGTAGATAACACTAATTTTATTTTCAGGTATTTCTAATTCACTAATCAGTTCTTTTTTAGAGCTATTACTAACTGTTAATATATGGTCTGCCTTTTTAGCTATAATCGGTATCATAAAATTATATACCAATGAAAACATTTTTGAATTCCATTCGGGAAATAACCTAAAACTTAGATCATGGATTGTTACAATTTGATGTTTTAAAAAAAGAGGAGCAGTATTACATAATGAAATTAATAAGGCATCTTTTTTGCTAACATACAATTGTAATGTTATTTGCTCCCATAAATGACCTGTTAAATTACCAATTTTTTTTATATCTAATTCTTCTGCAATCTCAGAATTTATAATATTTTTTGGAGAAACAAATTCAATTTCTAAATTACTTTTTTTTAACTCCTTACAAATTTCAATTGCAAACCTTTGAACCCCTGTAATTCTTTGAGTTAAAAATCTTGAATTAATTATAATCATACGAATTTTTCTTTTTTAGGGTATTAAAAAATAAAAGCGAATTAAAGAAAGAAAAAAAGATAACACCATCTGATCTTACTAAAATATTTTCCGTTAAAAACATCAGACAAATAGATATTATAAAATAAAAATATATAAAATTTTTATCTCTATAAGATTTTCTTATCATATAAAACAAAAAAAACATAAAGGCTATAAAACCAATAACACCAGAAGAAACAAAAAATAAAAGATACTGATTATGAGTATTATAATCATTCCAACTATAAATAACAGAACTAAGTTCTGTAGAATAACAATTATTTAATTCATCTTGCATGTCACCAATACCAACACCTAAAAATAAATTTTTAGGAATTAAATTTAACGAACAGTAATATATACCGTTTCTAACATTTGAAGAATTATAATCATTAATTTTTGAACTTTTATTTAAAACCTGAAACCCTGTGTTAAAATACTCTTTTACCCTTATAGATAGTGGGTTCTTAAACGATAATGTAAGAATACAAATTAGCGAAAAAGTAAAACCTAAATAAAACAACTTCTTTTTTGTTAATCTACCAAAAACAACAATAGTTATAATACTAGATACTAAAAGAGACAATAAAGGCATTCTAGTTGAAATAAGGTATAACCAAGTTAACAAGATAACTACTAAAAAGAATAAAACGACTCTTTCAGCCCATATCTTCCTTTTATAAATTGAAGCACTAAATATAAAAATAGTAAAAGATATCCATAATCCTTGGTAAGTAGTATGTGTGTTTGAAATGGTATTTATAAAACTTCTAAACCTTCTAAGCTTGATTCTTGAAACAGCTTCTTCAGTAACCTCATGAATAGATTTGTATCCGTTAATTTTTATTTCTGATACTGATAATCCTTCCAATAAATAGTCCATATTAAATAAGACTACACTTAATTGATAAAGAACTAGTAAAACAACGGCAATAGAAAAAACATATATAATTCTAAACACATTTTTATTATTAAAAATATTTCTATTTAAAAAAAAAGGAATTGGAATAATTATAAAAGACAACATTTTAGTTAAGGTATTTATTCCTTCATTTGTATTTTTAGAATAAATTAATGAAAAAATTAATATTAAATACGGAATTAAAAACACCCATATTTCTTTATTCAATTTAACATTAATCTTATTTTCTTTAAAATAAAATAAAATACCAGATAGACACCAGATAACAGTTACGACACTTCTAACTCCAAAAGGAAGTAAAGGAAAAGATGCTAAAACTAAAGTGAAACTTAAAAAGAACTTATGTAAAATACTTATTTTCATTTTTCTAAATTATGTATTACTTTCTCTTTTTTTATTTTTATAAACAATAACGGAAAGATTCCTAAAAACACAATGCTTTGTGTTAAATGAACAAGAAAACCAGCTAAAAAAAAGGCTATTAAAATAAAAAAGGACTTATTATTATTTTTAATTTTTTGAAGAATAAAAAGAATAATTAAAACAATTCCTATAAACCCAGATGAAAATAAAAAAAAGAACCAAGAACTATCTATAGTCTCTATAAAACCACCTATTCCTCTAACACCTCCTCCTACATTACCAATTGCTCCTCCAAAAAGAAAATTATAATCTACATTAATCTGAGTAGTCCATAAATGAACTCTATCATATAAAGATGCTGTTGATAAAATATTATTTTTAGCTAAAGAAATAAATGTTAAAACACCAACAGGCATTCCAACCTTTAAAAGTAAAACTAACTTCTTCAAATTTTTCTTTTTGGTAAAAAACTTAAAAAACTCATATACTATAAAAATCAAGTATGGACTTCTTACAAATGAAAAAATTAAAGGTATTAATGCAAAGTATTTCTTCTTTTTAAATTTTTCATTTTGATCCATTAAAAGATAAGTTAAAATACTAAAATAACCTACAGATGCAGGATTACCAATAAGAGCTGGAGATCTCCAAAATTTAGAAAAATTAGTCATTTTAAATTTATATTCAGGATCAATTCCCCATCTATAACGTCCTGTCATTAATTCCATATAACTCTTTGGCCCTAAAACATAGGTTAATATTATAAACCCTGTATTTAATATTAGTAAATAAAAAAGAAGGTTTAATATTTTATTCCACTCTTTTTCTTCGATTTCTAATTTTTGAAATATAAAAATGAGAATAAATAAAAAATACACTTCTCTAAACGAAATATATAAAGATTGTAATCCATTATTATTAAACAACAATACTATAAATAACCCCAAAAAATATAGAATAAAAAGTGAGTCTATAATGGTGACTTTTATTTTTTTTATTGCTTTAAAAAGGAACAGAAAACAAATTAAAAAAAAAGAAAGAGGATGGATAAGTTTTTTTAATTCCCAATTACCAAGAAATTTAAAAACGACAAAAGTTAAAACACCTTGTGTAGATATTATTGTTAAAAGAATAGACCAAAAAAAAAGCTTATTTAATTTTACCCTCATTGATCAATAATTTATGAAACACATTTAAATACTCCTCCACAACTTTTTCTACTTTAAACTGTTTAAGAAACTCCTCATTAAAATTAAAACTATTTAAAAAATTCTTGTCTAAAATTATTTTTTCGATAAGAAGATCTAAATTTTCATCATCCGGGTTAAAAATAAAGGCTTTATTATTCGACAAAAGTTCTATGATGCCACCTCTCTTACTACCAATAACAGGTTTTTTATGTATTAAAGATTCTAAAACAACTCTTCCGAAAGGCTCGTGCCATAATGAAGGCACAATTAACACATCTATTTTCTTAAAGAAATCATTGCTATTTATAAACCCTAAGAATTTTATTTTATCAGAATTATTAATTCCTTTTAAATAATTAAGATATTTTTCCTCTATATTTCCTGCAATTAAAAGTTGCCAATTCTTACTTTTTATATTTAAGAAACTTTGTAATAACAACTCAACACCCTTCGATTTATTAACCTGACCAATATAACCAAACACAATTTTATCATTATTTATAGAATTATGTTTACTCTTAATATTAAAACCATTATAAATTACTTGATTCTGCACATCTTTAAAATATCCATTTTTTAAATGATCTTGTAAAATATAATTACTAATACCTATTACATGATCTACTTTAGCTGAATCTTTCTTTTTTGTAATAGAAAGTAATTTACAATCTACGCAAAGAGTTTTACAATTTTTTTCATTTTTAAACTTTGTTATTTTTGGACATTGTAAATAATAATCTCTTAAAGTATGAACTATCTTTACCTTAAATTGCTTTGCTATTGACCAAATATTGGTAGAAAAGCCACTTAAATTATTTGTAAATAAAACATCTGGTTTAAATTCTATAAATATTTTATTAAACTCACTAAGATAGTTGGTATTCTTAGAATCTTTTAAATGCCATAAAAATTTCTGATATGGAGACTTAGTACTATTATCAAAAGGCCAATAATTGTTTTTAATTTTTAAAGCATTAACACTAACTCCTTTTATTTCATAATTTGAGTCTTGTTTATCTAAACAAACAACTTTTACAACATGTCCTGAAAGTACTAGTTTTTCAGCTAAAATTTGTACTGATTTCTCTGCACCTCCAATACTATTAGGATAATATAAAGTATTAACAATCAATATTTTCATAAACAAACTCTACTTTAGTAAGTATTTTTTTAATATCACTTTATTAGGTGATTTTTAATTTTATTTTTAACCTTATCATATAACACCAAATTACTTAAATAAAATTTGAGCCCTCTAGATTGCTCGTACTTCTTAATATTAAAAATTAATTCTGTATCATTTTCTATTTTTTTTACCTCCTTTACAATTGGTAATATATTTTTAGCATTCTGAGACCAATTAAAGTTTTCTTCTGAATAGGCTATTGCATTTCTCTTTCTTTCTTCTAAATTCAGAGAATTAGTAACATAATCTTGTAATAAAAATGTTAAATGATTTATATCTACATAGCTCTCTTTCCAATAATATTTATCCCTTCTCTCTTTTCTGGACGAAACATTAATTAAGTGACCATTTTTTTTATCAACAACAAACTCATTCATTGGTGCTTCATTTGTTGTTATTACCGGCATTCCACAACTCCCTGCTTCCGCAATAGACAAACCAATTCCTTCTAATCTAGTTGGATATACATAAACATCACCTTTATGATACAAACCAGGTGCGGATATTGTTCCATTTATAATTTCTAGTTTGTTCTGTTTTATTAAATCTTCACATACATTTTTTAATTTCGGAAAAAAATTAAAAATATCTGCCTGAGAATGTATAATTAACTTTGCTATATCTGAATCTAATTCGTTAAATGCTTTTATCAAAAAATCTGTCCCTTTTCTATAAGGATTCATTCCTGCTGAATGGAAAAAAACTATTTCATTTAATTTTGTGATTTTTTTTTGTGTTTTGTTAAATATATTCTGGTTTGTACCCCAAGGAATATAAAAAACTTGTGGATGCCAATTAAAGACATTATAATGTCTCTTAGTATTGCAAATTAGAAAATCGAAAACACCAAATAAAGGAACTGTTGATGCTGTGTAATAATCTATATAAGAACCAATTGTTACTCCTAGTTCTCTACACAATAAAACTGGTGACCAAATATGCTGTTCATTAAAAAAAACAATGTCTAGATTATTTGTTTTAACCCAATTTTCAAAATGCTTAAGGTCTATTTTATCTAACTTTGTGTAAGAATACCTTTTACCATAAGTAATCTGTTTTGTCTCCCACTTTGGGTCATTAGAGGCAACATCCTCACCACCTCTAGCGTATATAAATACTTCGTTTTCTTCTTCCCAAATTTCTTTAAATTGTTTAGAGACATAAGCAGCTCCCCTTTCAAACCAAGTAGTTACTATTCCTATTTTTTTCATAAAATTTCTTTAACTTTTTTTATATTAATTCCTATTTCATTTCTATTAAAAAATACAAATATTATTATTGTTAAGAGCTGCATTAAAAATGAAAACCAAACTAAAGAAATAAACGTATTAATAATAAATAATAAGGTAATAAGTAAGAATAGTGAAAAAAAGTAGTTTTTAAAATACATTAAATAATTATATATTTTTAAATTTATTAATTTAAAGGTAATATAAAACCCAGCAAACATTTCAATTGTAGCAAATAAATTGATGCCCAAAGCTATACCTAAAGCAGATTTAAAAAAAAAGTAACCTAAAAACACTCCAATAAACCTTAAAGGAATAGATATAAATATTGCATATTTCCATTGTTTATTTGGGTTTCCTGTTATTAAAAATAATAGTCCTGATGGAGATGCTATTATCATTCTAACACATTGGTAACCAAAAATTAAAAGAAGTGGTAAAGTTTCAATCCATTTATTAGTTAAAAGCTCTGGTACCAAAATTTGACTTATAGATACAAGAAAAATAATTAATGGCGCTAAAAAAAAGAAAAATGAATATGTAAAACTAATATAACTATCTCTAATTAAAGATGATTTAACTTTTGTTAAAACGGGATAAATAGTTTTGTTGAAAATCTGAACTAATAATGATATTGGTTTTAAAATTAAATTGAAGGCTAATAAGTATATCCCTAACTGTTCCTCACCAAGTAATTTACCAATTAAAAGAACATCTAATTGCTGAGCGAAAAAATTTAAAACGTTAAAAATAAATACATTATACCCAAACTTTAAATGTTCATAGATAATTTTAAATGAAAAAAACTTATGTCCAAAAACACTCTTAAATGTTATAAGTAAAAAACCCAAAGAAGTTAAACCAACTGTAACTAATTGCTGAACTATTAAAGACCAGTAACCATAATTTTTTATTGCTAAAAAAACTGCAATAACTCCTGATATAGTAATAGCAATTATTTCTACTATAGCTAATCTTTTAAAATCTAATTTCTTTTGCAAATAACCTCTAGAAACAATACCAAAGCTAGATAATAAGACTGTTAAAACAAGTACTTTAAAGATCGATTCTATTTCTTTATTATCATAAAAATATGATAAAAATGGTGATAATAAATATCCTCCTAGATAAATAAAAACCCCTAAAATTATATTTAAAAGAAATAAAGAAAGTAAATGATTTTCTTTAAAACTTTTAGAATAAATGATAGAACTATCAAACCCAATATTTTGTATTGTATTAAAAAATAGCACAAAAACAGTTGCCATACCTATAATACCGAAGTCAGAGACATCAATTAACCTTGCTAATACAACTAAGGTTAAAGAAGAAAATAAAACTTTATATACTTGCGTAATAAAATTCCAACTAAAACCTTTAATAACTAAATTCATTATATATAATTTAATACTTTTAACCTCTAAACAATAAAGATTTAATCTGTGTTTTATTATTTTTCATCTACGATTCTGACTCCATAAATGTTATGTAGCTTACTTACAGGTACGAGAATCTTTTAATAGCTTGTGCTGCTAGATATATCTCGAATAAACAAAATAATTTTTGTTATAATTGAGATGAGGTATATTTTTTAATAAATAACTTATTGTAAATTATGATTCCTTTACAAACTTGTTAAATGGGTGTAATTTAGTATCCTTTTCTGACAATGTAACTTTATTAGAAGGTATTTTCCAATCAATTTTTAAATCTTCATCATTATAAATAACTCCATCTTCAGACTTTAGGTTGTAATAATTATCACATTTATAAGATACAATAGTATCATCTTCTAAAACAGAAAAACCATGTAAAAAACCTCTAGGCACAAATAATTGTTTATTATTATCTGCAGACAATTCTACCGAAAACACTTTCCCAAAAGTTTCAGAATCTTTTCTTGCATCAACGGCAACGTCTAAAATTCTGCCCTTTACAACTCTTACTAATTTTGCTTGTGCAAACTCGCCTCTTTGTAAATGCAAACCTCTTACAACACCATATTGCGAAGTAGATTGATTTCCTAAAACAAAATCTCCAGTAAAACCTGTCTTTTCTTGAAACTCTTTTTTATTATATTCCATTAAAAAACACCCTCTATTATCTTTAAAGAAAATTGGTTCTATTACAAAACAATCTTTTAATCCTGTCTCTTTAACTATCATTTTATTTCTAATAAATTATTTCCATAACCACTTTTTAAAAGTGGTTTTGCTAATTCATACATTTCTTGTTTGGTAATAAAACCAGCTCTAAAAGCAGCTTCTTCTATAGAACCTATTTTTAAACCTTGTCTTTCTTCAATTACCTGTACAAATTGAGAGGCTTGCATTAAAGAGTTAAAAGTACCAGTATCTAACCAAGCAGTACCTCTATCTAAAATGGTTACTTTTAATTTTCCTTTTTCTAAATAGGTTTTATTAATATCTGTTATCTCAAGCTCTCCTCTTTTACTTGGCTTCATTTTTTTTGCAATTTCTATAACAGAATTATCATAAAAATAAATTCCTGGAACTGCATAATTAGATTTAGGCTCTAAAGGTTTCTCTTCAATAGATAACACCTTCTTATCATCATCGAACTCTACCACTCCATAGCGTTCTGGATCATTTACATGATAAGCATATACAATTCCTCCATCAGGATTATTATTTTCTTTTAATAATCTTGGTAAACCAGAACCATAAAAAATATTATCACCTAAAATTAAAGCTACACTATCATTTTTTATAAATTTCTCCCCAATAATAAATGCCTCTGCCAATCCATTAGGTTCTTCTTGAACTGCATATTGAAAATCACATCCATATTTTTTTCCATCACCCAATAATCTTTTAAACAATGGTAAATCTTGCGGTGTAGAAATGATTAATATTTCATTTATCCCTGAAAGGATTAAAACAGAAATAGGATAATAAATCATCGGTTTGTCATACACTGGCATTAACTGTTTACTAACCGCTAATGTAAGAGGATGCAACCTTGTACCAGAACCTCCTGCTAAAACTATTCCTTTCATATTTAACTATATTTTTCTAAATACCACTGAATGGTTTTTCTAATACCAGTCTCAAAATTTTCTTGAGCTTTCCAGTTTAATTTATTCTCTATTTTCGATGCATCAATTGCATATCTAAAATCATGACCTGCTCTGTCTTCTACAAAACTAATTTGTTCTTTGTACGATTTTCCTTTTGGTTTTTCATCGTCTAAAATTTCACAAATAGCATTTGCTATATATAAATTATTTCGTTCGTTTTTACCGCCAATATTGTAGGTTTCCCCTAATTTACCTTCTTTAAAAGCAAGTGCTATTCCAGTACAATGGTCTAATACAAATAACCAATCTCTTATATTTTTTCCATCACCATAAATGGGAATATTTTCCCCAGAAATTGCTTTTCTTATAATTGTAGGAATCAGTTTTTCATCATGTTGTTTTGGTCCATAATTATTAGAACAATTGGTGGTTACAACATTCATCCCAAACGTATGAAAATAGCTTCTTACCATAAAATCTGATGATGCTTTAGATGCACTATACGGACTATTTGGTGCATAAGGTGTTTCTTCTGTAAACAAACCTGTTTCACCTAAAGTGCCATATACCTCATCTGTAGAAACATGTAAAAATCTTGAGCTTTCAAAACCTTTTGTAAATACATTCGGGCTTTCCATCCAATATTTTTTTGCAACATCTAGTAAATTAAAAGTTCCAAAAACGTTTGTTCTAACAAAAGCATCAGGATTTTTAATAGAATTATCTACATGAGATTCTGCCGCAAAATGAATAACCCCTGTAAATTTATGTTCCTTAAAAAGGTTTTCTACCAAATCTCTATCACAAATATCTCCTTTTACAAAAATATATCTTTCATTATCTTCTATTTCAGACAAGTTAGAAAGATCTCCTGCATACGTAAGTAGATCTAAGTTTACAACTTTGTAATTTTTATTGGTATTTAAAAAATAAGGTATAAAATTAGAGCCTATAAACCCTGCTCCACCTGTTATAAGAATTGTTTGCATTGTTTATTTTTTGTAGTTGTTTAGAAACGTATTTAACTGTTTTATCATTAAAAATAAAATCATAATAGCCGCACCTAAAGCACATAATAAAAACACATAATTTTGTGTAACTCCACTTATTTTATAACCTACCGCCTGAAAATTAGAAATTACATTTATAATCTCATATTTTTCAGATTTATCATCAACAACACTCATTAATTCATTATTAATCCTTCTGTTTGTTTCAAATAGCTCTAATTCTTTAGTTGTGCTCTTTACTCCTCCTAAATCTATATTTGTTCCATTACTTTGCTTCTTAGCCTCTTCAACCATTACTTGCATGTAAACCTTTCTCAAAGAATCTACCTGACCTAAATTTTGGCGTAATAATGAATCTGTTCTATTTAAATTCTCATTACCTAACTCTTTTAATCTATTAAAGTATTTATTTTTTGTAACTGAAGAAATAATAACATCTCCTAAATTATTAAAAACGTCATTTTTCTCTGAAACTACATGAATTTCATGAGCCTTATAGTCATAATCTGAGAACGCCATTTTAAACTGTTCATATTTATAACTCTTAACAGTTGCTGTATCTACATCCAAAATAAATTCATTGTAAGAATCAATAATATCGTTTTCAGTTTTAATTGAGGTGATTGTAAATTTCTTAAAACTGGCAGCTGTTGGTTCATCTAATTTAAAAATAGCTGCTAAATCTGCCGTTTTCTGTTGTTTTACAAGATCATTATAGTAATTTATATTATTGTATAATTGCCTTGTACTTTCAAAATTCGGTTTTACAATTAGATCAGATCCATAAAGATCCTTCTTTTTTACCTCCAAAAAGATACCTGCAACAGCCCCTATTAATGCTGCAATTGCAATTTTAATAAAGTGTTGTTTAAAAAAGATTAAAATTATGATTAGAAAATTAAAAAACGCTTTAAAAATACTTCCAATAAAATTAAAAAACTTAGAAAATCCTTTACCTATAAGTACAAATAAAGAACCTAAATCTATTTCTTCTTCGTTATTTTTTTGATTTGTTGACATTCTTCTTTGATCTAAAATTTAGCCTTTGGCTATTAAAAAATTTGTTCTAATATTTTTTGTGTAATCGCATATGTTGGTGTAACACCTGTCATACCTAGACCTCCTGAGGCCAATGTTGCTCCTGTTTCTAGCGGATTATCTGATGCATAGTATGCATATCTTACTTTTACGTTTTTAGAAATATTTCCTCTAATTTTAGAGGCAGATTGTATTGCTTTTTGATAATGAGCTCCTTCCATCTCTAAACCAATAACATTCCATGTAGAATCATGGAAAAACTGTAACAAATCTTTATTTTGTAATGAGGTTCCTAAAACAGAAATCATAGAACCATCAAAAACTTCTACTCCAAAACCTTCTAAATCTTCTTTAGACAACTCATTTTTAAACGGATAATTGTCTGCAGTACCTTCAAAAATATGTGCAGTAGGAATCATAATATCTCCTTTACCACCTTCTAAAATACCTGCTTTTCCCATTATGGAAACAGATTTTACATCTAGGTGATTTTTCTTCTTTGTGTTTTTATACGGTTTTAAAAGCTCATCCATAGTTTCGTAAGCTTGTTCACCAAAAGCATAATCCATTACAATAATAACAGGCTTTTTGTTTACAGAATTTACTTTATCAAACGGAGAATCTTCAAAATTAATTTTCTCTGTATCTATTACTTGTACATTAATATTGGTACCAGAAGTATCTTTAATATAGATCAATCCATTTTCAGACGCATATTGCTTAACCGCTTTTTGCAAAGGTTTACTATCTGAATTACTTAATAACTGAAACAGGCCAAAACCTTCATGTTCTTCAGCTTCTTTTGGCAACGCACCTTTTGCATAAATAGAATTTAAGACACTGTGCATGTTTGCACTAATAATATGAATTGGTCTTTTTAGTAAACTATTTTCTTTTAGTACTTTTTTAATATTATTTGCCCAAATATCACCATAAATATGATGTCCGATTTCTTCAATTAAAACAGAGCTAAAAGTAACTTTTCTCTTTTTGTTATCTAAAACTTCATCTATTGCTAATTTACCTAACCAATAAATTAAATGAAAAAAACGATCTTTTTTTTCTGATGTTGCAAATGTTTTATGAATATCTACTACTTCCTCAAAAGTTCTTCCTAAAATATTACTTAAATGAGCAGTAGCAACCTCTCTTTCTTGGTCTGTAATTTCTTTATTATAGATAACAATATCTTCTAAATATTTCCATTCTCTAATAAAATCTGTTCCTTCGTTTATGGTTACTCTTTTTTGAATTTTATGAGATTCTATAAACAAGAACGTTAAATGTGTAAGAATATCATAAATTTCAGAACGCCCACGAGTAATCTCTATGTTCATTTGATCTTTGTCTATTCTATAACAATTTCTTCTTCTTTTTGGAGGAATTATGCTTTCGAAATGAGAATCACCATAGCCTTCATCTGCCGTTAAATTGATAAATTGACACTCTTCAATTCCTTTTGGTAATCTTTCTATTACATAGACCAAACCACTTAATTCAATTCTTTCTTCTGCAATTGAACCATAAATCTCTGGTCTTAAAGAAAGTAAAGATTTACGCAATGTTTCTCCCGAAATTCCCATTGGTTTATAAAAACCTCTACTAAATAAATGACGCATAGAAATGTATAATTTCTCTATTGCATTGGTAGATTCTTGGGCTCTTGTTCTATCTGTTTTATTTATTTTCGCCATTCTAAATTTTAATCTTCAAAGATAAATTAATTAGCGGACAATAGCTGCTTATATTCATCTTGGTTATACAGTAATTTAACTGCTTCTTTTATAACCAAATCATTTTTTAAATTATGGTTATAAACTCCTTTTCGATAATAATATCTATTTAATATTTCTTCTTTAATTACTCTTTTTAAAATATCTTTATTCTTTGATATTTCATCAATCTTATCTTTAACCAATTTTTCTTTAATTTTTTTATACTCGTCAGAAATATCATTTCCTTTTGATGCCTGATAAGCTTCCTTAAAAAGCTTCTCTTGTTTGGTAACAAACGTAGTATCTGATTGTAAATAATTAGTAAAATCTATAAAATCTGATTCTTTAAAATCAAAATTAACTTCACTTTCTATTGATGGATGCTGATAATAATAATTTGTTGCAAAATTAAAAATAGTGATAGCGCTTAATAATTTTTCTGTTGCTGCTGTTTTTTCTGATGTTTTAATAACTACATCTGGTAAAACTCCGCCTCCATCATATACTTTTCTACCGTTTGCCGTTGTAAAGACATTAACTCCTGCATCAGAAAATTTAGGAACTTTTCCATTTTTATCTCTATTAGCATAATCTAATTCTTGAATACATCGACCACTTGGCGTATAATATTTAGAAATTGTTAATTTTAACTGCGTACCGTATGTCAATTTTCTATAACGCTGCACCAATCCTTTACCAAAAGAACGTTGCCCCATAATTACCGCTCTATCATAATCTTGCAAAGAACCACTTACAATCTCAGAGGCCGAAGCAGAACGTCCATTTACTAAAACTACAATCGGTATTTCTAAGTCTAAAGGATCATTAGTACTTTTATAAATATTGCTCCATTTTTTAACTTTAGCTTTTGTAGAAACAATTACTTCTCCTTTTGGCAAGAAGAAATTAGAAATATTTATAGATTCTAACAAAGAACCTCCGGGATTCCCTCTTAAATCGAAAACCAGTTGCTTCATTCCTGCTTTCTTTAATTTTCTAAATGCTTTTTTTACTTCAAATGACGCTTTTTCATTAAATCTTGTTAATACAATATACCCCGTTTCTTCATCGATCATTTCAGAAAAAGGTACTGGGTTTATCTCCACTTTATCCCTTGTTATTTCTTTCTGAATCCTTTTTCCTTGTCTTTCAATTTCTGCAGAAAACATGCTGTTTGGCGTTCCTTTTATCAACATAGAAAGTTGTTCACTTTCCATATCTTTTATAGTTTGTCCGTTAATAGAAACAATAATATCTCCAGGTTTTAAACCAGCTTTATCTGCCGAATATCCCTTAAAAATTTCTTTAATCTGAATTCCTTCTTTTAAATAATAAACAGTAACGCCAATACCTCCGTACTCACCTTCTCTTAATATTTTTGCATTTTCTACATCTTGCTCGTTGTAAAAATTGGTATAAGGATCTAAATTTTTAAGCGTATTTTTAATAGCACTATCTGTTAATTCTGCAGGATTAATTTCATCTACATAATACATATTTAACTCCTTAAATAAAGTATTGTAAATTTCAATTTGTTTTGCAACCTCAAAAAATTTCGATTTAAATGCAAACGATAAAAAGATTGTTCCTACCAAAAGGACAATAATTGTATTTTTCGAAATCTTAAACCTCGTCATTTTTCTTATTATTTATTTCGCTCACAAACCGAGTTAGTAACTTTTCCATTTTTAAGTACATCTCGTCATAAGTACATTTATCTTTCCCAATATACGAAATCATAAAAACATAAGGTAACTCTATATTATTGTAGACAATTTCTTTTTGTAAACGATAAGATTCTCGCATTAATCGCTTAATTCTATTTCTATCTACAGCTAGTTTAAAATTACGTTTAGGAACAGAAACACCCACTTGAGCTGGGAATTCTGAGGTATGCTCCGTTTGTAAAAAAATCATTCTAAGAGGAAACGCCTTTACAGAATTTCTCTCCATATAAAGTTTTTCTATGAGCTTTTTACTCTTTAAACGCTCTTCTTTTCCTAAGGTATGCTTCATGTATACAAACTTAATAGAAATCATCTACTTTTTATAGATTTTGTATCTTTAACTTTAATATTTGTTGCTTTTTTAAAGTTTCATTTTAACAAACATAAACATCAATATTAAACAAGAATCAATATATTTGTTTAAAAACATACATATTGTTCAAAAAATAAGATTAAATTCGAATCAATTTTTAGATATAAACTTATGAAACAAGATCTTTTTCAAGCTCCAGATTATTATAATTTAGATGATTTATTATCCGAAGAACATAAACTAGTAAGAGATGCCGCTAGAGAATGGGTAAAACGAGACGTTTCTCCTATTATTGAAGAATATGCTCAAAAAGCAGAGTTTCCTACTCAGATTATTAGTGGTTTGGCAGAAATTGGTGCTTTTGGGCCTTATATTCCAGAAGAATATGGTGGCGCAGGCTTAGATCAAATTTCTTACGGATTGATAATGCAAGAAATAGAACGTGGAGATTCTGGAGTTCGCTCTACAGCTTCCGTACAATCTTCTTTAGTTATGTATCCTATTTATAAATATGGAAATGAAGCACAACGCAAGAAATATTTACCAAAGTTAGCTTCTGGTGAATGGATGGGCTGTTTTGGATTAACGGAACCAAACCACGGTTCTAATCCCTCTGGCATGGAAACAAAGTTTAAAGATATGGGAGATCATTATCTCTTAAATGGTGCTAAAATGTGGATTTCTAATGCGCCTTTTGCTCAAGTTGCCGTTGTTTGGGCTAAAAATGAAGAAGGTAGAATTCATGGTTTATTGGTAGAACGCGGAATGGAAGGTTTTACAACGCCTACTACACATAATAAATGGTCTTTACGTGCTTCTGCAACCGGAGAACTTATTTTTGATAACGTTAAAGTACCTAAAGAAAATTTATTACCTAATAAATCTGGATTAGGAGCGCCTTTAGGTTGTTTAGATTCTGCCAGATTCGGAATTGCTTGGGGCGCAATTGGTGCTGCCATGGATTGTTATGACACCGCTTTGCGTTATTGTAAAGAGCGCGAACAATTTGGCAAACCAATTGGTCAATTTCAGCTTCAACAGAAAAAATTAGCAGAAATGATTACAGAAATCACCAAAGCACAATTATTAGCATGGAGATTGGGTACTTTAAGAAATGAAGGCAAAGCAACATCTGCTCAAATTTCTATGGCTAAACGAAACAATGTAGACATGGCAATTACCATTGCAAGAGAAGCAAGACAAATGTTAGGCGGAATGGGAATTACTGGCGAGTATTCTATTATGCGCCATATGATGAATTTAGAAAGTGTAATTACTTATGAAGGAACGCATGACATTCACTTATTAATTACAGGTTTAGACGTTACGGGTTTAAGCGCTTTTAAATAAAATTGTGTAATTAAATCACTAAAAGTCAGACTACAATAATATGAAGAACTTATACCTCCTTATTACTGCAGTCTGTTTTTTATTGTTTTTATCTTGTGCTAGCGTTTCAGAAATAGATGCTATCATAGAAAATGAAGAGATTATTACCGTAAAAGATAGTGTAACAGACATAAATAATTCTGATACAATAAAACACCAAGCTTTTAAAATTTTAGCGCTAGGAGATAGTTATACTATCGGACAAAGTGTTTGTAATACTTGTAGATTTCCTGAACAATTAGTAGGTTCTCTTTTAATACAAACCGAAAACAAAAGTACTTTTCCTTTAAAAATAATAGCAAGAACTGGCTGGACTACTACTAATTTAATTAACGCAATAGCATCAGAAAAAATTAGTACAGACTATAATTTAGTTACATTGTTAATTGGTGTCAATAATCAATATCAGAATAAATCGTTTTCCCTTTATAAAGAAGAATTTCCTAAATTGGTAAACATGGCTATAAAAGCGGCTAATAGTAATATGAATAATCTTATTGTTGTATCAATTCCCGACTATGCTTTTACACCTTTTGGACAAGGAAACCCTACTATTTCTAGTGATATTAAAAAATATAATGATTTTGCTAAATCTTACTGCGCAGAAAAAAACATTACTTTCTTAAACATTACAGACATTACAAAAATGGGGTTATCAAACACTGCTTTAGTTGCTAATGATGGTTTGCATCCTTCTAAATTAGCCTATACAAAATTTGTAGAAAGACTTTTACCAATTGCATTAGAAAAGTTAGCAAAACAGTAAGTATTCTAAATAAAACAGCTTGTTATCTACAATTAACTTTATTACCAATCAACTTAAAAAAGTAATAAGAGCAAGGACTTAAGAAGCTTTTAGTAAAATATTTGGGCATCGCTTACAGTTGATACCCTTTTTTTTATACTTATTACAACAGCTACTTTTTGGTTTTATGCAGTTAGAAGAGCAAACACTATCACAAACGGATGTATTTAACATAGAAACTACAGACTTACTTTCGGTATAAAAAACTATCATATTAAATAATTATATCGCAAATATAGTATTTATTTAGAATAAATAAGAATAACAAAATAAAAAACTATAAAATCTCCACACTTAACTAATTTTTATTGTAATACACGCAATGGATACCTGATAAACTTGGTTCATTTTTTTCTCAAAATAGAAAAAGAAATAGCAATCTAAAAACTTAAAGTTTTGTTAAAACACCATATTTATCAATTCTTTAATTAAACCTTTGCCTAGAAATTTAGTTACACTATTTCACACCTCATTTAATCAACCAATAATAATGAAGAAAGTTCTTTTACTCATCTGCTTAATTTTTACCTGTATCACCTATTCTCAAACTAAAGAATTTAAAATTACTGGTACAATAACATCTCTAGAAGATAATGAATTACTAGAATCTGCAACCGTACATGCAGAACGTTTAAAAGACAGCAGTATTATTTCTTATACAATAACCGACGCTAAAGGTTATTTTAATGTTGAAGGAAAAACAGCAGATAGCCAAATAAAATTAGTCGTTTCATATATTGGTTATAAACCGTACACAAAAATAATTAATACAAAAAACCAGCATGTTGGTAATTTAAACTTAGAACTAGCTAATGCATTAGATGCTGTTGTTATTAGATCTAGTGCTCCTATCACCATAAAAAAAGATACTGTAGAATTTAATGTAAAGTCTTTTAAAACTAAAAAGGATGCCAATGTAGAAGATCTGCTAAAAAAACTACCTGGCGTAGAGGTAGATGATGAAGGTGGCATTACCGTAAACGGAAAATCTGTTAATAAAATACTCGTTAACGGAAAACCTTTCTTTGGTAACGACCCAACAATTACCACCAGAAATCTTACAAAAGATATTATAGAAAAAATACAAATTTCAGATACAAAAACAAATGCACAAGCGTTTGCTGGTGAAGATTCTGATGGAGAAAACAAAACGATAAACCTTACTATTAGAAAAGAAAATAATAAGGGATATTTTGGTAAAACTGCAGCTGGTATAGGAACAGACGGCAGGTATGAATATGCAGGCATGGCAACGCGTTTTAAACAAAGTGAACGAATTGGACTTTTAGCTGGTGGAAATAATGTAAATTCTCCTGGTTTTAGTTTTGGAAATCAACGATTACAGTTTGGTGGAAATGATAGAAGTTTTGGAGGTGGCCAAGGTATTGTTACTTCTAACAATTATGGTCTAAACTACATAAATGATTTTGGAGAAAAATTTGAACTTTCTAGTGATTATTTCTATAAAAACAGTGAATCTGACAATAAAACAACTAGAAACAGAGAAACATTCTTAGCAGACGGTACAAGCTTTTCTACAAATTCTTACAACACTTCTTTTAATGAAAGCGATAGTCATGATGCAAGTGTAGATTTTGAGATTGAAATTGACAGTACTTTTAGAATTGATATAGAGTCTGATTTTAATGCAGATACAAACAAGAACACATACTCAAGTATCTCAGAAAGTTTTAATAATAGCAACACACTTACAAACGATTCTAACTCTAATTCTATTGCAGATTCTAATAGAAAAAAGTTTGATAATGAGATAAACATAACAAAGATGTTTGGTAGTAGAGGTGCATTTTTAAAAGTAGAATTGACAGCAAATGTAGATAAATCTGAAACTGAAGATTTGGTAAAATCAGAAACCAATATTTATGGAGATAGTCCAAATCAAATAGTAAGAGATCAATTTTCTGATGGTAATACAGACAAAACAGAAATAGGTAGTGAGGTTACCTATCGTATTCCAATCATCTCTAAACTTTTACACTTTGATGTTATTTATGAATACTCCAACACCAATACAATAAAGAAAAGAAGTACATTTAATCTTGATGAAAACACAAACGATTACTCAGATTTTAGTAGTTTATTAAGTACCGATTTTAAGTATCAAGATAATGTAAAAAAGCCACGTGCAAAGCTATCTTTCAGAAATGAAAAATGGTCTACATCTGCAGACATCGCTTACGTAAACAGAACCCTAAAAAACACAGACTTTCTAAGACCAGAAACAGATTTAGAAAGAGAGTTTAACAACCTAGAATATGGATTAAGTCTCCGTTTTAGAAAAAACAAAACTAGTAGCTTTCGCCTTAGGTATAACTTTAGAAACGGAACTCCATCATTATATGAATTACAACCATTTAGAGATGAATCTAACCCTCTAAATATTGTAACAGGGAACCCAGAGTTAGACCCAACTAAAACACATAGCCTTCGTTTTGGGCTCTCTAATTTTAATTGGCAAGACAGAACAGGTTTTTGGGCTTTTGGTAATGCTTCTATAACAAACGACAGAGTAATTGCAAATACTGTAATAGACCAAAATACACTTATTAGAGAAACTACCTATGCCAACGTAGATGGTTTTTATAGCATACAAGGTGGTGGAAGTTATAGTGTAACCAAAAAATGGGAAGATTTAGGTAGTTTAAAATATGAATTTATGGTTTTTGGAAATCATAATAAAAATATTAACTTTAATAATGGTGTACAATATTCTAGTAAAGCAACGTCAATTTCTCCAAGAATTGGTTTTGATTTTATGTGGGATGATGTATTTGAAATTAGACCTTCTTACGCTGTTTCTTTCAACAGAAACACTTACGACATAGATAGTTTTAGTGATAAAAACTTTACAAGTCATGATGTTTTAATAAGTACCTCTACTTTTTTACCTAAAAAGTTAGAATGGCGAAATGATGTTAAGTATAACTTTAATCCGAATATTGCAGACGGATTTCAAAAAAGTGCTTGGTTTTGGAATACCACTTTGCGTTATTCCATCTTAAAAGATCAAGGAGCCGTTGGTATAAAGGTGTATGATATTTTAAATCAGAATACAAATGCAAGAAGAGTAGCAACAGAAGATTATATTCAAGATTCTTCAAGTACCGTTTTAAAGCAATATGCAATGCTAACATTTACCTGGAAATTTAATAGTTTAGGAGGAGAAGGTAAAAAGTTTGAACCACAAAGAAGAGGAAGACATAGAGGATAAATTATAGAAACTAAAAAGCAGCATTTTACTATTTATTTTTCAACATAAAAGATGAAGAATAAATAGTATACTAAAACACTCGTTAAAAAAGAAAATTAGATTTATATTTATGCTATAATTTAGCTTTTAATGATAGATGAAAAAGAAGATACTAAAAGAAAAAAGTTTAACCTAAAACACTTACCCGAGTTATTAATAACGAGTGCTAAATCTTGGTTTAAAGATGATCCTTTTAATAAAGCTGCAATTATTGCTTATTATGCAATACTTTCTTTACCTGCACTTCTAATTATTATTTTTAACCTCGTTGGTTCTATTTGGGGTAAAGAAATTGTAGAAGGACAAATTTTAAACGAAATATCGAATGCTATTGGTGCTGAAACTGCAGAAACAATAAAAGGAATGATGCTTAATGATGGAGGTAAAAAAACGTCATTTTTTACAACAATAATTGGTATTGCAACTTTAATATACGGTTCTACTGGGGTGTTTTTTCAAATACAAAATATTTTAGATTCCATTTGGGATGCTAAACCTAGGTTTAAAAATGGTGTTTTAGAAACTGTTTTTGTTAGATTAAAAAGTTTTGGTTTTATCCTTATTATTGTTTTCTTACTTTTAATAAGTCTTGTATTAACTTCACTACTTAGTACTTTTGGAGAAAATTTAAAAAATATTATTTCCAATGAATTCGTGAATTCTATTTTTACTTTAGATATTTTTATTTCCTTAGCTTCTATTTATTTTGTTTTTGCTGCGATGTTTAAAATTCTACCAAATGCAAACGTACCATGGAGAGCTGTTAGAATTGGTGCATTGCTAACCTCAATTCTTTTTGTTGTTGGTAAATATTTACTTGCAATTTATTTTAGCGAACTAGAACCCGGTTCTACTTATGGTGCTGCAGGCTCTATAATTTTAATAATGCTGTGGGTTTCTTACACTAGCTTAATTCTCTTTTATGGGGCACACTTTACAAGAGCTTATTCAACAAAATATCTTTTAAAACAACCAGAAAAAATTATCGAATAAGTCTTATTTTAAGATCAACTCTTATTTTTTGACGCCCAACTTCACTAAAATGGTTTCAAGTAAACACCATTTTGTAAATGCAGATTGGATTAAATTTAGTCCAATAAAAACTCCAAACCACAACCAATTTACGCTCACATAATAGGTTAGTACAACCATTAATAAAACCATTACTCCTACTACAACTCTAAAATATTTATTTAACATTTCTTACTCTAATTTTTAATTATATATATCTTTCTATTGGCAGAACAATTGCTTTTAAAGGATTATTTGTTTTAATGTTTTTATTAAAATCTTCTATGAGCACAAACAAGCCATCTATTTTTTCTGCTTCCGTAAAAGAGAAAAACATGATAGATTCATTACCATTCTTCTCTGCAGAAAACCAATTAGAAGCCTTTAATAATTGAGGTACATTTTTATGTCCATCAATATCAGAACTACTAAAGTTTTCAATATTTGCTTTCTTGAAGATTTTTAAAACCTCCTTTTGAAATTCTTCGACTGCTGTAACTATTACTAATTTCATGAGTTTTTCCTTTTTTGCTTCCCGCAGATCTCGCGGATAATCGCAGATTTTTATTTAACTCTTCTGCGTAGATCCGCTTAATCTGCGGGAAAAAGTTCTTTATTTATAATTTTTCTTCTCTATCATATAATATACCAATGGCACAACTAATAACGTTAATACGGTAGAAACAATGGTTCCTCCCATTAATGAGATTGCTAATCCTTGAAAAATAGGATCAAACAAAATAACAAATGCACCAATTACAACAGTTCCTGCAGTTAATAAAATAGGCGTTGTTCTTACGGCTCCTGCTTCTATACAAGCTTGTTTTAAAGGAATACCTTCATCTGTTCTTAAGTTGATAAAATCAATCAGTAAAACAGAATTCCGAACCATAATTCCCGCCAGAGCAATCATTCCTATAAAAGACGTTGCTGTAAAAAAGGCACCCATAATCCAGTGTCCTAAAATAATTCCTATTAATGATAACGGGATTGCAACCATCATTACAATTGGTGCTTTAAAGTTTTGAAACCATCCAACAATTAAAATATAAATTAAAATAATGGCTCCCATAAAAGCAATTCCTAAATCTCTAAAAACCTCTAAGGTTATTTGCCATTCTCCATCCCATTTCACAGTATAATCATCTTCAAAATCTGGCTGACCTAAATACATTTCGTCTAATTTATAGCCTTCTGGAAGTTCTATTTCTTTCAACTTATCTTCCATTCCTAAAATGGCATACGCCGGACTTTCTAATTCTCCTGCCATATCAGCCGTTACATAAACTACACGTTTTTGGTTTTTTCTATAAATACTTTTTGCAGCAATCGTTTCTTTAATTTCTACCAAGTCTGCAATAGGAATCATATTTCCTTGTTTAGATTTTACTTTTAATTGAGAAATATCAGAAATAGTAGACTTTTCTTTTTCATCTAAAGTCAATACCACCCCAACCTGATTCACGGCATTTTCATCATACAAATTAGTAACAGGTCTGTTAGACAACGCCATATTCATGGTATACGCAATTTGTTGTGGCGCAACGCCATACAACATTGCCTTTTCTTTATTAATTTCAAATTGATATTCTTTCTGGTCTGCTTCCACCATCCAATCTACATCTACCACATCCGCGGTATTTTTTAAGATATTCTGAACATCATTGGCAATTCTCATTTGCTCATTATAATCTGGTCCATACACCTCGGCAACAATGGTAGATAAAACTGGAGGTCCTGGTGGAACTTCTACCAACTTTACATTTGCATTATATTTTGCAGCAATTCGTTGTATTTCTGGTCTTAATAATTTTGCAATTCCATGACTCTGAATAGATCTTTCTCCCTTATCAACCAAATTCACTTGAATATCTGCCATATTAGACCCACCTCGTAAATCATAATGACGTACCAAACCGTTAAAAGTAATCGGAGCAGAAGTACCAATATAATTCTGATAATTCACTACTTCTGGTCTTGTAGATAAATACTGAGAAATTTCTTGCGCAACAACTCCTGTTCTTTCTAAAGTGGTTCCTTCTGGCATGTCAATTACTACCTGAAACTCATTTTTATTATCAAAAGGCAACATTTTTACAGCTACAGAATTGGTGAAAAACAAGACCATTGTTGCCATTAAAACCACAAATGTTCCACCTAAAAACAACCAACGTAACTTTCCGTTTTCTAACAAAGGTCTTTCAAACTTGCTATAAATTCTATAAATAAAAGTTTCTTCTAATGGTTTTTCAACTTTCTCTACACCACCTTTTTTATCTTTTTCTCTTAAGAAAATATATCCTAAATAAGGGGTAATTGTCAATGCTACAAATAATGATAAAATCATTGCAATAGATGCTCCAATTGGCATTGGCGCCATATAAGGACCCATTAAACCAGACACAAAAGCCATTGGTAAAACAGAAGCAATTACGGTAAATGTTGCTAATATTGTTGGGTTACCAACTTCATTAATTGCATACAAAGCCGCTTGTTTAAAAGGCAGTCGTTTCATCTTAAAATGTCGGTGCATATTTTCAGCAATAATAATAGAATCATCTACCACAATACCAGTTACAAAAACCAACGCAAACAAGGTAATTCTGTTTAGCGTGTAATCCATCATATAGTAACTCAACAACGTTAAAGCAAACGTAATTGGCACAGATAAAAACACCACTAAACCACCACGCCAGCCCATTGCCAACATCACAACCAAGGTTACTGCAAAGATAGAACCGATAAGGTGCCACAACAATTCAGATACTTTATGAGAAGCTGTTTCTCCGTAATTCCTTGTAATTTCTACGTGAACATCATCCGGAATTAAAGTAGTTCGTAAATGGTCTACTTTTATTAAAATAACTTCCGCAATTTTCATTGCATCTGCACCTTTTCTTTTAGCTACCGAAATGGTAACCGCAGGATATTCAGATTTGTAATCTGCAGATTTTTCACTCGCTTTACCAAAACCTAAAGACACATAATTTTGAGGGATTTCTGGTCCATCAACAATATTGGCAATTTGTTTTAAATAAATAGGTCTGTTCTGCTGCACACCAACCACTAAATTCTCTACATCTGTTACAGACGCTAAAAAGGTACCAGTATTTACTAAAAATTCGGTATCATTTTTATCAAAACTACCCGAAATTAATTGGGTATTATTGGCTTTTATCATTTCAGAAACCGATAAGAAATCCAATCCGCTTGCTGCCAATTTATCTTTGTCTAAAACCACACGTAATTGACGATTTCTTCCACCAATTTTATGTGTAATAGAAACATCATTTACCTTCTTAATTTCCGATTCTAACTCTTGCGCCATTTGGCTTAATTGATAATCGCTATAGTTTTCACTCCACAACGTTAAACCCAACATTGGCACATCATCAATAGCACGAGTTTTAACCAACGGAAACGTAACACCCGCAGGCATTTGATCCATGTGTTTGTTAATTTCGTTGTATAATTTCACAAAAGAACGCTCAATATCTTCGCCCACATAAAATTGCACAATTACCATTGCTTTTTCGTTCATAGAAGTAGAATGCACATACTCCACACCCTTAATATTAGAAATTAATTTCTCTAAAGGTTTTACAACTCTACTTTCTACTTCTGTAGGACTCGCACCCGGATAACCCACAAAAATATCTGCCATTGGCACATCAATTTGCGGCTCTTCTTCCCTCGGAATCAAAAACGAAGCATACACACCAACCACCATAAAAACGATCATTAGCAATACTGTCAGTTTCGATCCAATAAAGACTTTTGCAATTTTTCCAGCTAAACCTTCTTTCATATTTTCTTATATTTTGGGCGTTTTAACAGGCTATCCGTTACAATCTTTTTTTGCCATGTATGGCAAAAAAAGGATTTCCACTGCTATCCTTAACGCGACAATTCTTATTCTTAACTAAATTTGTTATTTTATTTATACTTATAAGGCTTTTGAAACCTTGCAGGAGTACTCGTTACTGTATACTGCAACTGCCTACTGATGACTGAATACTGAGACTGTAAACTGAATACTGCCTACTGAACACTAACTTTAGCCCCATTAAATAACTTCCCTTCCGCAGAAACGATGTAAGATTCATCAGCATTTAAGCCTGATAAAACGGCTACACTATTTCCATACGTTCTACCTAAACGCAACCAACGCAACATTGCTGTATTGCTTTCACTTACCGTATAAACTCCAGATAATTGACCGTTAGTTACAATTGCTTCATTAGGAATTAAAACCAATTCCGATTTCACTTTTCTTTCTACCGGAAACTGAACTGTAGCAAACATCCCAGATAAAACTGGTACATCTGTTTTATCTAAATTGATTTTTACTAAATATTGTCCACCTGTATTTTTAGCAGAAGTACTTACTTCCGTAACTTTTCCTGTTAATGTTTTATCCATAGATTTCACTAAAACATTTACAGTTATTCCTTTTTTAATTTGCGAAATTTCTGTCTCAGGAACCATGGCAATTACTTCAAACTCCTTAGGAGTTTCTATACTAATTAAAGGCATTCCTGGGCTTGCCATATCGCCACTTTCAATATTTTTACTTGTAACTACACCACTAAAAGGCGCTGTTATGTTAGAATACGCAAACTGTGCATTAATTTCGTTTTTCATTTGATTTGCAGATTCTAAACCTGCTTTTGCCATTTCGTAATTTGCAGTCATGTCATCCATTTCTTTTTGAGTAACACTTTTACTCTCAAATAAATTTTTAAAACGATTGTAATTCTTTTCTGCATTATTAAAAGCAGTTTTAGCTTGTGTAATTCCTGCGTTTACTTGTCCTTTTTTAGCTTGTAAATCCGCATTATTAATAGAAATTAACAACTGACCTTTTTTAACTTTATCGCCAACATTAACGTGTACTTTTTTAACGTACCCCATCATTCTGGTGCTTAAATCTGCACTATTAGATGCTTGTATTTTTCCACTTACAGATAAAAACGGACTGTTACTGTTTACAGCAACTTTACTCACCGTAATTTTAATTGCAGGCGAATTATCTACTGCTGCCTTTTTTTCTTCACTTCCACAACTCACTATAAATAGTAAAAAAGTGAATACTGTAATTATGTTGATATATTTTTTCATTTGTATTGATTTTTATTTGATACCTACAAGGTTTTTGAAACCTTGCAGGATAATTCTATTTACTTTGTTTTTTTTAAACCAGAAATACACAAACCGCTGTCTTGATTCTTGGTTCTTAATTCTTGGTTCTCTTTTTATTTCTTGGTTAGAAAATTTAAATAGGTTTGTGTAAAATTGAATTGATAAATTGTTTGATAATATTCTAATTGTTTTTGTGCAAATTGCGTTTCTGCAATTAATAAATCAGATGTTTTTTCTAAACCTTCTTTAAACCTATTTTTTCTAATTCTTAAAGACTCTTCAGATTGTTGCACGGCTAAATCAGTTAATTCTAAACTGTTTTTTGCATCCACTAATTGACGTTTTACTTTGTTCAACTCTAAATTACTTTTAGACACATATTGATTGTATTCTAACTTCGATTTTTCTAATTCGGCTTTACTTTTTTGTGCTTTCCCAAAACGTTTAGAACCCTGAAAAATATCCCAACTTAGTTGGGCACCAATTAAATACCCATTTGCATCACCCTGAAAAATTTTATTATCATACATTTCATAACTACCAAAGGCATTTAAACGCGGTAGAAAAGCCATTTTATCTGCTTTATTCATGGCTTCGTATGCTTTAGAAGCCAAGTGCATCGCTTTTATATCTGCTCTATTTTCAGAAATTGTTTTGTTATCAACATTAAAATTAGAAACAGTTAAACTTTCTGTTGGTTTGTAAACAACATAGCTTTCATCATTCATTAAAAATGATAGATAATTAGAGGCATTTTGCACATTGCTTTTAGTTGTTTGCAATTGATTTTTAACCTCTGTAACTCTTATTTCCACATTTAAAACATCAGCTTGCTGCAAAAAACCTTGTTTAAAACTATTGTCTGCCATTTGTTTATTGGCATTTGCAGCATCTAAAGCCTTTTCTAAAACTTCAACTGCTTTGTATGCCAACTGCAATTGCATGTATGCTTTATCTACTTCAAAGGCTAGATAATCTTGCGTTCTTTCAGTTTTTAAAGACATCGCTTCCATTTTAGTTTTGGCAGCTTTTCTTTGATAAAAGCCATCTAAATTAATTAATGGTTGCTGAATTTCTATCTTCGTTGCAAAGTTCCTTGTCGTTGTAGGATCGTTTAATAAAGCAGGATTAAAATCATTTGCAGTTAATATTTCTTGATTCAATTTAGACCCAAAAGACATTAACGGATTTGTGGTTGAAATACCTGTATGACTTGCTGTAATGTTTGGTAAAAACACCGCATTTGTTTGTCTATAATCTGCTTTAGAAGCATTAAACTCTTCTTTAGAGATTTGAATAGTTGTATTATTTCCTGCAACTTTAGCTAAAACTTCTTCTTTAGAAATTGGTTTTACCTCTTGTGCTTGTAAGTTCAAAGCAACTGTAAATAAGCATAATATGGTTATGTATATTGTGTTTTTCATGTATTCTTTAATTATCTTAGGCAAAAGTACATTAGACAATTTCTCTAGTCAGTAACATTAGTTACCGAGCAAAGAATGATAGTTCGCTATAATTGCATACTTATTTTTACGAAACACACGGATTCACTACCGCAAATAGAATTAAAAGTAGTTCTAGGATAAACTATTATAAAAATTTTTACAAATAAAAGAACGATTATGGGAGTTATAGAAATGTTTAAAATAAAGGAATGCACTTTTTTTCTGAAGGCTTAGGAATAATATCTCTTTTTTTAAATACCTTCACAATTTTAAAACCAAATTGGCATGAATATTACAGCATCTTACACAGACCTTTATCAACTTACTATGGCCGAAGTCTATTTTAAGACGAAACCAGATGGACGCGCTGTCTTTGATTATTATTACCGTCACAACCCTTTTAATGGTGGTTATTCTATTTTTGCAGGATTAGAAGATGTATTAGATATTTTAGAAACTTTTAAATTCTCAGCTTCCGATATTGCATATTTAGAACAACATGGTTTTCAGAATGATTTTTTAGAATACTTAAAAAATTTTAGTTTTAAAGGAACTATTTTTTCAAGTAAAGAAGGTGATGTTGTTTTTCCTAATCGCCCTATTTTACAGGTAGAAGCGAATATTATTGAAGCACAGATTATAGAAACTTTTTTACTAAACATTCTTAATTTTCAGACTTTAATAGCAACCAAAGCAAGCAGAATTAGATATAGTGCAAAAAAGGAAGTTCTATTAGATATGGGGTTACGTCGTGCACATGCCACTGGAGGCTATTATGCATCAAGAGCCGCTATAATTGGTGGTTTTGATAGTACAAGTAATGTCATTGCTGCCAAAGATTATAACATTCCGTCTACGGGTACAATGGCACACTCATTCATACAGAGTTATAAAGAAGAAATACAAGCATTTAGAGATTTTGCAAGCATACGACCAAAAGGCTGTGTACTTTTAATAGATACCTACAATAGTTTAAAAAGTGGATTACCAAAAGCGATTACGGTAGCCAAAGAAATGGAAGCTAGAGGAGAAAAATTACTTGGTGTTCGTTTAGATAGTGGTGATTTGGCATATTTATCTAAAAAAACGAGAGCAATTTTAGACGAAGCCGGTTTAGATTATGTAAAAATTGTAGCCTCTAATCAATTGGATGAATATGTTATAAAAAGTCTTAAAGAGCAAGAAGCTCCTATTGATATTTTTGGTGTTGGAACTAATTTAGTTACAGGAAATCCTGATGCTGCCATGGATGGTGTTTATAAATTATCAGAATACAATGGAGAGCCAAGAATTAAACTTTCCGAAAACATTATAAAAGTATCATTACCTTACAAAAAACAGGTTTATAGAATGTTAGATGATAAAGGCATGTTTTATGGTGCGGATGCTGTAGTACTATATAAAGAAGGCGAAGTAGCGAAAATAGAACACCCTTTTGATGCTACAAAGAGTTTAAATTTAGAAGCTTTTAAACAAGAACCATTGCTAGAGAAAGTTATGGAAAATGGAAAAAAAATAGTCTCTTCTAGATCTGTTTCTGAAATTGCTGCATATTCTAAATCGCGTTTAGCACAACTTCCTAATGAATACAAACGTTTTCAAAATCCGCATATTTACAAAATAGGATTGAGTTTAAAACTAAAACAAGACCGTGATCAATTGATACAAGAACATAAATTTTAAATTGAATATTCAGGAGACTATTGTGTCTTGCATGATTATATATTAATTTTAAATAAAAAACGATTTATGAAAACACTCCTTATAATCGATGTACAAAACGACTTTATGCCAATTGGATCGCTTCCTGTTCCTAATGGAGATAAAATAGTTTCAATTATCAATGAGATACAACCTAAATTTGATTTAGTGATTGCTACCCAAGATTGGCATCCTGAGGATCATATTAGTTTTGCTTCCAATCATAATGGAGCATCTCCTTTTGATGAAATTGAAATAAAAGGACAACCACAAACCTTATGGCCAAATCATTGTGTACAAGGATCTAAAGGAGCAAAATTACATCCTAAACTAAACACATTAAAATGTGAAAGCATTTTTAGAAAAGGAACTGATAAGGAGATGGATAGCTATAGTGCCTTTTATGATAATGGACACCTAAAATCTACAGGATTAGCTGGATATTTAAAAGAAAAAGGGACTAGCCAACTTTTTATATGCGGATTAGCCGCAGATATTTGTGTTTATTATTCCATTCGTGATGCAGTTAAAGAAGGTTTTGATTGTTTTTTTATTGAAGACGCTTCCGAAGCACTAGACAATGAAGATTTTAAGAAAATTAAAGAAGATATGATTGATATGGGAGTTAAAATAATTTCCTCTAAATTGATTTAAAAACACATATAAACCAACTACTTATCTTCTTCAAAATCTAAATCTAGCACATTAAAATTATTGGCAGCTTTTACTAATAACGTAGAGCCAATAGTCTCGAATAAGTCGTTTGTTTTAAGAATAAATTGAGCTTGCTTTTCAATTTTATAATTAGGAATTCCAACAATTGTTAAATCTGTAGATTTAGAATATTGTTTTATCAAATCGTAAAACGGAATTTGATCTATAACATTTTCTACAATTACAATTTCTACTAATACTCTAAGATCTTCTACCAATTCAGATATTTTTGCATGAATAACATCCGATTTCACATTATTATTATCTACAAATAAAACACGAATAGAAGTTTGATTCCATTTTGGAGCAGCAATAATAAAACGAGCAATATTTAGCATCATTTCGGCATTTTTACTGTCGGTTTCTCGCCACCATAAATCGATGGTTTTGTACCTTCCAAATTTCGATTTTCTATCAAAATCTAAATACAATAAGTTATAATCTAAATAGAGCAAAGTTTCCGTCATTTCTGCATATTCAGAAGAACCTTCAAGTCCTTTTGGCCAACCCATCATAATGGTATTCGGTTCCACTCCAGAAAAACCAAAAGTAGTGGCAATGTTGGTAATTCCTTTATATAGATTATCAACCTTAATCTGTCTTGCAAAAATTCCTAAATCATTATAAATATCTTCTCTAATAATTTGTTCAGACTTTTTTAAAGGAATTTTATTCTCTTTATCGATGATCAATTTAAAATTAGTGACCACACCGGTTTTGCCAGAAACAGCTTTACTAAGTTCTAATAAATATCCTTGATGTTCACTGCTACCACTAAAAAGAATAATATTTGGGTTCCAATTAGAATTAATATCATGTTTTGTATCAATTTTCATCAACCCTTTATTCACTACATTTTCCCAAACACTTTTCCAGATATCTGTAGAATTTATTTTCACTTCCTTTCGCTGCAACATAAAATACAACCCACTAATTACAGCTAAAGCACCAATCATTGCAATCATGTCTAATTTAAACATCACCCCAAAACAAGCTACAAAACCCACCAAACCAATCCATCTTTTAATTTTAAAAGTGGGCTGAAAATCTGGGTTTGCCCAACTTTCTAAAAAATAAGACAGATTTATAAAGCCGTAAGCGGTTAAATAAAACATAGAAACCACACGCGCTATAACATCTAATTCACCAATCAAAATTCCGGCTTCTGCAATTAAAAACACCAATAACAATGCATTTACTGGCTCATTATTTTCTCCTCTTCCTTTGGCAAAAAAACGAGGCGTAACTTTATCTACAGACATGGCTTGTAAAATTCTTGGACCACCTAAAATTCCGCCTAAAGCGGATGATAATGTTGCTCCCCAAACCCCAGCAATTACTGCAGGAGCAAAAAAGGCTATTTTCATTAAAATATTATAATCCGATTTTAAAACTTCAGAATCTATGGTGTAGGCTATAAAAACAGCCAAAAATAAATACACAATTAAACCAACCCCAATGGCTAATAAAGTCCCTCTAGGAATAGAGTTTTTAGGATCTTTTAAATCTCCGCTCATTGCTATACCGGCAGTAAAACCAGTAACTGCGGGGAAAAATATAGCAAAAACAACTTCTAAAGGAACCGAGCCTTCCGTAGAAAACATAGATACCGTTTGTGGTGTAAAATCATGCGACCCAAAGAAGATAGAAACTATTGATAAAACAATGGCTGCCAAAATAAAATATTGAGATTTTAAGGCAACGGATGTGCTTATTAATGCCAAAGCTGTCAGTAAAACTAAGGCGATAGTTCCCGTAATTCTAAAGTCATTTATCTCCATTCCGAAGCCTAAATAACTATTAAAACTTTCTGCAAAACCTATTAAATATAATGCAATAGAAAAAGCAGTACCTACATACAACGCAATACCAATAGAACCACCAATTGGAACGCCCATACTTCTAGAAAGGACATAATAAATTCCGCCTGCACCAATTTTTTTATCAGTGGCAACAGAAGACACACTAAGTCCTGTTGAAATAGAAATAACATGTGCAATTATAATAATTAGAATAGCGCCTAATAAACCTGCGTTTCCAACTACCCAACCGAGACGCATGTACATAATTACCCCTAGAATTGTGAGTATTGACGGTGTAAAAACACCTGCAAATGTGCCGAATTTTTTAGTTTTAGACATTTCTTAAACCCTGTTTATTAAAATAAAGTAATCTGAATATGAATTTTTAAATTCATCAATTTTCTCTTACTGCAAGATATTAATAATTACGCAACCTAAAAACTAAGTTAATGTTGCATTTTCTAATAATATACGATAGTAATTATGATGTTTTCTTATAACTCCAAATCGCTAGACCATTCATAACAATGGCAAAAAGTAATGTTTTTATTAATTGCGGAAGAATATCTGTAAAACCAGAACCTTTAAGCATTACCATACGCATAACCTCAACAAAATATTTTATTGGATTGAATTCTGTAACTATTTGTGCCCACTCTGGCATGCTTTCAATGGGTGTAAACAAGCCGCTCATCAAAATAAAAATAACAGTAAAAAACCAAGCAATAAACATGGCTTGCTGCTGTGTCTCTGTAAAGTTAGAAATGAATAACCCGATGCCTAAAATCACCAAAATATAAATAGATGTGTATAAATATAGAAGTGCCAAACTACCAATCATAGGAACGTTAAATATCAGTTTTGCTAAAGTTAATCCTACTGTTAATAGCCCAATTCCTATTACCCAAAACGGAAAAAGTTTACCAATTATAAACTGACTTTTTTTAATGGGTGTCACGTTTATTTGCTCTAAAGTTCCTATTTCTTTTTCTCGAACAATATTCATCCCTGAAAGGAATAAAGTAATCATGGTAACCAACAAAACAAGAATTCCCGGAACCATAAATGTTTTGTAATTCAATGTTTTATTATACCAGAATAAAGGAATGGTTGCAATACTAATTGGCTGTATTTGTTTGTCTGAAATTTGTAATAAATCTGTTTTTATCTGTTGATTAAAACTCTGTACAATCTGTGTTACATATACGTTTTCTACACCTGCTGCTGCACCATCAATAGCGTTAATAGTTACTCCTAATTTATTGTATTTATCTTTTTGTAAATCGCGCTCAAAGTAGTGGGGGATTTCTAACACAACATCTACCTTTCCTTTTAGCATTTCTGAACTTGCTAATTCTTCCGATGGAAAATCGGTTAATACATCAAAATAAGTAGAAGCATTAAATTTTTCTATCAATGCCCTAGAGGTTGAGGTATGATCATGATCGATATAGCCAAATTTAATGTTTTTCACTTCAAAAGTAGCTGCATTAGATAATATAACGAGTTGTAATAACGGTAAAACAAAAATGATTGGAAGCATTCCTTTATTTCTAAAGATTTGCTTAAATTCTTTCTGTATGATGTATAATATTGTTTTCATATTTTTAAAAGAATAAAGAGAATAGAACAGAGAAAAAAGACGTTTTTAGTACTGTCCAATATTCTCTCTAACCACTATCATTTATTATCTAAATTTCACTTTTTTGTTTAACTGAATACTGTGACTGATTACTGCTACTGCAAACTGTTTCACTCCAATCTAATTTTATATTTTTTAATACTTAAGGCGATAAAAAACACAGTCATTCCTAATAAAATTAAGGTTTCTTTCCACACATATTGTAACCCAACACCTTTTAACATAATGCCCTTTATAATGATGATAAACCATTTTGCAGGTATAATATTACTGATCACTTGCAATGGAAATGGCATACTTGTTATTGGAAATATAAAACCCGATAATAAAATTACAGGAAGCATTAACCCCATTAAAGAAATCATCATGGCAGTTTGTTGCGTAGCCGAAATAGTGGATATTAAAATACCTAAGGCCAGTGCTGAAATAATAAATAAAACACTTTCTAAACCTAACAACAATAAACTTCCCTGAACCGGCATTTTAAAGATAAAAATACTCAGCAAGACAATAACAACCGCATTAATTATAGACAGAAAAATATAAGGAAATACTTTTCCTATAATTACTTGAAACGGTTTTATTGGTGACACTAAAAGTATTTCCATGGTGCCCAATTCCTTTTCTTTGGTAATAGAAATAGAGGTCATCATTGCAGAAACCAACATCAAAATAATAGTCATAACACCAGGCACAAACATGTACACACTTTTTAGTTCTGGGTTGTAAACCATACGTGTTTGTGGAATAATTTGATACGCAATTGTAATTTCTTTATTTAATTCTTGTTGATATTTTTGCAGAATCGCATTTACAAAATTACTAATGGTATTGGCTGTATTTGGGTCTGTGGCATCCGTAATTATCTGAACCGTTGCTTTGTTTTCTTTGATAAGGTTTTTACTAAAATCTTTTTCAAAATTTAAAACAGCTTTTACATGTCCTTTTTTAAAAATAGTTTCAATATCAGCTTCTTTTTCAATAATTTGCTTGATGCTGAAATATTTCGAAGCCGCTATTTTATTAATAATTTCCTCTGTAGTTGCATCCTTAGAATGATCTAAAATAGCAATATCTACATTGTTGATTTCGTTGGTAATAGCAAAACCAAAAAGCATAATTTGGGCAATCGGCATTCCAAAGAGGATAAACAATGATCGTCTATCCCTAAATATATGGTAGAATTCCTTCTTTATAAAGCCTATAAATCTTTTCATTTTATATTTTTTTCTCTGGCGGATTTACCTCCCGCTGATTTCACGGATTATCGCAGATTTTTTAATCAGTGTGTTTCATTTTTTCTTTTACGCTCATATGCGGGAAAACCTATGAACCTTTTCATAATATGTTTCTTTCTTCTGTGAATTTATCTCTCGCAGATTTTTTTTATTCTCTTTTCTGCGCAAATCAGCATAATCTGCGGGAAACATTTCTTCCTCAACTCTTTACCTCCCGCTGATTTCGCAGATATCCGAAGATTTTTTAATCAGTGTGTTTTATTTTTTCTTTTGCGCTCATATGCGGGAAAATCTATAACCCGTTTACTTTTCTAAAAATTCCTTTTGTAATATTATCTTCATTAAAATTGACTAATATTCCTAATTTCAATTTTGAAAGTTTTAAATAAGTGAGTACTTGCTTATGATGAACCTTAGCTAATTTTTCAACAGATTTTATTTCTACTATTACTTTATCATTTACTAATATATCTAATCGATATCCATTGTCTAGTTCAATATCATCGTAAAATATTGGTAGTATTACTTGCCTTTTAACAGTTAACCCTTCTTTTTCTAATTCGTAGGATAAAACCGTTTCGTAAACAGATTCCAACAAACCTGGACCTAATTCATTATAAACTTTGAAAATTGCTCCTCTAATTATATAAGAAATGTCGTTTTCTGTTTTTCCTTCCATAGCTTCTGTTTTTTTTCATTTTCACTCCCGCCGATCACACAGATAATCGCAGATTTTTTCAATCTCTTTTCTGCGTAAATCCGCATGATCTGCGGGAAACTTTTATTCTTTTTCGCGGAACATGTTTTTACCCACGAGCTAATTTTAAAAACACATCATTCATATTATCTACTTTAAACTGTTCTTTTAATTTTTTTGGCGTGTCTAAAGCTTCTATTTTACCATTTACCATGATGGAAACTCTGTCACAATATTCTGCTTCATCCATATAATGTGTAGTTACAAAAACAGTAGTTCCTTGGTGAGCAGCTTTGTAAATCAATTCCCAAAACTGACGCCTAGTAATTGGATCTACGCCTCCTGTGGGTTCATCTAAAAAAACAATTTTTGGATCGTGAAGCAAAGACACCGAAAAGGATAACTTTTGTTTCCACCCCAATGGTAATGAACCGACCAATTGCTTTGCAACACTTTCTAAGCCTAATTCTGCAATTAAAATTGCGGATTTTTCTTTGATTCGTTTTCTTGACAAACCATAAATTCCACCAAAAAAGGTAATATTCTCTTTCACCGTTAAATCGTCATACAAAGCGAACTTCTGACTCATATAACCAATGTTTTTTTTGATATCTTCTGCATGGGTAAACACATCAAAACCTGCCACTTTTGCTTTCCCCGAAGTCGGAGTAGAAATACCAATCAGCATTTTCATTGCCGTCGTTTTTCCTGCGCCATTTGCGCCTAAAAAACCAAATATTTCGCCTTTTTCTACCTCAAAAGTAATTTTGTTGACGGCTGAAAAATCTCCAAACATTTTGGTTAATTCTACTACTTGTATGACTTTGTTATTGTTCATTTTGTTTTATTAGAGACCTTACAGGTTTTTAAAACCTGTGAGGTCTAATACACTATTTATTTTGCTAATTCCATAAATGTATCCTCAATAGTTGCTGATGTTTTCTCTATTGAAACATTAGCTAAATTTTTCGATTCTAAATATGTTTTTAAATCATTCGGATTAAAATCTGCTCTTGTATCTGTATAATGCACGAACTCTCCAAAAGGGTATACACTATGGTTATATTCATACTCCTTTAAATTATTAATAAGCTGATACATGTTATTTGCACCTACATTATAAATTTGATACGGATAATGTTTTACAATGGCTTCTGGCGTATCAATTTCTAAAATTTTTCCATCCTGAATTAAGGCAATTCTATCACACAAAGCAGCTTCATCCATATATGGTGTAGAAACTAAAATGGTGATGTCTTTTTTCTGCAAACGTTTTAACATTTCCCAAAATTCTTTTCTAGAAACTGGATCAACTCCTGTTGTTGGTTCATCTAAAAACAACACTTTAGGTTTGTGAATTAAAGCGCAACATAAGGCTAGTTTTTGTTTCATTCCGCCAGATAATTTTCCTGCTCTTCGGTTCTTAAATGGCTCTATTTGAACATAAATATCTTTAATTAAATCGTAATTTTGATCTATCGTTGTTCCGAAAATAGTGGCAAAAAAATCTAAATTTTCCTCAACGGTTAAATCTTGATACAAAGAAAATTTCCCAGGCATATAGCCAACGTTTTTTCGAATACTTTTATAGTCTGTAATTACATCAAAACCAGCAACGGTGGCAACACCTTCATTAGCAATTAAAAGCGTGGTTAACACTCTAAACAAAGTGGTTTTACCTGCTCCATCCGGACCAATTAAGCCAAAAAGTTCTCCAGGCTTTACTTCAAAAGAAATGTCTTCTAAAGCTTTTACCTTTTTATAAGATTTTGATATGTTAGCAACCGTAATACTCATCAGTTTATACTTATTTTTTATAAAAATATTTTGGAATTACAATGGTTAGCATTGCAATTACCACCCAGACACTTACTCTAAAAACCATGGCTTGAATACTTTCAACAGCAACAGTTTCGCTTATAAACTTCAGATACAAAAAGATTGAAAAATGCATTCCTAAAATAACTAGAATCAACTTTTTGTTAATTGATAGATTCTTCCATATTAGAAAGGCTGTAACAATGGAAATAACTCCAAGAACCACATTATAAACTACAAGCCATTGCAATACATTATAGTCTTTAGATTCAGCACCAAGTAACACAGAGGTCCCCGCGAAAGTGGACATTATTCCCAGAAACAAAGCAAGTAAAGCTCCGATAATATGTAAGAATTTCTGTTTCATTTTTTAGTTGAAATAATCTGAGTATTCATTAACATTCTCCTCGATACTTTGTTTCAATTTTGCAGCTTCTTCAATTGTATTCGCTTCCGAAAGTGCATCTATTTTTGCAATTAAAGGTAAAAGCCAAACATGTAAATTATCATGCGAATCTCCTTTCATGGTGCAGTTCTTTATCACATAGTTTTTATCTACATTCAATTTTTCTGCCAATTCATAATAGCCTTCTAATGTATTGGATGAAAAATCTTTAATGCTATTTTGCATTTTTAACACACCTTCATTCGTTTCTGAATTCGCTTGCCATTTCTTACCATTGTCTAGTTTAATTTCTTGTGTCCAAGAATTAGAATACAAGTCATTTACTTCTGCAGCTTCTTGTTTCTTATTTTGTTTACAACTCACTAAAGCAAACAGCATTAATACATAAAATATAGGTTTCATCGTTTGTGTTTTTATTAATTATTAATATCTGAATTGCCAAACCACATTTCTGCTGGCATTCCTATTTTTAAGCTTCCATCATTTGCCACATTAACTTTTACAGCATATACCAAAGCAACGCGTTCTTCTTTAGTTTGAATAATTTTAGGCGTAAATTCTGCTTCAGAAGCAATCCAACTAACGGTACCTTCAAAAGATTTCATATCTTCCGTAGCATCAATTTTAACCGTAACTTTTTGTCCGATTTTAATGTTTGCCAATTGTGTTTCACTAATATAAACACGTAGTTCCATAGTACTTAAATCTGCAATTTTATACAAAGGCTTTCCAAAAGCAGTAATTTCATTTGGTTCTGCATACTTGGTTAAAACGGTTCCGTTTACAGGGTTTATTATTTTACTTTTTTTAATTTGATCGTCAATTTGTTTTAATTGAACATCTATACTTTTTAGTTCGTTTACAACAGGTGCATTCTGAATTTCTACACTTCTAATCTGACTTTTAATAACATCTATTTCACCAGAAACATCATCTAATTGTTTTTGTGTACCTGCATTGTCTTTAATTAAATTTTCTACTCTAGTTTTATTAATTCTGGCAGTTTTTAATTTTGAATTTAACACAGAAATCTGTGATAAAACTCCCTTAGACTTAGAACTAATTACAGACTTTGAAACGATTAATTGTTCTCGTTTTAAAGCTAATTGCACTGTATCTATAAAACCAACAAATTGGTCTTTTTCTAATTGATCGCCTTCTTCTATAGAAAATTGAATTAATTTCCCGTTATTTTCTGCCGAAATAGTTATTTCTGTAGCTTCAAAATTTCCATAACCATCTGCTTTATCGTTGTTGTTTCCACAGGAAAATAGAGTTGAAGCAATTATGCTTAATGTTAATATGTAATTATTGTTTTTCATTTTGTATGTTTTTTCTCCCACTGATTTTATTTTCTCTGCGCACATCTGCGTTATCTGCAGAAAATATTTACTTTCCTTTTATAGTATTATAATTCGCTTTTGCTAATTGTATTTGTATTTTATGTCTTAACAAGGTGTTTTCTGCTTCAAATAAATTGGTGAATTCTGTAATATAAACCGAAGATGTGATGACACCATTTTTAAGTTGAGCATCTAATGTTTTCAAGACTTTCTTACGAAGATTGATGATCTCTTCATCCGAATTTATAAAAGCTGAAATTTTTTCTATTTCTTGTTGCTGTTTGTTGAGTTCAATATTGGTGTTTAGTTTAAATATTTCAGTTTCAGTTTCTATGATATCTTTGTTAATTGCCACTGTTGCTTGTTGTTTTTTATTGGTATTCCAATCAAACACATTCCAATGTAATTTAACACCCACTATATAATATGTCTGAAAAGAGTTATCCAACATATTCAACCCAGGATTTCCATAACCGCCAGTTGCAAAGCCATTTAATTTTACCGAATTTTGTTTAGAAATAAGTGCTTCCTGACTGTTTATTTCTTCCTTTTTCAATTGAAACAAATCTAGTTCTGGTCTAGATATTTCCGTTTGTAATTCCGTTTTAACTAAAGGTTTTTCAAATTTTGTAGCAGTACTTACAGATTGTCCAATTAAACTCGATAAAGTATTCATTAAAGTTAATTTTTGACTTTCTACCTCAATAAATTGTTGCTTAATTTTTAAGATTTCAGCCTCTAAAACACTATCCGAAGAAGGCAATAAAACTCCGTGTTTTATACCCGATTGTACTTCCTCTAGCTTAGACTCTAATTGCTTTTTTTTAGCTTCTAATAAGTTATATGTTTCTTGGGTTAATAGTACAGAAAAATACAGTTGATTAATTTGTGCTTTCAACTGATAGATATTCGTATCAACTTGTTTTTGTTTTGTTTTAAATTGCGCTTTTTTAACCTTTAAATTCGCAGCTGTTAACCCACCATTATAAATCAATTGATTTATAGATAAAGTTGCTTTGTATTGATCCTTATTTAAAGGCTCTATATTCGCATTTGGAATCGGAATTTCTATAACATCAGATTGATACGTTGCTTGTGCATCTAAGTTAATTTGTGGCAATTTAGAATTCAAAATAATTTCTGTATCCAATTGATGTTGCTTCTCTAACAATTGATGTTGCTTAATTAAAGGATAGTTTGTTTCTACTAATTTATAACAATCATTAAGCGTTAAAATTTCTTGTGCAACCGATGAGAAACTTATTACTGCTATTAAAATGAATACTACTTTTTTCATCTTATTTTTTTATTGAATTAATAATAAAATCGGCAACTTCAGTTTTACGATCTTCAATTATTTGCTGAAATCCGTCTTCTTCAACAGTAATTAAACCTTGAATTAAAGGCTTGGCTATAAAAGGAAATACATTTAAGGCTAGAATATTGATAAATAACTGCTCTGCACTAACATTTTTGATAGTGCCATTTTCAACTTCAACAGCTACTTGGTTTTTGAATTTCTCTAGATTTGGAAACCCATTATTTCCCTTCATTTTTAAAATAAAATCAGGATTTCTATTCAATTCTTGAATAATGAAATTAGGTAAATAAGGATGCTTCTCAATAAAGGAAATATAGTTTGATGAAAAATTTCGTACCTTTTCTTCTATGGGTGAATCGTCATTTAAAACTGCATTTAATTGAGGCGCCAATAATGAAAATGCATTTTTAAATACAGCTTCAAAAAGTAATTGTTTACTTCTATAATAATAGTGAAGCATCGCTTTGTTTATGCCAGCTTCATTGGCAATTTCTTGCATGCGAGCACCATCCATTCCTTTAGATTGAAATACATTTTTTGCTGCATTTAAAATTTGTTCTTCTGTATTTTCGTTTTTAGTCCCGCTCATTAACTATTTAGTTTAACCAATTGGTTAACAAATGTATAATGAATTGAAACTAGATAAGATGACTTATATCATGTAAGCTATATAAACAGTTATTTATTAAGCTTATTATAGATTTTTTTAATGATAATCAACCCTAAAACACCTCCTAAAACGGAGACGATGCAGTTAATTATAAATAATGAAGTATTAAATGTACCATGTTGCATTATCGATTGCGGATTAAAGCCTAATCGTCCAAATGATTTAATGAAAAAGACACTTCCAAAAACACCCGCTATTGTATTGCCTACAATACCAAATGAATATTTTTTAAACAGCATACCAAAACCAATCGCTCCAATTATTCCTAACAAAATACTCAGTAAAGAAATTAATGTTTCTGTCATAATATTAGATTTAGACTAATGACCGTAATCCATTTTATCAACTTTACCTCCCTTTAATCTTTTTTGAATAATTGCATAAATTACAATTAAGATAATACCAATAATACCCCAAATAAATGCTACAGATAAACCATATTCTGGTGCCGCAGTATTATATATGGTAAGTGGCTCGTGAACATCATTAACAGAAGGTAAAATAACAGGAAACAAAGAAGCCAAAGAAGAGGTAATTCCGCCTAATATTAATAATGTTGATAACCAAAAAGCATGTACCTCTTTTTTAATTTTTTTGATAAAAAACAAGCCAACTAATCCTATAAAATATAGCATTGGGAATACCAATAAATAAGGTTTATCTACAAAATTATTTAAAGAATCTGGATTTACAATTTGCCATAGTGCTACCGAAACAATGCTAAGAATTGTTAAAGCAATATTCAACTTAAAAATAACACCTTTCAATTTTAAATTGATGGTTGAATTGGTTTTTAAAACCACCCAATTAGCACCATGTATTGCTAAAGTAACTACAGAAATAACACCTATAATAATGGTAAACCAATCGATAACTCCTGGATGCTCTGTTAAAGGGCTAAAACTACTATCCCATAATGGTAAGAAAAAATAATGCCCTTCGTACACAGAAACTCCGTTTTCCACGCCACCTAAGTTTACACCTCTCACAATATTTCCTAGCGCAATCCCAAAAAATAAGGCTAATAATAAACTAGAAACTCCAAAAGAAACATCCCAAATGTCTTTCCACATTTGATACTTAAACTGACTCCTAAATTCAAGGCCAATTGCTCTAAAAATAATCAACCATAAAACGATGATTAAGGGTAAGTAAAATCCACTAAATACAGAAGCATAAAAAGTAGGAAAAGCCATAAAAAGCATCCCTCCAGCTGCCACTAACCAAACCTCATTAGAATCCCAAAATAAACCTGCAGATTTTGTAATTACTTCTTTATCCTTCTCTTTTTTTGCAAAAAATAAATGAATAATTCCTGTTCCGAAATCATATCCATCTAAAACAAAAAAGATACCTAAAACCGTTGCTATTATAATGTACCAAAATATTTCCATCTTTTAATGTTTTTCAAGTTTAGGACCTTCGTTAATCGTTTTACCAACTAAAACTAAAAATAATAGTCCTAGTAACATATACAAAGCAACAAAACCTAATAAGGTAAATAAGGTGTTACCAGAAGATACGGTTGGCGAAATACCATCGCTAGTTTTTAACAATCCATATACTAAATACGGCTGTCTCCCTAACTCTGCCGTGTACCAACCTGTAAGATTTGCGATGTACGGAAACGGAACTAAAAACATAATAAACCAAAGTATTGGCTTAAAAGTATACAGTTTTTTTCGCCATAAAAAGAAAAGTGCTAGTGCCATAATACCAATAAAAATGGTACCTAAACCAACCATTATGTGATATGAATAATACAGCGCCGGAATATTATCTGGTAATTCTTCTTCTTTGAATTGATCCATTCCAGGAATCTGCTTATTCCAATCTTGATGCGTTAAAAAACTTAAAATATTAGGAACCGCAATTTTATTGTCTAACTTTTTTTCTACCATATTTGGTTGACCAATCAACACAATTTCTGCTCCAGCTTCTTCTGTTTCAAAAATTCCTTCCATAGCAGCAAAAGCAGCTGGTTGATATTTTGCCACATTTTTAGCGTTCCAATCTCCCGTAGGTAAAGCCACTAAAACACTAGAAATCAAACCAAAAATTACACCTGTTTTTAAAAATATTTTCCCGTATTCTACTTGTTTTTTTCTTAAAATATAAAAAGCACCAATACTTGCAACCACAAAAGAAGAAGTTACCACAGACGCCATTTGATTGTGTAAAAAAGCAGGTAATAACCAAGGATTACTAAACAGTGCAGAGAAGTTTTCTAACACAAACTTACCATTCTCTAAAATTTCATAACCTACCGGATGTTGCATCCAAGCATTGGTAGCTAAAATAAACCAACCACTTGCCCAAGAACCTAAAAACACCAAAAAACCGGTTAAGAAATGAAGTTTTTGTCCCATTAATTTTTCACCAAAAATAAAGAGCGCTAAGAAAGAGGATTCTAAAAAGAAAGAGAACATCCCTTCCATTGCCAAAGTCTGACCGATAATTCCACCAGTTAATTCAGAAAATTTAGCCCAATTGGTACCAAATTGAAATTCCATTGGAATACCAGTTATAACACCCATTGTAAAGTTAATTGCAAAAATTTTCATCAGAAATTTTGCAGCATTGTTATATTTTTCATTATTATTTCTGAGGTATTTCCATTTATAATAGACAATCAGTAATGAAAGTCCCATTGTTAACTGCGGAAATATATAGTGAAAGGTGATAGTAAATGCAAATTGCAATCTATCATAAAAAATCATGTCTTCCATATTAAAAATACTTGTTATACTTATTAATATCTGCAAAAATAAACATTGTATTACATTCTCTATGTAACATAAGTAGCTAAGCTATATTTTGCATTGGTAAATTTAATAAAACAAGAACACATAGAAGGGCAATTATTTAATATTAGTTTAACAAGTTTGGTAACTAGAGTTACCTGCGTAAAGTCTTATTTTATCTATGTTTGCACATTGTAAAAATCTAAAAATTAAATAGAAATTTTTATACTTTATAATTTTCCTGTAATAAGGATTTTAATGAGTCAAATTTTATAATTACCAATTATAAAACATCCTACATAAATTGATATTATAAATGAAAAAAAAGATACAATTTCTTAAAAAAAATAAAATGAAAAAAAATAAAAACACCAAGAAAACGTGGATTCAGAACGGAGTTTTTGTCTGCATTATTATTACACTTTACGCTACAGGTTTGCACACAGAGGTTATTGGTTTTGTACAACGAGGCGTATTAGCTACTGGCTTAATGAACCCTAATGTAAAGGAAATTACACATAAAAAAGATTCTGAAACCATTACGGAATACGCAAAAGCTAATTTAAATGTAAGGTTGATGGATGCCGATGGAAAAATTACATCTTTAGCAGATTTAAAAGACAAAGTAATATTTCTAAATTATTGGGCAACATGGTGCCCTCCTTGTATTGCAGAAATGCCAAGTATTAGTAAATTACATAAAGAAATGGGAAATGATATCGCTTTTATACTGCTGTCTTTTGATAAAAATTTTGAAACGGCAAAGGATTTTGATAAACGTAAAGGTTATAACCTACCAATTTATACGCTTGTAGGAAACCTACCTGCAATGTTACAATCTTCTGCCTTACCTACAACTTACATCATTGATACTGATAAAAATATTGTATTAGCACATGAAGGAATGGCTAATTATAATACGGATGAATTTAAAGTATTTCTAGAAAATCTTAAATAGATTAAGACTTACAAAAAACACACTTTTTAAAAAGCACTTATTACTTTTTCAAAAACTTTACAAACAACTCCATTTCTTGTCTGTTAGGGTAAGAATTATAACATGCTGTAAAAACATCCATTATAAAATGAGAATCGAAATAAGTAGTATATTCTGTTTTACTTCCACCAAAAGGTGGATGATCATCATTTAGTTTTGCATCAAAAAGCAACCCTACTAACTTCCCTTTATCTCTCAATAAATAATTCATTTTACCTGCATACTTTCCTCTTAAATCAGGCTGAATTGCACAGAAAAAAGTTTGTTCAATAATCAAATCAAAAGTTTGATTTACATCAAAAAAATCACCTAAAATTAATTGTGATTCAGGAAAACCTGGAACCCTTTTTTTAATGTTTTCTAGGGCACTTTTAGCTAAATCTACCACATAAACATTGGTAAAACCATTATTAAAAAGATATTCTGCTTCGTAAGAATTTCCTCCTCCTGGAATTAAAATTTTTAAGTCTTTATTTGTTAATTGATCAAAATATATTTTTAATGGTGGAGAAACCACTCCTAAATCCCAACCAATTTTGTTTGATTGATACTTGTTTTCCCAAAAATTTTCAGATAAGTTCATTTTTTAGCTTATTACAACCATAATTTAACAGAATGACGCCAATCATTTTCCTACCAACAAAATAGAGTTTATATTTGCAACGTAGTTAATAATAAACACTTTTTATGAAAACTTTAGTTAGTGCAAAAAAAAACCTCAACAAAAAAGGATTTTTAGATATTGAAACTCCTAATATTGATTATGTTGAGGAGATTTTGAAACTAAAAAAAGAGAAGAATGCAGTTATTTTAGCGCATTACTATCAAATAGACGAGATTCAGGAAATTGCAGATTTTGTAGGTGATAGTTTGGCCTTGGCACAACAAGCCGCAAAAACCGATGCAGACATTATTGTTTTTGCAGGAGTTCATTTTATGGCAGAAACCGCAAAAATACTAAACCCTACTAAAAAAGTTTTATTACCAGACTTACTAGCAGGTTGCTCTTTGGCAGATTCTTGTCCGCCAGAACAATTCTCTGAATTTAAAAAGAGACATCCAGATCATTTAGTTGTTACTTATATAAATTGTTCGGCAGAAATAAAAGCTTTAAGCGATTACGTTTGTACCTCTTCTAACGCTAGAAAAATTATTGATTCTATACCACAAGACCAACCAATTATTTTTGCTCCAGATAGAAATTTAGGAGCTTACTTAAATAAAGAAACAGGAAGAGAAATGTTACTTTGGGATGGCGCTTGTATGGTTCATGAAGCTTTTTCTATGGAAAAGTTAATCGACTTATATCAAGAACATCCAGATGCAGAATTAATTGCGCATCCAGAATCTGAAGCGCACATGCTTAAGGTTGCTAAATATATAGGTTCTACTTCTGGCCTTTTAAACCATGTTAGAAATAGTGATAAAAAGAAATTTATTGTTGCTACAGAAGCTGGTATTTTGTTTCAAATGTTACAAGAAAATCCTGATAAAATAATTATTCCTGCTCCGGCGAAAGAAGATAATACATGTGCTTGTAGTGAATGTGCATATATGAAAATGAATACAATGCAAAAATTGTATTTATGTTTAAAACACGAGTTACCAAACATAGAAGTAGAAGCAGAATTATGTGAAAAAGCAATAATTCCTATAAACAGAATGCTAGAACTTTCTAAATAACGCCTTAAAATGTTACCTGATAAAAACATAATCTCTACCGATTTTTTAGTAATTGGTTCTGGAGTTTCTGGATTAACTTTTGCTTTAAAAGTTGCCATAGAACACAAAGATGCTAAAGTTGTTATTGTTACTAAAGACAAACAAAGCGAATCTAACACAAAATATGCCCAAGGTGGTATTGCAACCGTTTACAACAAAACTGTAGATACTTTTGAACAACATATAAATGATACTTTAGTTGCCGGTGATGGTTTGTGCGATGAAGAAGTGGTAAGAATGGTTGTAGAAAATGCACCAGATAGACTGCAAGAGTTGATAAATTGGGGAACAGAATTTGATGAAAATGAAAATGGAAACTATGATTTAGGTCGTGAAGGCGGACATTCGCAAAACAGAATTTTACATCATACAGATATTACAGGTGCAGAAATAGAACGTGCTTTATTAGCGCAAGTAAATGCACAACCAAACATAGAATTTCTTACCTATCATTACGCAATAGATTTAATTACAGAGCATCAAACTAAAAAGACCAAAACAAAGCGAAATGGCAAAATTTCTTGTTATGGTGCTTATGTTTTAGATATTAAAGAAGATAAAGTAAAAACCTTTGTAAGCAAATTTACACTTTTAGCTTCTGGAGGAAATGGGCAAGTTTACGAAACTACTACAAACCCAACTGTGGCAACTGGAGACGGAATAGGAATTGCATACCGTGCAAAGGCAGAAATTTCTGAAATGGAATTTATACAGTTTCATCCAACAGCATTGTACAACCCAGGCGAATATCCTGCCTTTTTAATTTCTGAAGCTGTGCGAGGTTTTGGTGCAAAACTAAGAGATTACAATGGTGATTTCTTTATGCATAAATATGATAAAAGAGAAGAGTTAGCCTCTAGAGATATTGTTGCAAGAGCCATTGATAATGAATTAAAAAAGAGTGGAAAACCTCATGTATATTTAGATTGCACTAATTTAGACATGGTAAAATTTAAAGAGCATTTTCCTAATATTACAGAAAAATGTGCATCTTTAAATATTGATGTAACCAAAGACTATATTCCTGTAGTACCTGCAGCTCATTATATTTGTGGCGGTGTAAATGTGAACAAAAAAGCAAAAACATCTATCAAGAAATTATACGCTTGTGGTGAGGTTACCAGAACTGGTTTACATGGTGGAAATAGATTGGCATCTAACTCTTTATTAGAAGGACTGGTATATGCTCATAATGCATTTTTAAGCATTTCTAAAAAATATAATAAAGCCAAAAACCCAAAAGATATTCCTGTTTGGAATGATAGTGGTGTGATTAAAAACATGGAAAAAGTATTAATTACGCATGATAGAAATGAAGTAAAAACTATTATGAGTAATTATGTAGGCATCGTACGTTCTAATGAGCGTTTGCTACGCGCAGAAAAGCGTTTAAAAGTACTTTATGAAGACAACAAACGCCTCTATGACCATTCTGAGCTTTCTATAGATTTATGTGAACTGAGAAACTTAATTACAACTGCATATTTAATTACACAATTCTCTAAAAAGAGAACCGAAAATTGTGGTGGTTTTTATAGTTTAGATTGTATTTCTAAATAAAAGAGGCTGTCTAAAAAAGGTTTAAAAGACTTAACTTTTTCAAAACATCAACTTAATCAAGTTCTACCTTTATAAGCATCTGAAATAAATTCAGATTGACAAAAATGTCCTTTTTAGAAAACTATTTCTAATCAACCTACTATTAAATTACTTACCACTGTTATTTATAATAGTGATTAACTGGTTTTTAGGTACTGCACCAGATTGTCTCCAAACTTGTTTTCCAGACTTATATAAAATGAAGGTTGGTACCCCTCTAACTTCATATTTTGCTGCTAACGATTGGTTTTTATCAACATCTATTTTAACAATAGAAACAGCATCACCTAATGCGTCTTTTACTTCTTTTAAAATTGGACTCATGGTTTTACAAGGTCCACACCATTCTGCAAAAAAGTCTACTAAAACAGGTTTATCTTGATTTATAATTTCTGAAAAATTGCTCATGCCTAAGAACTTTATATGATTATTTATTAAAGGTAATACTCCAAATTCCTCTTACTTGATTTTCACTATATCCAATTGCCAAATCTTTTGGATATAACTTTTCTATTTGTGCTAATGTAGTGCTTTTAATATCTAAGGTTGGTTGGCCATGACATTGCAAACACATGCCATTTGTTTTAATCGGATAATATACTTTTACATTTTCTGCAGCTTCTACCACAATTGGTACTGACGCTTTATTTAATTTAGCCTCTTCTTTAAACACTGTAATATATCCATTTTCTATAGCAGTTGCTTTATTTTTAAGATTTCTAGGCTTATCAGACACTCTTTTTATGGTTGCTTTGTGTACCACAGACATACTATCTGTTAAAGGGAATGCATTTACATTACAAAACTTTAATGCAGCTAGCGTTCCTTCTTTTTGCATTTTACTCATTAAATTTTCCCCTAAAACTGTCTTGGTAGAAAGTGCGTATTTTAAACCTTGTTCTCCATAAGATAACTTTTTTAAATTATTTCCTTGGGGCTGTTTTTGCATTCCGTTACTATTGCCATGCTGTTTATTATAATGTTCTTCAAACCATGTTGGTTTTTCAATATCAAACTTAAACATATAATCTGCAATTTGTTTAATGGTTTCTTCAGGAAAAGCCTGTTTTGGCATTACTCCAAATCGTTTTACAGCTCCATACATTTTAGCATTTTCTACTGTTGGGTTTTTAATAAAATCTTGCAAAGAATTGATAAAAGATTCTTTAGAACTGTTGCCCATTAAATAACGTCTTTTAATAGCAATCATTGGTGGTGCAATTCTATTATCTTCTATTGTTGTTGGGTTGTGGCAAGCATAGCAGTTTGTTTCCATTAACTTTTTACCAGCATGGTTTTGCATTTCTGAAACGTTATTCTTCTTAGAATAGGGCGGTTTTTTAGAATCTTTACAACCGAAAAGAAAAGTAATTGCGATGAAAATAGTAAAATATTTCATTATTTTTATTACAAAAATAAGACTCCACTTTAAATTACACAGTAACTAATGTTACAGTTCTAAAACTTTAATACTATTTCTAAATAATTGAATTTTACTTTCGTTTTCTAACTTTTTAAGCAATCTAGAAATTACAACTCTAGAGGTATGTAAATCTTCAGAAATTTGTTTGTGGGTAACATTTAAAACATCATTGTGGGTAACCATTGCCTTATCTTTAAGATATTTAAAAAGACGCTCGTCCATTTTTAGAAAAGCGATGGTATCTAAAGCTTCTAAAAGCTCATCCATTCTGTTATGATAGGTTTGTAAAATATAAGATTGCCACGTTTTATATTTCCCTAACCATTCTGCCATTTTTTCTTTTGGCAACATAATTAATTCAACATTTGTTTCTGCAACCGCTCTAATCTTACTTTTTGTTTGTCCCATACAGCAAGAAAGTGTCATGGCACAAGTATCTCCTTTTTCTAAATAGTATAAAACAATCTCATCTCCATGCTCATCTTCTCTAAGAATTTTAATAGCACCAGAAATTAGTAAAGGCATCGATTTAATATAATCTCCAACTTCTATAATGGTTGTATCTTCTTTAAAGGTTTTAAAAACCCCTAATTCTTCTATTTCTGAAATTAAATCTTTTTCTAAAAGATAGCCAAAATTAATTTCTAACTTACTTGTCATTTTACTTTATTTTTCATCTATAAAAATAGTGAAACGTTTTTTATAAATAAAGGATATTGAAATTTATTGCAACAATAAAAGCCCGAGATAAACTCAGGCTTTTGTATATATTAGGTAATAATTACTTTGCTTTTTTATCTGTACTCATTAATAAATAAACGACTACAACTAAGCCAACAACAACTACAGCAAAAACGCCTATCATAATGGTACCATTTACCCAAGAAACTTGTGGTATATTTAAAAAGCTCATATTCATCTAATTTTGAATTCAAAAATAAAAAATAAGATGATTTTAAAATATGATCAAAATCAGTTTTTTAAAAATTCACATTTAAAATATCTCCACTTAATTGTAAAAGCTGTAATTCAATCAGTTTTGCATCAAACTTAGCATTGTTATATGCCGTTTTAGAATTGATAAAATTAATCTGAGCTTGTCTAAATTCAATAGAAGTTATCTGTCCTAATTTGTAACGCTCTGTACTTCTATCAAAATTATTTTGCGTGGTTAACACGTTTTGTTCTTGTGCTTTTAGAATAAATAATTGGTTCTGATAATTCTCCCAAGTATTTTTTAAATTATTATTGATGGTTACTTTTTGTTGCTCTAATAGTATTTGCTGATTTTCTAAAGCAATTTTTGCATTTGCAACCCTCGTTTTTGTACTTCCACCATCAAACAAATTCCAAGATAAACTTAAACCAGCATTTAAACCGTTAGATGATGTAGATTTTGGTTGAAAGGCATTGGCAAGGTTTTCATTATCATTCTGGTTCCAACCATAAGATGTATTTAAAGCTAAAGAGGGTAAATAATTAGCCTTATTTACTTTTATGTTAAACTCACTAATTGCAATGTTTTTTTCATTTTGTTTAAGGGTAGAATTATTAGCAATTGTTTTTTGCTGAAGCTCCTCTAAGTTCATCATTTTATTAAAAACAACCTCCGTTTCAACATTATAAGTTACTGCTTTTTCAATTCCTAAAATAATGTTTAAACCACGTTTTGCATTGCTTAATTGCTGTTTGGCACTTATTAATGTTATGCTATCATTATTTACATCTACCTCTGCGTTTAACAACTCTAACTTGGTAGATTGTCCGTATTCGTATTGATATTTTGCACGCAGTAAACGTTGTTTAGAAATAGACAATGCCTCATCTAAGTTTGTTTTATTTTCTGATAACCTTGCAATTTGAAAATACGTCGTAAACAATTGTAAATACGTATTTTCGATTGTTTCTCTAGCTTGCAATTCGGTTAGATTATAAGTTTCTTTTAATTGCTCATAATTGTATTTTCTTCCCAATCCATCAAAAAGAGTATAATTTAAGCTAATACTTGCGTTATAAGACTTAGTTACAGCACCTGTTGTAGATGTTGATGCGCCCGTTTGCGGTGTGTTGGTTTGATTATTATTACTATAATTTGCCCCAGAAGAAACAGATGCCGTTGGCAAAAAACCTGTATTGTATATACTTTTATTATTTTTTGCTACGTCTATGTTATTGTTTGCTATTTTAATTCCGAAATTATTTTCTAACGTAATTTCTAGTGCTTCTTTCTTCGTTAAGATTTCTTGTGAAATCCCTTGTAAGGTATATAAAAACCCAACTAGTAATATGGTGTTTCTAATGATCTTCATGTTCGTCGAATTTAGATTCTATAATAGCTCTTTCTACTTCTTCTTTATTTACTTTCTCTCCTGTTTTTAACCATTTAATTCCCACTTTTATAGAATTAGAAACCGACAATAGTAATGGCAACATTACCAAGGTTAAAATAGTTGCAATTGCAATTCCGTAAGAAATAGAAATTGCCATTGGAATTAAAAATTGTGCTTGTCTACTTTTTTCTAACATTAAAGGTGCTAAACCAGCTACTGTGGTTAAAGAAGTTAAGAAAATTGCTCTAAAACGAGATTGACCTGCCATAATTAATGCATCATCAAACAACATTCCTTCTTTTAAATAGCTATTAAACTTCCCTATTAAAACCAAACCATCATTTACCATAATACCCACCAAAGCAATAATACCTAACCAAGATAAAATATTTATAGAGAAATCATGAATATAATGCCCCAAAACAACCCCAATCATACTAAAAGGAATCATTAAAAGCAGTAAAATAGGCTGACTGTAAGAACGAAATGTAAACGCAATTACAATATAAATTAAGCCTAAAATAATCCACTTTAACCATTCTAAGGAATCTATAGTTTTTTGGGCCTCTCTATTCTGACCTTCGTAAAGTGGAGATACAGAATGATATTTAGAAATTATTAACGGCATTACACGTGTTTTAATATCATCTAAAATTTCTGTAGCACTTTCTTTAGCATCTTTTAAATCTGCAGAAACTTGAATTTCTCTTTTTCCGTTTAAGTGATTTATAGCAATGTCTCCTCTTTTAATTTGATAATTTCCAATTTCAGAAAACGAAATTCTAGTTCCGTTTGGAGCTACAATTTGCATATCATCTAAGTTTTTAATAGAAGACCTATCTTCTTTATTATAACGTACCCAAACTTTAATTTCATCTTGTCCACGCTGAAAACGTTGTGCTTGCAAACCGAAAAAACCATAACGAATTTGTGCCATTACAGATTGTAAATTTAACCCTAGTACATAAGCGTTGTCTTTTAAGGTGATGCTTACTTCTTTTATTCCTGCAGGATCATTGTCTGAAATATCTTTTAAAAGTGGGTTATTTTCTAACTCTAGCTTTAATTCTGCTTTTGCTGCTTTAAGCTCTTCAATATTATTTCCTAAAAGAGACACAGCCACCGGGCTTCCACCAAAGTTACCACCAGAACCAAAAATTAAACTTTCTACACCATATACTTTTCCAACTTTTTCTCGAATAGAATTTGTTATTTCAGATGATGCAAACTCTCTTTTTTCTCCTGGTAATAAATTAATATTTAAAGATGCATTTGCACTCCCTGGACCAACTCTTTTAATTACGTTTTGTACAACCTCATCATCTCCAGATTGTTTTTCTGTGTATTCTTTATTAATAATCCAAACTTTTTCTTCTATTGCCGAAATAATAGAATCTGTAATGTGTTCATTAGTTCCTTGTGGCATGTTTAAAGTAACCTGAATTCTATCACTTGCAACAGAAGGAAAAAATGAAGTTCTTACAATTCCCCCTCCAATGGATGTTAAACTAAAAATTAATAAAGCAATAGGAATTGAAAATGCAAATACTTTGTTTTTTAATGAAAACTTTAAGAAAGGAACATATAGTTTTTGATTTACCTTGGTTAAGCCCCCATCTGCAAATCTGTTTATTTTATTAAAAAAAGCATCAATTGCATTCTTCTTTTTTATTTCACCACTTTCTAATCTTTTTCTATCTAAAGCTTTAGAATGTGCAATATGTGCTGGTAATATAATTAAAGCTTCAATTAAAGAAACCGTTAAGGTTAAAAGGACCACTGTAGATACTTCACTAAAGAAATTACCAATTCTACCATCTACAAAAAACAAGGTAGAAAAAGCTATTATAGTTGTTAGAATTGCAGATACAATTGGCGGAATTACCTCCATTGTTCCGTCTATTGCCGCTTGAATTTTAGATTTACCTAAGTCGTAATAATGATGGTAAATATTCTCTCCAATTACAATACCATCATCTACCAAAATACCAATTACAATAATCATCCCAAAAAGGGATAAAATATTTATAGTAACATCAAATTGAGCTGCTAAAATAAACATTCCAAAAAAGGAAATAGGCAAACCAAAAGCCACCCAAATTGCCAAACGTAAATTTAAAAATAAGGCTAAGAAAAACAAAACAAGTAAAATACCTACGACTCCATTTTCTATTAAAAGTTTGGTTCTACCTTGTAAGGTAACACTTCTATCATCTGTAATATCTAAATGAATATTTTGGTTTTCTTGATTAAATTTATAGATATACTCTTTAATCTTATCAGCAGAAGAAAGTAAGTCTTCGTTATTAGTATTACTAATAGAAATATCGATTGCTAGGTTACCATTATAATACAATCTGTCTGGAGTTTCTGACCACGTATCTCTAACATCTGCAATGTCTTTTAACCTAATTATATTTCCGTTTGTTTCTGTTCTTACAATTAAGTTTTGCAATTCTATACCATAATAAAAACGATTGCTTGCCCTAATTAAATAATCTTCTTGAGGTGTTTTTATATTACCTCCAGTAATTAAAAGATTAGAATTTTGAATAGCTTGTGCAACCTCTGCAAAAGATAAATTATAAGCACGTAAATCATTTTCTTTTACAGCAATTTCTATTTCTTCGTCTGGAAAACCAGAAATAGCAACTTGAGATATTCCTTCAATTCCTCTAATGTCATTTTCTATATTTCTAGCATATTGCTTTAAAGATTTTAGCGGAATATTTTCTCCACTAACCGTAAAACTAATAGTAGGTCTTACACTTTCTACCTTTGCAATTACGGCAGGTTCCATTCCAGAAGGAAAAGACGGAACTCTATCTACTGCATTTTTTACATCGGTTAAAACAACATCTATATTTTTACCTTTTTCTACTTCTATTCTTACGGTTGCAGAATTTTCTCTAGAAACAGATGTTACACGTTCTACACCAACAATTCCTTTTAAATTGTCTTCAATTTTTAACACAACACCTTCTTCCATTTCTGCTGGAGAAGCACCAGGGTATGTTAAAGAAATGTTTATTAATTCTGAATCTGTTAATGGAAAGAAAGACGATTTCATATTTAATGCGCCCACTAACCCAAAAGCAACAAAGGCAATAATAAATACATTTACAGCAACAGGATATTTAATAAAATATGTAATTATTTTTTTCATCTAATTACTGTTTATTAATTTTTACAATCATACCATCAAAAGCACCTGGCAGTATTTGTGTTAATATTTTTTGATTATTTTCCAACCCTTTAATCACCACTTTTTCACTGCCAAAATAAACTGGTTGAATATTAGTTAACGTTAAAATACTGTCATTTTTAACTGTATAAACAGATTGGTTATCTACTAATAATTTTCTAGAAATTTCAATAGCATCTGTTTCAGATTTGGCAACTAAGTCTGCTTCTAAAAACATACCTTCTTTTAAATCGGTATGTATTACATCTACATATGCTTTTATAGTTTGTGTTACTTGGTCTACTTTTCCGTTAACACGAACCACTTTTCCTGTGTATTTTTTTGTTTTTTCTAAATTAGATAAGTCAACAGAATTACCAAGTTTTAATAAGTCTGCATATGCTGAATTTACAGAAACTTCCATTTCATATATTTTAGGATCTATAAATTCTCCTAATTTCTGCCCCACTCTAACCAAAGTTCCAGGGCTAACTAAAGCTTCTGTTAAGATACCAGAAAAAGGAGCTCTAATTTGATGTTTAGACAAACGTACTTCTAGGTTTTTAACATTATAATATGCCGTTAAAATTCCTCTTCCAGAAATAAAGTACTTTTCTTTATCTGATGAAAATTTTGGTAATTTTGGTGTTGATTTATTCATATCAAAACCTTGTAAATAATTTTCCCACTTCTTAAATTCAACCGGATAATCTAAACGTAAATCTGGTAAAATAGCAGTAATTAAGTTGTTTAAACTGCTTTTTTGAGATTGTAAACTAGCGTAAAACTCATCACTATTAATACTTAATAAAGTTTCGCCACGGTTATAATTTGTACCCGCCTTAAATAATTTATTAGCAGATTTTAAAACTCCAGAAACTTCAGAGTAGATTTCTATTTTATTCTTTGCAATTAAGTTTCCGCTTGCAGTTAAAATAATAGGAATATTTTTATTATTTACATTTTCTACAAAAACTGTTTTTAGCTGTCTTTTAAATATTGGCTTTGGTTTTTGGTTTTTATCAATAAGGTAATTACCTAATAAGATAGCACCTACAATTGTTAAAACTCCTAGAATAGCTAGAATAATCTTTCTCATAATTAGTTAGTTGTACTTTAAATTTTATGCTTTTAAAAAAATGGTATTTGGCAAATATAGTTCTAAGACGCTCAGAACATTAAATAGTTTAGAATCAAGAATGTTAAAGAAATGTTATAATTGGTTAATTGTTGAGTTAAAATTTAATGAAGTTCTTTTTATTTTAACGTTATATACTAAACGAACAAATCTAAGTATCGTCTAATTTTAGAGTTTCATCAATTTTAAAAATCAAAAAGAAATACCTTTTTAATAAAATAAGACTAGACACACTGTTTTTATTAATGTTACTGCCAATAACAATTATCTATTAAAAAATTACACCAATAATAAATGATACTCCATTTTAGACTCGTATAAAATTTAGACAACAATACGTAAGAAGCCATACCCTTATTACGACTGATTACTCGCCACAAAAAGAATTAATTAGAACATTCTTTTCTAAAGCTATTAATTATAGAAAATAAAAGTTAGGCTTATAAAGACCTTTTTTTTTATAAAAAAACTGCAGACACTAATAATACATAAAAGCTATTGAAATTAGAAGCAATAAAATTTGACTTATAAAAAGACCTATTATTACCAAAGAAAACGGAACTTTGCATAGAAATTTAAAATACCATATGAATTAATTTGATTTGCAGTACTACCAAAAATACCGCAAAATTTTTCTCTTCTATAGATGAAATTCCTTCCAAAACTTGGAAGGCTTTAGGTTGTACCGAAAATATTTATTTTCACCCAGAATTTTTAGCATCATTAGAAAAAAATCACCCAGAAATAACTTTTATTTATATTATTTTGGTTGATAAAGAGAATCAACCTACTGCTTTTGCAAGTTTGAAAATAATTAATTTTGAATTAAATTCTATTAAAAACGATTTTGAAACTTTAAAAAATATTGGAAGAAAACTACATGTATTTCCTGATAAAAAACCTTTAAAATTATTTGTTTGTGGAAACACTTTTGTTAGCGGAGAACATGGCGTTTTTATAAAGGAAAATCAAGATAAAAAAGCCATTATAAAAGAATTGGCAGAAAGCATCAATTACTTTGTGAATGCTGATAAAAAGCTAAAAAAACAGATTGATGCATTTCTTGTAAAAGATTTTGCAAACGAATCTTTGTTTATTACTAATATTTTAAAAGATTTTGGTTACCATCCATTTTCTGTTGAACCCAATATGAAGCTTCAATTACATGAAAATTGGCAAAATTTTGATGATTATTTGGCTGCCATGAAAACGAAGTTTAGAGTAAAAGCAAAAAAAGCTTTTAAGCAGAGCTCTAAAATAGAAATTAAAGAAGTTACTTTAGAAAACATAGATGATATTTTACCAAAAATAACTGCTCTTTATAAAAAAGTTGCATTAAATTCTGGTTTTAATTTAGGCGTTTTCAATTTAGAAACTTATAAAAATTTAAAAGAAAAATTTGGTGATACTTACATTTTAAGATCTTATTATTTAGATGATAAAATTGTTGGTTTTATTTCTGGAGTTGTTAATAAACAAGCATTAGACGCACACTTTGTAGGTATCGATTATCAATTAAATAGAGAATACGCTATTTACCAAAGAATGCTCTATGATTATATAGAAATTGCCATTAATAAAAAACTAAAAATTTTAAATTTTGGCAGAACTGCTAGCGAGATAAAAAGTTCTGTTGGTGCAGTACCCCAAGATTTAACCATGTATCTTCGTCATCAAAAAACGATTAAAAACAAAATTTTAAAGTTATTTTTGCAAAGAGTTCTACCAACTCCATTTCAACAAAAATTTCCTTTTAAAACTTTAGAACCCAAGCATGAAAAACACTAAAGAATTAATATCACTTTTAGATTTAGAAAATTTAGACAATCATAATTTTCGCGGAAATAGCGTTACCATTGGAAGTCCTAATGTTTTTGGCGGACAAGTAATAGCACAAGCAGTAAATGCTGCTTATAAAACCATACCAGAAGATCGTTTTTTGCACTCTTTACACTCTTATTTTTTAGAAGCCGGAGATTTAACGATTCCTATTAATTACCATGTAGCAGAAGTAAGAAATGGAGGTAGTTTTTCTACAAGAAGAGTTACTGCTAGCCAAAATGAAAAAACTATTTTTATTTTAGCAGCTTCATTTCATAAAAAAGAAGATGGTTTTGAGCATCAAGCAACGTTTGATGTGGCTATAAAGCAACCTGAAAAATTATTGAGTTGGGATGATATGTTAGAGAAATTTGGTGATTTTTTACCAAAATCTATGAAATACTTTTTAAGCATAGAAAGACCCATAGAATTTAAGCCGGTAAGAATACCAAACCCACTACAACCAGAAAATTTACCACCAACAGAACAGGTTTGGTTTCGTTTAAAAGGTGAAAAGCAAGAAATGAATTTTAGAACAAAACAAGAAATTCTTGCCTATATTTCTGATTATAACATATTAAATGCAGCTTTTAACCCGAATGCAAGCAACTACAATTTTGGAAATACTCAAACCGCAAGTTTAGATCATTCTATGTGGTTTTTTAGAGATTTCGATTTTGATGATTGGATGTTGTATTCGGTAGAATCTCCAAATGCTTTTGGAGCTAAAGGTTTGTCTAAAGGAAATATTTTTACAAGAGACGGTAAATTAATTGCCTCTGTAGCACAAGAAGGATTATTAAGACCTATTAAAAAGTAGGCAGTAGCAGTAGCAGTAGCAGTAGCAGTAGCAGTAGCAGTAGCAGTAGCAAAATTAAAAAAATAGAATTATGAGTGAAACTTTCATATATATACTTACCACAAACGGTTTATTATTTTTAATCAGTATTCTTTTTTGGAAATTCCCTCCCAAAAAAGTAAATGGAATTTATGGCTACAAAACACCAAAAGCAATGCTAAATCAAGAAATATGGGATTTTGCAAATGCTAATTTTAATAAAAGTTTTTTAATTTACTCTGGTATTTCTTTTTTAGGTGCTTTAGCTCTTGTAAACTTTGCTACTATAGAATTAACTTGGCAACCAATGGTTTTAGTGCTATTATCTATTTTAGTTAGTGTTATAAAAACAGAAAGAGCATTAAACGATAATTTTACTGAAGAAGGTAAAAAGAAGAAAAATTAGAATTTTTTTCAAGCTAAAAAACAATCAATAGCCAAAGTCTTGTTTCTTGCGTCTTTTAGCAAAGCGGTCTTAAGTCTTTTTCAGTCGGTATTTTTGATGTATCAACTAAAAACGGTTTCTAAAATTTGTAATGATTTTGGCTTTCGAAATCCATCTAAATGCAATTCGAAATAGTGAATTATAATTTTTAAAACAATCTGTCTCTCTTGTTTGCTAAAAGATACATTTTCTATTTCGTCAAAAGTTATGCCTAACAATTTTTTAAACTGGTAATAATAGTTGCCTGAAATAATGTTTTTTTGAGAGATTAAATCAGAAAACATGCCTTCACCTAAATCAAAACCATATTTGTCTTCATCAGATAAATCTGGATAAAAACCTAAAAAACGGGTTAAATTTAGTAAAAACAATAAGTGAAAATTGGCAATTTTATCATGTAAATCTAACCAAATAAGTCCCGATTCTAAATACTCGTAAAGGCCTTCATTTTTTTCTTCTTCTTTTATAGCATAAGAGAGCACTTCAGATAAAAATAAAACTACAGATTGTTTAACAATGTCTCTATAAATAGTTTGGTAAGGATATGAAACCTGAACCTCTTTAATAGAATTTAAAGTCCCTTTATTGTTATGGCTTGCAACAATTGTTAATTGTGTTAAAGGCTGAAAATAAGCGGCCTTTATACCTCCTTTTTTAGCTTTTAAAATACCTCTAATTAAATAAGATTTTACACCTTCTTCTTCTGTAAAGCATTTTACAATTAAGCTAGAGTCTCCAAATTTTAGAGAACTTAAAACAATTGCTTTAGTAGTTACAACAGCCATTTTAATTTACAATTGCAATTTTAGTAACCGCTGTTTCTGTTGCATCCTCATTAGAAAGTAACACAATATAAATACCAGAAGCTACAGCATTACCTGCAAGATTTTTTTTATTCCAAACCACTTTTCCTCCTTGTAACTCCTGCCCTTCTACTACATTCGTTTCATGCACCAAGTTACCAGCAACATCAATTATTTTTACATTGGTTCCTTTTGGTAAATGTGTACCGTTTCTACCATCAATAGTAATCGTTTCATGATTTTTTAGCGCAGGGTTTGGGTAAGCATAAATAGCTGGAATAACATCGCCAAAAGGCGCCACTTTACTATTGTAAACTACAAGACCTCTATTGGTTGCAAAATAAACTTTCCCTGTACTATCATCTACCGCTATTTTTACAATTTTATTAGATGGTAATGGCGAATTTTGCATGCTAAAATTGGCTAAAGTAGTTTGTCCGTTTGGATTGGTATAAATTACACCTCCATTATCTGTACCAAACCATTTATTATCTGCGCCATCTACCACAATGCTATTAACCCTTTGATCTCCCAAAAGCCTTTCTCCAAAACCCTCCTCGTTTCCGTTGATAACTACTGCATTTGCATTTGGTGTGGCATCATCAAAAACACCTGATGCATTACTATACATTACCAAACCAGATCTCGTACCAATCCAAACTCTATTGCTACCATCCACAGCCACAGACTCTACATTTGCATCCGGAAGGTTTCCTAAATTTGGTGTAGCAATCAAAGCTTTTTTTCTATTTCCATTTTCATTAAAAACATAGACTCCATTTGCTCTTGAGCCATACCAAAGACTGTTATTTTTATCTATAGCAATTTCACTTAAACCTGCCCTACTAGCATCGGTTTCTACAGATCTCATATCAAAACTAGTCCAATTGCCACTTGCAGAAAGTTTGTGTAACTCATTATCTACTAAAACATTTGTAACCCATAAATTTCCTTGAGAATCGAAGACAGAAGCACTAACTCTTACCGTTACTCTTACTGGATCTCCTGGTTCAATATCTTCTAAAGTACTATTATTATGATTATAAAATGTTTTTATCTCGTCATTTTCTAACACTATTAAACCTCCTGTTGCATTCTTATTATTAATAGAAGTTATATTCGTATCACCAAAAGAACTTACATAGACTTTATTTTCTGTATTTGGATCTATAGTTACATGGTTTAAATCTGTAAAAGGAGCAACTGAATTTAATTTTATATTTTTCCATTTTTCTCCATCAATTTCTTCACCGTTAAAATGACTAATAATGCCTATTCTATTACCAATAGGTCCGTAAGTATCTGTATAACCTCCATAAACAACCCAAACATTGTTATTATTCGCTGCAATAGAAAAAATATCATTTTCTACAGGACCTTCTGGATGGATTTCAATATAATCTATGCTATTTTTATTCTTTTGTAAAATACCATATTCTTTGGTTGCTAAAAAAATGGTCTCATTTTCAAAAAAGGAATTGTTTAAGGTAAAATTGAAACCTGGTATCGTGCTAAATTGAAAAACAGTATTTAAAGATGTATCAAAAATTACGGAGTTTTTACTTAGCGTAACCGTCAAAAAAGAGGCTGAACTTTTAATAGAAATAATGGGTTGAGACAAATCTCTTTCTCGTGGCCCTAAAACACCTCCATTTATTTCATATAATTTGGATCCGGAAATTGTAAATACCTTATTATTAAACGTTACTAATCTCTTAAAACTATTGCCGTTAAATTGCTGTTTCCAATTATTAAAATCTATTAAAGATGTATTGTTTATATCTGCCGTATAAATTCCGTTTTCGGTAGCTGCATAAATAACATTATTTAAAATAGTAGTTGCATTAATTCTTATAGCACTAGATCCTGCACCAATAAAATAGGTGTCTCCAAACTCTAATCGATCTATATCATACACTACAATAGCAAATGGGGTAGACAAATACAATTTGCCATTATACGCTGTAATATCGTTGATGCTTTTCTCTCCAGATTGATTAAAACTAACAATATCCGAAGAAATAGTTATGATACCATCCTCATCTACAACCTCTACCAATCCGTTCTCATACCCAATTACAAGCCTTTTAAAATCACTATTATAATGAATAGAGCTTGTATTTTCTCCAGACAAACCTTGTACGGAAGACAATTTTTCAATCTCTTTTGTAACCACATTATACGTAAAAACAGCATTGTCTGATAAAGCATAAATTACATCATCTACTTTTACAAAATCTTTTACATTGTTGTAAGAATAAAAGTCTTCCCAAGAAGCACTATAATCTGTTTGCGCAGAAAAAAGTACTGAAAATAGCAATGTATATAGTAATAACAGTTTTTTCATTATTAAATTTTGATTCTCAAAGATATTTATTTATTGTTACAATAACGATAAAACACCTTACATTAGTACAAAAATGAAAAGATTTTATGAGTGTAGAAATAGAAAGAAAATTTTTAGTAAAAAACAACGATTTTAAAAGTAATAGTTACGCTCAAAAAAGCATTAAACAAGGGTATTTAAATTCTGATAAAAATAGAACTGTAAGAGTTAGAATTGCTGATGAAAAAGCTTTTATGACTATTAAAGGAAAATCTAATGCAACAGGAACAACCCGTTTTGAATGGGAAAAAGAAATTGACAAAACGGAAGCTGAAAGTTTACTTTTATTATGCGAACCAAGTATTATAGATAAAACAAGATATTTAGTTAAAGTAGGTAATCATACTTTTGAAGTTGATGAATTTTATGGAGATAACCAGGGTTTAACGGTTGCAGAAGTAGAATTAAACTCAGAAACTGAAACTTTTACAAAACCAAGTTGGTTAGGCAAAGAAGTTACTGGAGATGTAAAATACTATAATTCTAGTATTAGTAAACATCCTTTTAAAGATTGGGAATAAAATATCTACAAATAATAAATGGCAAGAAAGTGACTGATGCTACCTAATAAAACAAATACGTGAAAAATAGCATGATTGTAAGGTAGTTTTTTGATAGAATATAAAATGGCTCCAACCGTATAAAATACACCTCCTGCAATTAATAAATTTAAACTAAAACTTGTTAATGCTTCCATTAAAGGTTTTACAAAAAACATCATTTGCCAACCCATTAAAAGATACATTGCTGTAGAAATCTTATCGAACCTTCCTGTAAAAAATAGTTTTAAAATGATACCTGTTAAGGCAAAAAGCCAAACGGCAATAAACATATACCAACCTAAATCAGAATTTAAAGCTACTAAGCAAAAAGGCGTATAACTCCCAGCAATTAAAACGTAAATAGCTGCGTGATCAAAAATATTTAATCGTCTTCTTTTCTTCGGATTTTTCGCTGCATGATAAAATGTAGAAGCAGCATATAAAACAATTAAACTCAACCCATAAATTACAAAACTAGTAATGTTCCAAAAGTTAACATAGTTAGTTGCTTTTACTATTAAAAAAGGAAAAACAATAATACTTGCAAGCAAGCCTAAACCATGAGACCAAACATTTAAGCGTTCTTCTGTCTCTGAATATCCTGGATTTATTTTTACACTCATTTTGTGCTATTTGTATCTTTCATATACTTTTTGTCATTTGCCAAATCATTGTAAATAATATCAAATGTTTTGTCTTTTAATTGATCTATATCTTTAGTAGACAGGCCTTTTGTAGAAATAAATTTATGTTGGTGTACTCTAAAAACACCCATACCTCCTTTAAAAATATCCCAAGAAAATAAACGTTTACAATCAAAATAAACTTGCGGCACAATAGGTATCTCATACTCAATAGCTAAACTAAAAGCTCCTTTTTTAAATGGTGCTAAAATTACATCTTCTTCTGGCACTAATCCTTCAGGAAAAATAGCCATACTTACACCATTTTGCAATCTTTTTTTAGCCATGCTAAAAACTCTTCTTCTACTTTCTGGATTGTTTCTATCTACCATAATAACAACTCGTTTATAGAAAAAACCAAAAACAGGTATTTTAACCAACTCTTGTTTACCAACAAATACAATAGGGTTTTTACTGATGGCAATCAATACAAAAGGATCCATTAAAGAAGTATGATTTGGGCAAAACATATAACTTTTATTCGGCTCTAGTTCTTCATCAAATTGCGTATTTAAACGAAAACCCATTCCGTAAATTAACACTTTAGATAAAATTCTAGCAATTCTCCAAAAAATATGATAATGCGACTCTTTAAAAGTAAATACTAGTAAAAGCGGAGACATCACTAAAATAGTTACAATCATTAAAAGATAAAACCACAAACGCCAAATTAAAAGAAAAGGGATTTTAAGGTATTTCATAGAATCAAAAAAAATTGCTTGATTATTTAAATTAGTAATCACTTAAAAGAATAAAGTTACTATTCTTAATGCTACTAAGAAACAAAAATACTAATATTCTTTTGTTTGATAGGTTTTCTTAAACAAAACCTTATTTTTGTAGTTACAGAGAGAATTAGAATTTCTCCATCAAAAAAAAAGATAAAAACAACGTAATGTCTAGAATTTTAACAGGTGTACAAAGCACAGGAACTCCACATTTAGGAAATTTATTAGGAGCTATTTTACCAGCAATAAAAATGGCAAATAGTCCAGGAAATGAATCTTTTATATTTATTGCAGATATGCATTCTTTAACCCAGATTAAAGATGGAAAAGAATTAAGAGAAAACACATATAGTGTTGCTGCTACTTGGCTTGCTTGTGGATTAGACATTAACAAAACAATATTTTACAGACAAAGTGATATACCACAGACAACAGAATTGACTTGGTATTTAAGCTGTTTTTTTCCGTATCAAAGATTAACATTAGCACATGGGTTTAAAGATAAAGCAGATAGATTAGGTGATGTTAATGCCGGTTTATTTACCTACCCAATGTTAATGGCTGCAGATATTTTATTGTATGATGCAGAGATTGTACCTGTTGGTAAAGATCAATTACAACATTTAGAAATGACACGAGATGTTGCCAATAGGTTTAATAATATTGTTGGGGAAACATTGGTTCCGCCAAAGGCGGAAATTCAAGAAGGAACAAAGTTAGTTCCTGGAATTGATGGTGAAAAAATGAGTAAATCTAGAAATAACATTATCAATATTTTCTTACCAGACAAAAAGTTAAGAAAACAAATAATGGCTATTAAAACAGATAGTTTAGGCTTAGAAGATTCAAAAAACCCAGATACAGATAATGTTTTTGCATTGTATAAATTACTAGCTTCAGATACTCAAATTGCAGAAATGAGAGCAAACTACGAAGGTGGAGGTTATGGGTATGGACATGCAAAACAAGCTTTATATGAATTGATTCTTGAGCAGTTTTCTCCAATAAGAGATCGTTACAATCATTATATGGAAAATAAGCATGAACTTGATGAGGCTTTAAAAATTGGAGCAGAAAAAGCAACTGTTGTTGCTAACGGTGTTCTAAAAAGAGTGAGAGCCAAAATTGGTTACTAAATAATATTTTTAAGCATAAAAAAACCGAAAGCAAATGCTTTCGGTTTTTTTTATATAAGTTCCTTTTTATTTAATCTTCATAGATTTTGCAATAGCCTCTAATTCAAACAAAAAAGCTCTTTTATTTACAGAAGGCGCATAAGTAAATCCTTCAAAAACAATTAATCGGTTGTTCTTTTTATCTACCACCGTGTAATTTAAAAATGGTCCTGCCATAAAATCGTTTTTCACTTCCCACTTTCCACGAGTTTCATACGCTTTTTTACCATCTATAACTGCATCAAAAGTAAAAGGAGTATATGCTAACTCGGTAATCATGTGCATGGTTTCTGGATCTGAACCAGGTATGTATTTTTTTCCAATTCTATTTCTAACAGCTACAATACTATCAGAAACTTGTGCTTCATCTACTAAAGGAACAGCATACACTAAAATATTATTACTTCCGGTTTTTGCAATTCCGCTTGATAAATGTTGACGCAACCATAAAAAATCTCCCGTATCATCTACGGTATTAAATTTATTATTAATGGTTAATGAAACCCCTAAATTTTGTAGTGTTTTAAACTGAGAATCATCTAATTTATTTTTTGCAAACAAATTTTGAAGCATGTTTACATCAGATTCAATAAAAGTTTTAATAATCTCTTTATGATGTTTTTTAAAGAGTTTTACAACACTTTCTCTGTCTTTGGCATATACATAAACAATAGTTTGTGGTTGTGCATATACATTTTTTCTTACAAAGTATTTTTCTTCATCTGCAACACCAATAACCATAATGTTTCTACCAACTTGCATCATTGTTTTAAATCCGTTTGGAGCAACTTGAGATACAGATAAAAGAGATTCTGGCTGCGGTAAACCAACCATTAATTCTCCAAAAGAATTTCTTATTTCTTTACCAATATCACCAGCCCAATCACTAGCCTTGGTAACTACCATTACTTTGTTTACTTTACCAACCGATGATCGTAAAGTAATTTTATCCTTTCCATCATCACATGAGGTTAATAAAACTGCAATTACTAGTAGTGTAAATATTTTTTTCATGAGTTTAGTTATTTTTTATGTTGTAAGGTTGGTTCTAACATCTAAAAGTTTAATACACCAAATACTGTTCCACTTTTAAAGTATTTCAAAGAAAATTAAAAATGTTTTTAGAAATACTTTAAAGCAGGTCTATTAGGTATCTTTTAGGGGAGTTTTTATTACTTTTATGTTTCTTTAAACAGTATTTACCTCCCTATTTTCTTTGGATAAACAGACAATCTTTGCCCTATTTTTAATCGGCTTGTCTTTAAACTATTCCAACGTTTAAGATCACTTACACGAACACCAAATTTATTTGCTATTTTACCCAAGAAATCTCCATTTTTTACTCTGTAACGTATACGTTGATCCATTTCAAAATACTTAGGTAAAGGTTTTTCTCTTTGCGCATCATCTGTATCTGCCAAAGCATAAATTTCTTTTTCCTTATCTAAAAACTCAATAACCTTGCTACTTGGTAATATTAAAGCATAATTTTTGTCTTTTACAAACGGAATAATATCTAATTTATAAGACGGGTTTAGCTCAGACAAAACATCTTCATCAATGGCAATCTTCTCTGAAATTTGATCGAAACTAATGGTTCTTTTAACATGAATTGTATCTGTCTGAAAATCAAAAAACTGAGGAAGCTCAGAATAAATATTATGTTCATTTGCATATTCAAAAATATACATAGTTGCATAAAAAGCAGGTACATAACTTGCCGTTTCTCTTGGTAAATAAGGTCTTATATTCCAATAATTTGTATACCCACCAGAACGTTTTATTGCTTTTCTTACATTTCCAGGTCCAGAATTGTAGGCCGCTAAAGCTAAATCCCAATCTCCAAAAACAGTAAATAACTGACTTAAATATTTACAAGCAGCAATGGTTGCTTTTACAGGATCTTGGCGCTCATCTACATAAGAACTCACTTTTAAATCGAACTCTACTCCCGTACCATACATAAATTGCCACAAACCTGTTGCACCAGCTCCAGACTTAATTTTTGGTCTTAAAGCAGATTCTACAATAGCCAAATATTTCATTTCTAAAGGAATATCATATTGATCTAGATATTGCTCAAACATTGGAAAATAGTATTTTGCTTTTGCCATTAAAGCAGGATAGTATCTTTTACGGTGTAACAAGTAACTATTAATTACCTGTTCTAAAGAAGGATTAAATGCTAAATTAAAAGGCGTTTTATTATTTAAAGCAGTAAGACGTGATTTTAACAAATCTGTTGTTAAAACAGTGCTTGTGTTTCCTATAATATCTATATCATTTATTACGTAACTTAACGAATCTACCAATGCCGAATTAAATTTTTCATCGACCAATAAGCTATCAATTGCATTTAAATCTGCATCAGAAAAAAAACTTTTTCTAATAGGTTTTTGTAAGGTGTCTTTGGTTATAAATAAAGTATCTTTTTTTACTTGTGAAAAAATAGGACTAGTTAATAGGAGGAATATAATTAGTTTCTTCATGTTTTATTTTAAATATCAAGTTCTACAGCTATTGGACAATGGTCTGAATGTTTTGCTTCTGGCAAAATATATGCTCTAGAAATTTTTTCTTTTAGAGGTTCTGAAACCATCGCATAATCTAAGCGCCAACCTTTATTATTTGCTCTAGAATTTGCTCTGTAACTCCACCAAGAATATTCTTGTTTTTCTTGATTTAAAAAACGAAAACTATCTATAAATCCGCTCTTAATAAATTCACCAATCCATGTTCTTTCTTCTGGCAAAAAGCCGGAAACGTTTTTCATTTTCGGATTGTGAATATCAATTTCTTCATGACAAATATTATAATCTCCACAGATTACTAAATTCGGAATTTCGAGTTTTAAATTATTGATGTATTCTTGAAATTCATCCATGTATTTAAACTTAAAGTCTAATCTTTCAGAATTTGTTCCAGAAGGCAAATACAAGCTCATTACAGAAACACCATCAAAGTCTACTCGTAAATTTCTACCTTCAAAATCCATAGATTCAATTCCGGTTCCATACTCAATATGGTTTGGTTTTTCTTTACAAAAAATGGCTACAGAAGAGTATCCTTTTTTCTGTGCAGAAAACCAATAATGATATGGGTAACCTGCATTTTCAAAATCGGTAAGATCTAATTGTTCTTTATGTGCTTTGGTTTCTTGTATGCAAATTACATCTGGATTTGCGGCTTCTAACCAATCTAAAAATCCTTTTTTTAATGCGGCTCTAATGCCGTTTACGTTGTATGATATTATCTTCATGTATGCTTTTTAATTTCCTGATAAAGGAAAACACTCTTATTTTTAATTTATTGCTCTAGCACTATTGGATTCTTTAAAAAGATCCAAGTAATTTGCTTTTTCTTTCCTGTTTGGGTTAGAATTATTTTTTTTCTTGGCGATATGATAAATGCTAAAACAGCACTAATTGCCGCTTTTAAAGGGAAATTATCCGAGGTATAAAATTGATCAAAAATCAACATAAACAACACAATTAGAATGGGATAAATTAACCAATATGTTTTTTTAAATAACTTCATATTAAAACTTCATTTCTGGTATTTCTCCATTTACAATTAAGGTTCCTTCTGTTGCATTCTTAATATCTTCTACAGAAATGCCAGGAGCTCTTTCTAACAAGTGAAACACATTATCTCTTACTTCTAAAAATGCTAAGTTTGTTACTATTTTTGTTACACAACCAACTCCCGTTAAAGGCAAAGAACATTTCTTTAAAACTTTAGATTCACCACGTTTATTGGTGTGCATCATGGCAACAATAATATTTTCTGCAGATGCAACTAAATCCATTGCACCTCCCATTCCTTTTACCATTTTACCTGGAATTTTCCAATTGGCAATATCACCATTTTCAGCAACTTCCATGGCTCCCAAAATAGTTAAATCTACATGTTTACCACGAATCATAGCAAAACTCATTGAAGAATCGAAAAAACTTGCTCCAGGCATCGTCGTTATCGTTTGTTTACCAGCATTTATAATATCTGCATCTTCTTCACCATCAAAAGGAAAAGGGCCCATGCCTAGAACACCATTTTCACTTTGAAATTCAACATCAATATCTTCACGTACGTAATTAGCAACCAAGGTTGGAATACCAATACCTAAGTTTACATAAAATCCGTTTTGAACTTCTTGAGCTATTCGCTTTGCAATTCCTATTTTGTCTAACATAGTACTAATTTGAAAATTAATAAATTTGATAATTAGAAAATGTATTAATTCGATCTAATGTGATTCTTGTAGAAACAAAACTCTCTAATTAATTTCAAATTAATACAGTATCAATCCCTGTCTAGGCAGGAATAACAAACGAATAATTATTCGCGATTACGCACCGTTCTTTGTTCTATTCTTTTCTCGTAATCTTTACCTTGAAAAATACGTTGTACAAATATTCCGGGAATATGAATATTGTTGGGGTCTAATTCACCAACTTCAACCATTTCTTCTACTTCAGCCACAGTAATTGTTGCGGCGCCGCACATATTCGGATTAAAATTTCTAGAAGTTCCTTTAAAAATTAAGTTTCCAGCAGCATCTCCTTTCCAAGCTTTAACAAAGGCAAAATCAGCCTTAAAAGCAGGTTCTAAAACATACATTTTACCATCAAACTCTCTGGTTTCTTTTCCTTCTGCAACTTCTGTTCCGTAACCTGCAGGCGTATAAAATGCTGGGAAACCAGCTTGTGCAGCTCTACATTTTTCTGCTAACGTTCCTTGCGGAGTTAACTCTACTTCTAATTCTCCAGATAACATTTGACGTTCAAACTCTTCATTTTCTCCTACATATGAAGAAATCATTTTTTTGATTTGTTTATTTTGAAGCAATAATCCTAAACCAAAATCATCTACACCTGCATTGTTAGAAATACAAGTAACATCTCTAACATCTAGTTTTACCAATTGAGCAATTGCATTTTCTGGAATTCCACATAAACCAAAACCACCCAACATAAAAGTCATTCCATTTTTAACACCTTTTAAAGCATCTTCTACGTTGTTTACTTCTTTATTGATCATAATTGTTCGTGTTTTAGAACTTCCCGACTAAACGCGAAGCGACATTCTTGTAATTTACTAAAAAATAAATTTAATGCAAAATAAAGAATTTATTGAAACAAAAATCTCCTAAATATTAGGAGATTCTTTTTAGACTAAAAATCGGTATCTTCTTCTATAGGAGCATCGTTATCATCAGATGTATCATTACAATTAATATTGATTGATAAATTATCTGGTTTTTCAAAATCTTTCTTACTCACATTTAACGTTTCATCTGCATATACTTTTTGCATATATAACGCCCAAGAAGGTAAAGCCATTGTAGCTCCTTGTCCTTTTGCAATACCAGCAAAATGAGTTGCTCTATCTTCTCCACCAGTCCAAACACCTGTTGCTAAATTAGGTACAATCCCCATAAACCAACCATCAGATTGATTTTGAGTGGTACCTGTTTTACCTGCAATTGGGTTTGTAAATTTATAAGGATGCCCTGTAACGTAATCTGCTTTTTTCCAAGGTAAACGTAAACGAACACCAGAACCAGATTGGGTAACTCCCTTTAATAAATCTAACACAACATAAGCAGATTCTTCACTTAAAACTTCTTTTGTTTCTGGTGTGAATTCTTCTAAAACAGTTCCGTTTTTATCTTCAATTCTTGTTAAAATCATTGGAGCAACACGTAAACCTTGATTTGCAAAAGTAGCATATGCACTTACCATTTCTAATAATGATAAATCTACGGCACCTAATGCAATAGAAGGATTTGCAGGAATATCACTCTCTATACCAGCAGATTTTGCTAAACGCACTACATTCTCTGGACCAACCATATCTATTAATCTTACAGACATTGTATTTACAGAACCTGCTAAACCATCTTTTAAACTTAGCATACCACCATACTTTCTACTTGCATTTTCTGGAGTCCAAGCTTTAGGTATTCCATATTTTCCTTTTGGAATTGTATAAGGTATGTTTGGAAACTCATCACAAGGAGATAATTTTAATTGATTAATTGCAGCAGCATATACAAATGGCTTAAAGGTAGAACCTACTTGTCTTTTCTGTTGCGCAACTGCATCATATTTAAAATGTTTGTTATTAATACCACCTACCCAAGCTTTAATATGACCAGATTGTGGCTCTATAGACAACAAGCCAGAACGTAAAAAGTATTTGTAATATCTTAAAGAATCTATTGGAGACATAATGGTATCAATATCACCTTTCCAAGAAAAAACACTCATTTCCGTTTTGGTTTTAAAAACTTCATCGATATATTTTGTAGATTTTCCTGCAATTTTTAATCTTTTATATCTGTCAGAATTTTTCTTAGCTCTTTCTAAAATTCTATTAATTTCAGATTCATCTATGTCATAAAAAGGAGCTGTTTTATTTCTTTTCTGCTCTGTAAAAAAATAAGATTGTAAATTAGACATGTGTTCTTCAATAGCTTCTTCTGCATATTTTTGCATTCTAGAATCTATCGTTACATAAATCTTTAAACCATCTCTAAAAATATTATATTCTTCTCCGTTTGGTTTTGGATTTTCTTCCACCCATTTTCTTAAATATTTTTGCAAATATGTTCTAAAATAAGTTGCAGAACCATCACTGTGTCCTTCTTTATGAATATCTAAACCTAAAGCCAATGCCTGTAAAGAATCTTTTTCTTGTTCAGAAAGAAACTCGCTACGATTCATTTGTTTTAACACAACATCTCTACGATTTTTTACTCGTTCGGCTCTTCTTAAAGGGTTAAATAGTGATGCATTTTTTAACATCCCTACCAACATTGCAGATTCTTGTATCTCTAATTCTTTAGGTTCTTTACCAAAATAAATACGCGCTGCAGAACGAATACCAACTGCTTGGTTTATAAAATCGTACTTATTTAAGTACATGGTAAGAATTTCATTTTTGGTATATTGTCTTTCTAATTTTATAGCAACCACCCATTCTTTCACCTTTTGACCAACTCTTAAAAAAATATTTCTAGAAGCTCTACCAGTAAATAACATTTTAGCTAGTTGCTGTGTTATTGTACTAGCACCACCACTTCCTGGTTTTAAGATAGCTCTTGCAGTTCCTTTAAAATCGATACCAGAATGCTCAAAAAAACGTTCATCTTCTGTTGCTACTAAAGCTTTTATTAAATTATCTGGTAAATCCTTAAACTTAATAGGTGTTCTATTTTCTGTAGCATATTTACCCAATGTTTTACCATCTGAAGAAATAATTTCTGTTGCTAAATTATTTTCTGGATTTTCTAATTCTTCAAACGTTGGTAATTTTCCTAAACCACCCCAAGAAGCAATTAAAAACAATAGTAATACTGCTGCAAACCCACCTAGAATTAGCAACCAAAACCATTTAATATATTTTTTAAAATCTGTTGTTTTCTTTTGTGTCATAATAAAAAACTATTTCTCAACATTGTTGAGATTTCATTAATTTGTCTTTCCCACGCAAACGGGAATTTTATTTAATTTTCTATGCTAAAACCTACATCCTGAATTCCTTTTAAGAATTCAATAGGTTTCACTTCTCCATTTTTACGCATTGCATGGCGCACATTAAAAATATAATTTCCAGAAATTGGAAATGCCTTTTTTTCTTTATAAAATAATTTATTTTCTTTAATTTCTGTAAACCCAACACCTAAAAAACGTCCTGTTTTATCAGCCATTTCGTATTGTAAAGTATCTACAACCCTGGTTTCATTAGGAAAAACAAGTTCTGTAATAAGATACAAATTGCTATAGGCGTACTCATTATTATTTCTAATGTTGATAAATAGGTTTTTTGGAGAAATAGTATCTTTTACTTCAAATTCAAAAAATATTTTTTCATTCGCTTTCCAACCTTCATTATCTATTGATTTATATAGATTAAAATCTGATTTATCATCACAAGAAAACAGCAATAAAAGAGTTACTAAAACAATTAAAAAAGAATTACTTTTCAGAATTGTTGTCATTTTTTGGGTTATTATTTTTACGGTTTCTATTATTTTTTCTTGGCTTATTTACCTTTTTAACCTCTCCCTCTGGTTTTTTTATATCCTTAACTTCTCCTGCTGGTTTTTTTATTTCGCCTTGAGGTTTCGGTTTGGGTTTTCTTTGCGGCCTTGGTTTAGGCTGAACGTTTGCTTTAGGCTTTTGATTTGGGTTCGAATTTGCATTCGGGTTCACTTTAGCTTTAGGCTTCTGGTTAGGGTTTGTATTTGGTTGTTTCTTAGCCTGTGGCTTTCTTTTTTGATTTGGGCTGGGCTTTTGGTTTGGATTTGTATTTACCTTTTGATTTGGGTTTAACTTTGCCCTTGGCCTATTATTAGCAACTTCTGCTGGTTTTTTCTTATTTCTACTTTTCTTACGATTACTCGTTTTAGGAGTATCAAAACGTGTTAAACTATCTTGCCCAACAGCATCTTCGAAATCTACTTTTACTGGGATTTCTACATCTGCTTCATATTCTTCTAACGAAATAGATTTTTCATTATTTTTATTAAGCGCTATTATTTCTAAAACTTGTTCTAGAGTAAGTCTAAACCATTTAAATCGTTCTTCTTTATAAGTATACCAAAGATGATTTTTAAAAATATCCATCTTTACAAATACTGCATCTCCTTTTTCTGTTTTTAGTACTAGATCTTGTTTCGGAAATGATTTTAAAGCATCTAAATAGGTGTCTAACTCAAAATTTAAACAACATTTTAACTTACCACATTGACCAGCTAACTTTAAAGGGTTTAAAGATAGTTGTTGATAACGTGCTGCAGATGTAGTAACTTTTCTAAAATCTGTTAACCACGTAGAACAACACAACTCTCTACCACAAGAACCAACACCACCTAAACGGGCAGCTTCTTGTCTTGCACCTACTTGTTTCATTTCTACACGAATAGAAAAAGCACTTGCCAAGTCTCTAATTAACTGTCTAAAATCTACTCTTGTATCTGCTGTATAATAAAATGTAGCTTTGTTTCCATCACCTTGATATTCTACATCAGATAATTTCATTTGCAAACCTAAACGACCTAAAATTTCTCGTCCTTTTCTTTGCGTTTCTTCTTCTTTTCCTCTAGCTTCTTGCCAAATATCTATATCTCTCTGACTCGCTTTTCTGTAAATTTTCTTTACATCTTCATGCTCTGCGGTAATTTTGCGTTTTTTCATTTGCACTTTCACCAATTCTCCTGCCAAAGAAACCGTACCAATATCATGTCCTGGAGATCCTTCTACCGCCACAATATCTCCCATAGTGATGGGTAAATTATCTGGGTTAGTAAAAAAATGCTTTCTTCCATTTTTAAAACGGACTTCAAAAATATTAAATTTCTCTTGTCCACTTGGCAACGTCATATTAGACAACCAGTCAAAAACGGCTAGTTTATTACTACCACTTCCGCAGGTTCCTGACCCACAATTACCATTACTCTTGCAACCTTTTGGTACTCCATTTTCTGTTGTACCACAACTTCCACATGCCATGTAAGTATATATATTTTTATAGTTGATAGTCTTTATAGTCTATTTTTAGCAGCATATCCACTAAAAAAGCGCTCTATAAATCCTAAAAACCTCTTGGTTTATAAATTGATTATCAAGTTGATAGATATACACAACTTAACCCTCACTAATTCGTAAATATACGCATTCTCAAAGAATGAAAAAATAGGTTTATGAAAGTTAACATAACTACTTTTTTATTTATTGATACCTCAAATGTAGTATGAAAAATTGTTTACTTCCGAATCCGTTTAGTATTTGCATGGTTTTAATTAGTATTCGTATAAACACCTCTTTTTTTTAAACAAAAAAAGCCCTCAATAAATGAGGACTTTATTTTTAAATTTTCTCGATTTTTAAACCTGTTTTACTTCAATAATTTTAACAGGACAGGCTTTTTTAGCTTCCAAAGAAGCATCAAAAATAGATTCATCGAAAGATTTTATAGTGAAGAAACCTTTTTTTTCTATGGAATGTAAAAGAACAGTTTTCCCGTCTTTTTTAGACATTTGAAACTGACTTGGCGCTAATTCTACACAGTAATTACAACCAATGCATTTGTTTCTTTGCAACGTAATTACTACCATTAGTTTTCTGCGAATTCCGTTTTTACAATTTTATATAACTTATCTGATCTTCTTATTTTAAAATCTAACTTCATGGTAACGTCGTCTCCTTTAGTTGCTTTTTCTGCAGGAACATCGTTTACAAACATTTGTTTTACTTCCATTTCTTGAGCCCCAGTTGAAGGCCCAGTTATTAGAATTGTATCGCCTAAAGCAACATCGTACGCATCAATTTTAAACTGACCAATTTTAGCTTTGTCAAAATAATGTTCTCCTTTGCCCAAATAGACTTTTTTTTGTGTTGCATGAGAACCAGACTCTTTACTCCATTCTCCTAATTTCTGACCTAAATAATAGCCATTCCAAAAACCACGATTGTAGACTTTTTCTAATTCTTTCATCCAAGAAATTACTTTTTCTTTATCGTAAGTTTCTGCAGCCAAACTATCAATTGCATCTCGGTAACATTTAATTACTTTGGCAACATATTCTGGTGCTCTTCCTCTACCTTCAATTTTTAAAACTTTAATTCCAGCATCTGCAACTTGGTCTAAAAAGTCAATAGTACACAAGTCTTTTGGAGACATAATATATTCATTATCTAACTCCATTTCAAAACCAGTTTCTTGGTCGATAACCGTATATTTTTTTCTGCAATTTTGTTTGCAAGCACCTCTGTTTGCTGATGAATTTGATGAATGTAAACTCATATAACATTTACCAGAAACCGCCATACACAAAGCACCATGACCAAAAATCTCAACTTCAACCAATCTACCAGAAGGTCCTTTTATTTGATCTTTCTCAATAGCCTCTGTAATCTTTTTTACTTGTCGTAAACTCAACTCTCTACTTAAAACAATAGTATCTGCAAAAAGTGCATAGAATTTTACCGTTTCTATATTTGTAATATTTATTTGTGTAGAAATATGGACTTCCATTTGCTGTTCTCTAGCCATAGAAATCACTGCTTGATCCATGGCAATTACAGCTGTTATATTTGCTTCTTTTGCACGTTTTATCAATGTTTTTACTATTGATAAATCATGATCATAAACTATTGTATTTAATGTAAGATAGCTTCTCACATTTTTTGCTGAACATCTTTTAGAAATCTCTTCTAAATCATCTAACGTAAAATTAACAGAAGCTCTTGCTCTCATATTAAGTTGCTCTACTCCAAAATAAATAGAATCGCAACCATTATCTAAAGCAGCTTGCATAGATTCAAAATTACCAGCTGGCGCCATTAATTCGATTTTTTGCATGACTTTATTTTATAGAAGTTACCTTAATTTCCTTTTTAATACCATTACTAGCTTCCAATTCATTTATAGATTTCAATAAAACTTTTCCGTTTTTTCCTGAAAGCAAATAGTTCATTTCTTTTTCTGAAAAAGTATTCTTATTATCAGCGTTTTGCATGACTTTATTTTTTAAATTTTAAAGCTTCAGAGCGACCTTTCTTAAAGATTTTATTGCTGTTTCCTTTCCCTTTTCTTAATTCCTTTTGCTCCTCAAAAGACAACTGAATTATTTCTTGGCAATCTGCAGAACAGGTGTTTTCTGTTCTTTCGGCACATTCATCACATTGAATAAATAATAAATGACATGCTTCGTTGGCACAATTTGTATGCTCGTCACATGCTTTACCACATTGGTGACAGTTAGAAACTACATCATCTGTAATGCGTTCTGCTCTTCTATGATCAAAAACAAAGTTTTTACCGATAAATTTATTCTCAATCCCTTCTTCTTTTACCTGACGTGTGTATTCTATAATTCCGCCTTCTAATTGAAAAACGTTTTTGAAACCTTTGTGTTTGTAGTACGCAGATGCTTTTTCGCAACGGATTCCGCCAGTACAATACATCAACAAATTTTTGTCTTCTTTGTTGTCTTTTAAATCTTCTTCTATAATATCTAAAGAATCTCTAAAGGTATCTACATCTGGAGTTACAGCGCCATCGAAATGACCAATTTCACTTTCGTAATGGTTACGCATGTCTACACAAACCGTATCTGGGTTTGCTAACATTGCGTTGAATTCAGCTGCATTTAAATGCACACCTTTTGCAGTTACATCAAAAGTTTCATCATTTAAACCATCGGCAACAATTTTGTTTCTAACTTTTACTTTTAACTTTAAAAACGATTTATTATCGTGTTCTATAGCAACATTTAAACGAATATCCTTTAAAAAAGAAATACTGTCTAATTGGTCTTTTAAAGCATAAAAATTTTCTGATGGAACAGATAATTGAGCATTGATACCTTCGTATGAAACATAAATTCGACCTAAAACATCGAGTTCACTCCATTCTAAGAATAATTTGTCTCTAAATAATTGTGGGTTTTCTATTTTAAAATATTGATAAAAAGAAATTGTTAAGCGGTCTTTACCAGCTTCGTCTATTAATGCAGCGCGTTCTATGGCGCTTAACTTATTGTACAGTTGCATGCTATACTAATTTGTTTAACGTTTTTAAACTGAATTTGTTTCAGTTTCTATTGTTGCAAAGTTACGGGTTTTAGTAAGAAATTTTATGATTATTATCATAGATTTGGTCCGTTTTACGCTAAAATGAGAAAGTTTTAGGCTCTATATTAGTACTCGTTTCTAACGAATTTCTAAATTATTATTAAAGACAATCTTTAACCACACTCGTTACAAAGGAGTCTTAAACTCTTTACAAAAACTAAAAATCACCTCGTAGTCACAAAGAAAACATAACGCTATGTTTTCTTTGTGACTACGAGGTTGTTAAAAGCAGTTTTAAAAAAAAATAACAAAGAAATCTGCTTATTAATCGTGAAATTGCTTCGTACCTAGCAGTAATGCTGCCAAATAAGTTTAGCCCTGATTGAAGCATTTGTTTGAGCTCTTTTTTGACTTTTTAGGAAAAAAAAGCGAGTGCGGAAAGCAGGAAATAGCTTCTAAAGAAATTTTAAAGATCGGTTTATTATAATTTTACATCAAACTGTTTAAATTTAAACATCAGGATTTTTTGTGCTTCAATTTTAAACTTTAGTCGATTTAGAAGGATGTAAGTGATTTGTATGATTATTATTTTTAAGATATTTGCAACTCAATTTATAATTAAATTTTTAGGCGATGAAAATAGCTGTAGTAGGTGCAACTGGAATGGTGGGCACAGTAATGTTGAAAGTTTTAGAAGAGCGTAATTTACCTATAACGGAATTTATTCCTGTAGCTTCTGCAAGATCTGCTGGAAAAAAATTATCATATAAAGGGAAAGAATACACCATAGTAACTTTAGAAGATGCTGTAAAAATGGCTCCGGATGTAGCTTTATTTTCTGCTGGTGGAGAGACTTCTTTAGAATGGGCTCCTAAATTTGCAGAAGTTGGTACAACAGTTATCGACAACTCTTCTGCTTGGAGAATGGACCCAACTAAGAAATTAGTAGTTCCAGAAATTAACGGAGACGTTTTAACAAAGGATGATAAAATTATTGCAAACCCAAACTGTTCTACAATTCAGTTAGTAGCAGTTTTATCTCCGTTACATTTAAAATATAAAATGAAACGTGTAGTTATTTCTACGTATCAGTCTGTTTCTGGTTCTGGCGTTAAAGCGGTACAGCAATTAGATAATGAAGAGGCTGGTATTGAAGGTGAAATGGCATATCCTCATAAAATTGGAAGAAATGCAATTCCGCATTGTGATGTTTTTTTAGAAAACGGGTATACTAAAGAGGAAATGAAATTAGTTAAAGAACCTAAAAAGATTTTACGTGATGATTCTTTTTCTGTAACTGCAACTGCGGTTAGAATTCCTACTGCTGGTGGACATTCTGAGGCTGTAAATGTTCAGTTTGAAAATGCTTTTGATTTAGCAGAAGTTCGTAAAATATTAAGTGAAACTCCTGGTGTTATTGTAGAAGATGATTTGGCTAACAACGTGTATCCGATGGCAATAAATGCTCATGATAAAGACGAAGTGTTTGTTGGACGAATTAGAAGGGATGAATCTCAAGAAAATACCTTAAATTTGTGGATCGTTGCAGATAACCTACGTAAAGGTGCTGCTACAAACACAGTTCAAATTGCTGAATATTTGGTAGCAAATAATTTGGTATAAAACATATATTTTTAATGGTAACATTTCATAAAGTAAACATACAAGAAGTGATTAGAGAAACCGCAGATGCGGTTTCTCTGGTATTTAAAATACCCGGAAATTTAAAGTCTAAATTTGCTTTTCATGCAGGGCAATATTTAACACTTAAAAAAACAATTAACGGCAAAGAGGTTAGAAGGGCATACTCTATTTGTTCTTCTCCTAGTGAAGCTTATTTAAAAGTAGCTGTTAAGGCGGTAGAAAATGGTACTTTTTCTACCTATGCAACTACAGAATTAAATGAAGGAAATTTTATAGAAATATCTGAACCAGAAGGGAAATTTATATTAGACCCTAAACCGCATAAAAACTACATTGCTTTTGCTGCAGGATCTGGTATTACTCCAATTCTATCTATGATTAAAGATGTGTTGAAAAATGAAATTTCATCTACATTTACATTAATTTATGGAAATAAAACGGCTGCAGATACAATTTTTAAAGAAGAATTAGATACTTTAAAAGAAGCATATCCAGAACGTTTAAACCTACACTACATTTATAGTAGAGAACAAATAGAAGGTTCTTTATTTGGTAGAATAGACAAAGCGCGCACTAATTTTTACATTAACAATAGTTACAAAGACATTTCTTTTGATGCCGCTTTTTTATGTGGACCGGAAAGTATGATTGATGAAGTTTCTGCAACACTTACAGAACGTGGTTTTGCTAAAGAGAACATTCATTTTGAATTATTTACAACTTCTATAGACGAAGAAGCTGTTGCTGAAATTAAAGAAGGCACTACAGAGGTAATTGTAATGCTAGATGATGAAGAAACAACCTTTACTATGAACCAAACTGACGATCTTTTATCGGCCAGTTTACGTAATAATTTAGATGCTCCTTATTCTTGCCAAGGTGGGGTTTGCAGTACTTGTTTGTGTAAAGTTACAGAAGGAAACGCCATAATGGTTAAAAACTCAATTTTAACAGATAGTGAGATTGAAGACGGTTTTGTTTTAGCTTGTCAGGCATATCCTACAACTTCAAAAATCTCTATAGATTTTGATGATGTTTAAAAATATTTAGTTGATACCTACAAGGTTTCAAAAACCTTGTAGGTATCAACTTTTATAAATTCTACTATTTTTTTTGCGTTCGAGCGGGCTTTCCGCTATATCTTTTTACAGAAAAAGTAAAAAGGATGTCGCTGCAATCCCTAACGCGGATTTAGTTCTATAGATTACACATTGCAAGAATAGCACTTCAAAGAATACTAAAATCTCATAACAGTGAGCTTACAACTTTAAGTTCCATTATATGATTTCTACCAAAAGGTCTAACAGACAAACTGATTAGTAAAAAAGCCTTTGGTAAAATAAGTTAAAAACATACAAAATTCACAATCGTAACATTTAGAACGTAGAGAGAAGTTATATAAAACGGAACAATATTATGTTACTTAAACATAAGACACTACTAAGACAATTTTAAAAACTGATAATGGTAAATCGTAATTAAACAATTACCTTTATCCAATGGATATTTACGACTTTAAGAATGCATTTTTGATAGGTTTTTTCATGGCTTTTATGATAGGACCTGTTTTTTTTATGCTAATTCAAACCAGTATTTTAAAAGGAGCTAGAGCGGCAATTGCGTTTGATATTGGTGTGCTTTTGGGTGATGTTACTTTTATATGTATGGCATATTTTGGTAGTCGTTCTTTTTTAGAAAAGATTAAAGATGATCCAAGGCTTTTCTTTATTGGTGGCCTAGTACTTATTGTATATGGACTTATAACTTACTTTGATAAACAAAATAAAAAAGAAGCTTTAGCATCAGCAGAAAACATAGAAGTACCTGTTAAAAACAACTATATAAAATTATTTTTTAAAGGTTACTTTTTAAACTTTATAAATATTGGAGTGTTGGCCTTTTGGTTGGGAACTGTCTTAGTAATTGGCCCTACTTTAAACATGAATTCTAACAGTATCTTTTGGTATTTTGCAACTATAATTTTAGGGTATGCACTTACAGACCTTGGAAAAATACTCTTAGCTAAACAACTAAAAAATAAAATGACACCTTTGGTTATTTATAGATTAAAAAAAATAATGGGTATTATATTGGTTATATGTGGTGTTTTTTTAATATTAAAAGGCTTTATTCCTAATGATAAGATAAATAATTTCATCAATTAAACTCATTGATCATTTTAATGAGTAGCTGTACTTAAAGTTTATTACACAGATATTACTTACTAAAGTTTAAGGTAGAATGAATCGTTATAGATTTTAACTAGTTCTCTGAAAAAATACATCAGAAAGAGTAATACTAATTTATTTTCATTTAGAATAAAAGCTAGTATTGTAAATTCTACTACACTACTTTTAACAACCATAAAACCACCTTTGTAACAATAGTTTTACGCCAAAATATAAAGTTGGGCAACAAAATAAGATTGAGCCCTTATTTGACATTCATTCTTTCTAAAATGACATATAAAGAAGGTTTTAAACCAACTTAGATATATTATTAATCAACTGAAAGTATGATGTATGCTTCATAACAATTACTTCTTTTTCTATATTAAAAGAAGAACTGAATAGATATCTAATAGAATTAAAAGAAGTAAGGTAAGAAGAATCACTTGGTGTAGTATTAAATGGATACAAGAAACTATATGTAAACACTCGTTATATCCTTTTTATAGCCGATAACAACATTTTATAAAGCACGTAACTTGACTTTTACAAATAATTAGGATAAATCCTTTTCATCACTTTAGAAAGAAATATTTCTACTGCTGAATGTTTTAATATTCCTTAAAAAACCTAGTAACTTTTATAAACCAATCAAATATTCTGTTGTTATTACGGTTAATTTTATCATCCATTACGTCATCAACCGAAGGTTGAAATCAAAAAGAATACAACATAATTGTATGACTTAAACTTGAACTTTCAAACTAAAAGATAATCACATTTATTAGCTGCACATATACTATAGTACTATTTAAAAAAGGTGAAAATCTGTATATTGTTAAACAAAAAAAACCAGTGAAAAAATTTCACTGGTTTTGTATATTAAATATCATTTATAATTAAATGATGTCTTTTTAAAATCTAAGAAGGTTCTTCACCCTCTAATAAAGGCACAGTTTGTAACACAAAGTCTTCACCATGTAAATAGTCACTATCATCATCTTCTGGATCTACACGTTTACTGTAATCATACGCCCATCTGTGTACTTCTGGTAATTTACCTGGCCAGTTTCCATGTACATGCTCTACAGGAGTAGTCCATTCTAAAGTAGTTGCATTCCAAGGATTCATTGTTGCTTTTTGTCCTCTATAAATAGATATAAAGAAGTTTGCAATAAAAAATATTTGAGCAAAACCACCAACTAAAGCAAATAATGTAATTACTATATTAATATCAGATAAATCATCGAACATAGGAAATGCTGTGTTAGAATAATATCTTCTTGGTAAACCTGCTAAACCTATAAAGTGCATTGGCCAGAAAACTCCGTAAGCACAAATGATGCTTAACCAGAAATGCCAATAACCTAATGTTTTATTCATCATTCTACCATACATTTTAGGAAACCAGTGATACACACCAGCAAACATTCCAAAAATAGCAGAAACCCCCATTACTAAGTGGAAATGCGCTACAACAAAGTAAGTATCATGCACATTAATATCTAAAGCTGAATCTCCTAAAACAATACCTGTTAAACCTCCTGTAACGAATGTAGAAACCAATCCGATAGAGAATAACATGGCAGGATTTAATTGAAGATTACCCTTCCACAATGTAGTTAACCAGTTAAATGATTTTACTGCAGATGGAATTGCAATTAGTAACGTTGTAAATGTAAATACAGAACCTAAGAAAGGATTCATACCAGATACAAACATGTGGTGTCCCCAAACAATTGTAGATAAAAACGCAATTCCTATAATAGAACCAATCATTGCGCGGTAACCAAAGATAGGTTTACGTGAATTAATTGCTAAAACTTCAGAAACAATACCCATGGCAGGTAAAATTACAATATATACCTCCGGGTGACCTAAGAACCAAAATAAGTGCTCAAATAATACTGGAGAACCACCTTGATAATGTAAAACTTCACCAGCAATAAAAATATCTGATAAATAGAAAGAAGTTCCAAAACTTCTATCAAATATTAATAATAAACAAGCAGATAATAATACTGGGAAAGAAACTACACCAATAATTGCAGTTACAAAGAAAGCCCAAATAGTTAAAGGCAATCTTGTCATTTTCATTCCTTTTGTTCTTAAGTTAAAAACAGTTGCTATATAATTTAAAGATCCTATTAAAGAAGAAGCAATAAAAATAGCCATAGAAACTAACCATAAAGTCATACCCATTCCAGAACCTGGAATTGCTTGTGGTAAAGCACTTAATGGAGGATAGATTGTCCATCCTGCTGCTGCTGGACCTGCTTCAACAAACAAAGAGCACACCATGATGATACATGAAACAAAAAACATCCAGTATGACACCATGTTTAAAAAACCAGAAGCCATATCTCTCGCTCCAATTTGCAATGGTATTAATAAGTTAGAAAATGTACCACTTAAACCAGCCGTTAATACAAAGAATACCATTATAGTACCATGTATTGTAACCAAAGCTAAGTACATATCTGGGTTCATTACACCGTCTGTTTGGTGATCTCCTAAAAATGCTTCTATTAGAGAAAATGACTTTTCTGGCCATGCTATTTGCATACGAAATAACATAGACATAAATACGCCAATGATTCCCATAAACATACCAGTTACTAAGAACTGCTTAGAAATCATTTTATGATCTTGGCTAAAAATATATTTTGTTACAAATGTTTCTTTATGATGATGTTCTGACATAATCTTATTTATTTGTAGTGTCTTTTTAATTATTATTATTTAATACTGATGCTAATGTTGGTTGCTCTGCAATCCATTTGTCATACTCTTCTTGTTCTACAACCGTAATTTTCATTTGCATGTTATAGTGAGAAGCTCCACAAATTTTATTACATAACAATAAATAATCAAACTCATAAGGATCTTCTCCTTTAGCTTTTCTTATTTTGTTGATCCCTGCAGTTTTTTCAATTACTTCAGATTGTTGTCTCATCTCTGCAGTAGTATACTTTGGAGTAAAACCAAATTGAGTAACCATACCTGGTACACAGTTCATTTGCGCTCTAAAGTGAGGCATATAAGCGGAGTGCAAAACGTCTTGAGAACGAAACTTGAAATGAACTTTTCTACCTTTTGGTAAATACAATTCAGTTACTTGTTTATCATCTTGCGCATTTTTATCATCCATATCAACACCTATAGTGTTCATACCTTTAATATAGTTAACGTTTCCTAAACCTAAGGTATTATCATCACCTGCATAACGAGCATCCCATCTAAATTGCTGAGCATACACTTCTATCACAACAGGATCTTCTAAATCAGATAAATCCATGATATTATTCCATTGCCATAATCCGTAACCAATTAAAACAACTAAAACAACAGCTGGAGTAATGGTCCAAATAGCCTCTAATTTATGACTGTCTGAATAGAATTTTGCTTTCTTTCCTTTCTCGCCTTTATACTTAAAGGTAAAATAGAAAATAAAGAATTGCATTAAAAATTGAACAATACCAATTAACCAAAATGTAATATCAAAAAGGTTATCATCATGTTCTCCTTCATAAGAAGCAGATTCTGGTAACATTACAACATTCATGAAGATTAAACAATAAATCATCATTGCGTATAAAAAAACCATAAAGTAAATGGCATTCCTACCTTGGGTTGCATTGTCTTTATCAGTAGCAATTACGCTTCTTAAGTTTAATATTCTGGTTATTTGCCAAAAACTTACACCGATTGCAACGACTATAAAAATATAAAATAGAGCTAGCATATTTATCTCGTCTTAATTATTTTAGTTTAAATTATTTATTAATGATGATCTCCTGAACCTTCACCTCTGTGTTCAATATTATAATAATGATAATGTTTACTTTCTTCTAAGAAAGGATTACCAGTTGGTATTGCAATTGCTTTTGCAAAAGAACTAAAAGTAGCATATATAAAGACTCCTAAGAAGAACAATATAGCACCAATTTCAGGGATACCGAATGACCATTGTGCACCAACAGTACCAGGCATAACCATTACAAAAATATCAATATAATGTCCAATAAGGATTGCGACACCACCTATAACGATAAACCAAGGAACACTTTTAAAGTCACTATTTAATAATAACAATACAGGAAAAGCAAAGTTCATTACTACCATTGCTAAGAAAGGAAAGTTATATTCATTAAATCTCATAGCAAAGTAAGTAGTCTCCTCTGGGATATCTGCGTACCAGATTAACATAAATTGAGAAAACCATAGGTACGTCCAAAAGATAGAAAAACCAAACATATATTTAGCTAAATCATGAATGTGACTATCATTTACTGCTGGTAAAGCACCTTTAGAACGTAAGTAAATAGTTACAAGAGCTATTACAGTTAACGCACTTACTAATAAACTAGATAATACATACCATCCAAATAAAGTAGAGAACCAGTGAGGATCTAACCCCATAATCCAATCCCAAGACATTAATGTTTCAGTAATCATAAATAAGAAAATAAAACCGATAGAAACATTAAAGCTTAATTTGTAAGTTTTATAACCATCATTTGCAGTATCCTCTTTTATAGAATTTCTACGGATAAACCATCTATAGGCATTCCAAATTGCTAAATAAATAATACTTCTAATAGCCCAACCAGGTAAATTTATCCACCAAGATTTACCATCTACAATAGGATCGTAGTTAGGACTTGTAGGATCAAATACTCCTTCTGCCATCCAAGGGAACATGTGGTTCCAATGCATTACAGCAGAAAGTATTATAAGCACCATTACTATTGATGTTGGTACTAAATTAGCCGTAATAGCTTCCATTACTCTAAATAGAAGAATAGACCAACCAGCTTGTGCAACTCTTTGAATTGCATAAAAAGTTAATACTAATAAAGTAATTCCTAAAAAGAAAAACAATGCTACATATACCGCAGACCAAGGTTTATTTTTTAATTGATGCAAAACATGTTCAGCATGCGCGTCATCATGAGATCCATCTACTGAAGCATGGCTTTCACCATGTGCTTCACTTTTATGCCCATCAGCACTTACTTCTTCATGAGAAGTAGCATGACTTTCGCCATGTGCTGCCTGTTGTGCAATAATTTCTTTAGCTTCTTCAACTGTTTTAGGAGCTGAGTAAAAACCATAACCAATTCCCACTAAACCAATAAGTATTAGTGCTAATGAGAATGTTTTTAATTTACCTGAGAATTGATACATATCTTTTTCGTATTCTTTCTTATTGAAATTATAATTCTGAACGTAATTTTTCTACGTATTGTACTATCTGCCAACGCTCTGTATACGTTGTTTGAGATGCATGTGAACCCATTAAGTTTTTACCGTGCATAATTACATGATAAATACTCCCTGTGTTAATGTCTCTATCTTTATAGTTAGGAATACCTGAAAACTTATCTCTTTGAGATAAAACTCCATTTCCATCACCAGCTTTACCATGGCAACTTGCACAGTATATCTCATACATAGCTTTACCGTTTGCTAAACTTTCTTCTGTAGTTTCTAACGGGTTAGTTACTCTAAGTTTAGCTAATTCATATCCTTCATTTGTGTTAGGGATATCATAAGCTGCATGCCCACCTCTTGCAATTGTACCTGCAACAGGTTTAATGTTTACTGGTTCTCCATTAAGACCATTAGCTCCATTTACATCATAAGGCACAGATACATACATATCTGGCATAAATTGTAATTGAGGCGTACGTTTATCATTACAAGAAATAATACTTGTAAGCGTAAATAAAGCGATAATTAATTTAAAATTCTTCATTTTCTATATATTAGTGCTTGTCTACTACATTAATTTCTACAGCTCCTGTATTGGTTAATAAAGCAATAATTTTAGCTTCATTATTGTTTACAGGTATTTCCATTAAAAAATGATCATCCGTAGTTCTTGGGTCTGGATTTTCTGCATCTTTAAATGGCCATAATCTACTTCTCATGTAAAAAGTAATTACCATTAAATGGGCTGCAAAAAACACTGTTAATTCAAACATAATTGGCACAAATGCTGGCATGTTTGTCCACCAAGAAAAATTTGGCTTACCACCAATATCTTGTGGCCAATCTTGAATCATCATGTAATTAGTCATCCAAATAGCAAATGATAATCCTGTAATTCCGTAAAGAAATGCAGTTATTGCTAATCTTGTTGGTGCTAATCCCATGGCTTTGTCTAATCCATGTACTGGAAAAGGACAAAATACTTCCTCTATATGAAGATGTTCTGCTTTTACAGCTTTCACTGCATCCATTAGAACTTCGTCATCATTATAAAATGCGTGAATAACTTTTGCTGATTCCATAATTATTCTTTATTAGATTTATCAGTTGTACCTGCTACGTTAGCTACATTAATAGCTGGCTTAGTTGGTATACCTTGTTCTCTTCTCTTCTTGTAAAATTCTCCAGAAGATTTTAAAATTGTTTTTACCTCTGCTTGTGCAATTACAGGGAAGGTTCTTGCATATAATAAGAATAATACAAAGAAAAACCCAATAGTACCTACAAAGATTCCAACATCTACAAACGTAGGTTCAAAACGCCACCATGTAGATGGTAAATGTCCTTTACTTAATACAATTGCAATAATATCGAAACGCTCAAACCACATACCAATATTAATAGCAATAGATATGATGAAAGTCATAATAAAACTTCTTCTAATTTTCTTAAACCACAATAATTGAGGTGTAACAATATTGAATCCTATTAATGACCAAAATGCCCAAGCATAAGGTCCTGTTGCAGCACCTACAGATAAGTATGTATAGTTTTCATAAGGTGAACCTGTATACCATGCAATAAAGAATTCTGTTGCGTATGCTACAGCTACAATACCACCTGTTAAGATAATTACCATATTCATATATTCAATATGCATACGGGTAATGTAATCTTCTAAGTTAGTAACCTTTCTCATGATTCCTAATAACGTTTGTACCATTGCAAATCCAGAAAAGATTGCTCCTGCCACGAAATAAGGAGGGAAAATTGTTGAGTGCCAACCTGGGTTAATAGAAGTAGCAAAATCCATAGATACAATTGTATGTACAGAAAGTACTAATGGTGTTGCTAAACCTGCAAGTACCAAAGATACTTCTTCAAAACGTTGCCAGTCTTTTGCTCTACCAGACCAACCAAATGATAATAAAGCATATATTTTCTTTTGGAAAGGCTTCACAGCTCTATCTCTAATCATTGCAAAATCTGGTAATAAACCTGTCCACCAGAAAACCAATGACACAGATAAATACGTTGATATTGCAAAAACATCCCATAATAATGGTGAGTTAAAGTTTACCCATAATGAACCAAATTGATTTGGCATTGGCAATACCCAGTATCCGTTCCATGGTCTACCCATGTGAATCAATGGAAACAACCCTGCTTGAAAAACGGCAAAAATTGTCATTGCTTCTGCAGAACGGTTAATTGCCATTCTCCATTTTTGACGGAATAATAAAAGTACTGCAGAAATTAACGTTCCTGCGTGACCAATACCAACCCACCATACAAAGTTTGTAATATCCCAAGCCCAACCAATGTTCTTGTTCAATCCCCAAACTCCAATACCAGTACCTATGGTATAAAAAATACATCCAAATCCCCAAAGCGTTGCAGCCAAAGAAATGTAAAATGCTATATACCAATTTTTATTTGCAACCCCTTCAATAGGTTTTGCAATGTCTTCTGTAATATCGTGATAACTTTTATCACCTAGTACTAAAGGTTCCCTTATGGGTGCTTCGTAATGAGACATATTTTTATTACTTAGTTTAATTATAGTTTTTAAACTTTCAAAGTCCTTCAACTTTGAGTTTTAAATTTAAAATTTTCTTACGCTTCGTTTGTATTTCTAACTTTCACTTGATATACTACATTCGGCTTCGTCTGCAAGTAATCTAATACGTGATAGGCTCTCTTGTCTTCTGCTAATGTAGCTACTTCGTCTTTTTCGTTATTAACATCTCCAAAAACCATAGCTCCTGTTGTACAAGCTGATGAACAAGCTGTTGAAAACTCATCTGTGTTAACAGGTCTTCCTTCTTTTTTAGCTTGTAAAATTGTTGCTTGTGTCATTTGAATACACATAGAACATTTTTCCATAACTCCTCTAGAACGAACTACAACATCTGGGTTTAAAACCATTTTACCGTAGTCATTATTCATGTTGAAGTCAAAATCTTTGTTGTTAGAATACTGAAACCAGTTAAAACGACGCACTCTATAAGGACAGTTGTTTGCACAATATCTTGTACCTACACATCTATTATATGCCATTTGGTTTTGACCTTGGCGACCATGTGATGTTGCTGCAACTGGACACACAGTCTCACAAGGAGCATGGTTACAGTGCTGACACATCATTGGTTGAAAAGTAACCTCTGGGTTTTCTGCTTCAGTTTCTATAGCTTTATACAAGTCTCCACCGCTTAAGCCCATTGCTTTCGCTTCTTCTCTTGTTGCAACTTCAGAAGAGTAATATCTATCGATACGCAACCAGTGCATATCTCTACCAACTCTAACCTCATTTTTACCTACAACTGGTACATTGTTTTCTGCATGACATGCAATAACACACGCACCACAACCTGTACAAGATGATAAATCTATTGATAAGTTAAAGTGATGACCAACTTCTCTGTTGTGCTCTCCCCATAAATCTATAGATTTTGCTTCAACTTCTTTATGGTCATAAGATACAAAAGCAGGCTTGTTCCAAGAATGTTTTGGATCTACACTACTTACTACCTCTTTTAAAGAAGCTACTTTTAAAATATCATGACGACCTGCAATTGTTTTTTGTACTTGTGTACAAGCAAATTTATGGGTACCAGATACTTTTTCTATTGTAACTCCGTACTGAATATTGTTTCCGTTAATGTATAATGGATATCCATTAACACCAACTTTCATTTCGTCTTTTAAACCAAAAGTTTTACCGTAACCTAATGCTAAACCGACAGAACCAATAGCCTGACCCGGTTGTACCATTACTGGAACAACAACATCAACACCATTAACAGATACTTTGGCATAATCACCATTAATAGCACCGTTATCTTTTACAGGATTAGAAAAACCTAATTCTCTGGCATCTGCCATAGACATCATTAAGTAATTATCCCAAGAAGCTCTTGTAATAGGGTCTGGAAATTCTTGTAACCAAGGATTGTTTGCTTGTTTACCGTCTCCTAAACCTGTTTTAGTATATAAGTTTAATTCAAAACCAGAAGCTTTCTTCGCTGAACTTGCTAATTTTGATGCAATATCAGAAATTACAACAGTAGATTCAAAAACTTCTCCCTCTTCTTCTAAAGAAAGGTCTTTTTTGAAAAAACCATTATGTAAGGCTTTGTTCCATGAAGCACCACCTAAAACATTGGTAGCTGCGTATGTTTTTAAATAATCGTAATATTTTGTAGTATCTCCAGACCATTTTAATAACGTGTCTTGAACCTGACGTGTATTAAATAATGGTTGAATTGTTGGTTGCATTAAACCATACGTCACAGAATCGAACTGCGCATCTCCCCAAGACTCCAAAAAGTGTGGAGTTGGTAATGCATAATCCATTAAAGCAGTAGTGCTGTTATGTTCTGTAGACAATGCTACTGAAATTTCTAGTTTACCTAATCCTTCAGAAAAATCTGATGCATTTGATAATGAATACACAGGATCTACATTGTATGCAATTAATCCTGATACTTTACCAGCTTTCATATCTGAAACTAATTGAGCAACTTCAGCATCATTTCCTTTACGGATGTTTAGCGTATTTTTTGTATCAATAATTTCACTATTCAATGCTTTATTAATTGCTAACGAAATTAATTGTGCATTTTTATCATTCAACCCAGTTAAAACAACACCTTTAGAACCAGCTTTCTTTAAATCTGAAGCTAATTTTTTAATTGTTGCATCTACAGAAGTTGCTTTAGAAGGAACATTAGCTCCTGTAATAGCGTTGTATAAATTTAACAATGCAAAAACCTGATCAGATGGTTTTACAACCACTCTTTTATCAGCATTAGCACCTGTTAAAGACATATTACTTTCTATCTGTACATGGTAAGACATGTATCCTTTCTCTGGTTTTCTACCAGCAATGTATTTCTTCTCTAAACCTGCGTGAAAATCTCCAAGAAAATCTGCACCAAAAGAAACAATTGTTTTTGCATTTTCTAAATGATAATTTGGTAACACACGTTTACCGTACATTGCCATAAAAGCATCTGCTGCTCCAGATTCTGAAACCGCATCATAAACAACATGTTTTACATTAGGGTTAGCAGCAATAAAGCCTTCAATAATTTTATCTGTTGATGGACTTGCCATAGTTCCTGTTAATAAAACAACAGGTTTATTAGCTTCTTTTAATTGGTTTAATTTTGCACCAATTTTCGCATCAGCATCTGCCCAAGTTAAAAAAGCTTCTTTATCTTGAGGCTCTTTTAAACGTAATTTTTCATCATATAAAGATAAAACAGAAGCTTGTACTCTCGCACTTGTAGTTCCGTTTGCTTCTTTATTAGGCATTATTTGAATAGGACGACCTTCGCGTGTTTTAACCAACACATTTGCAAAATCGTAACCATCTGCCATAGAAGTTGCGTACCAATCTGCAATACCAGCAATGATATCATCTGGTTTTACAACATAAGGAATAGCCTTTCTAACGGGTCCCTGACAAGCTGCTAATGAAGCTGCAGCTGTAGTAAAACCAACATATTTTAAAAAGTCTCTACGCGAAGTAGAAGAATTTTCTAGAGTTTCTTTATCACCTAAAAACTCATCTGTAGGAAGTTCTTCTACAAATTCGTTTTTACTTAACGTTTCAACAATAGAACTACCTTTAAGTTCCTCAACACTTTGCCAGTATTTTTTGTCTGAAGCCATTTATACTTTTTATTTAATGATTGAAAGATTTAAAATTGAAAAAAACATTCAGTCTTTTAATCTTTTAATTTTTAATTCTTTTTTATTAGTAGTGACATTTACCACACTCTTTACCACCCAACTGTGAAATGGTAACTTGATCTACATTGTATTTCTTTGCCAAATCTTCATGAATTTTCTTGTAATAATCATTACCTTTTAAATCCACTTTAGTTTCTTTATGACAATTTATACACCAACCCATTGTTAATGGAGAGTACTGATACAGTTCATCCATTTCCTCTACAGGTCCGTGACATTTTTGACAATCGATACCAGCAACCGTTACGTGTTGTGAGTGATTATAATAAACGAAATCTGGTAAATTATGAACTCTCACCCATTTAATCGGAGCCGTTTCACCTGTATACTCTAAGTTATCTGCATCCCAACCTGCTGCCGTGTATACTTTTGCAATTTCAAGATCTAACTCTTCTTTTCCAAGAACAACTCCATCTTCTAATTCTACAACAGTATCATCTGCAACTTCAGAAATATTTTTATGACAATTCATACAAACATTAACAGAAGGTATACCAGATGTTTTACTATGTTTTGCTGATGAGTGACAATATTGACAATCTATCTTATTATCTCCAGCATGTATTTTGTGTGAAAACGCAATTGGTTGAATTGGCTGATACCCTTCATCTACCCCTACTTGAAATAAGAATCCGAATAGGACATAAATACCAATCAATACTAAAAATATTGTAGTTAATACTTTTAAGAATGTGTTTTTCATTATACCTGCCCAAAGCTCATGTAAATCTCTTTTAAGATTAGAGTCTTCTCCAGGAGCAGAATCGCCTTTTAACTCACTTACCTGTTTTAACAAGCTTGCAATCATTAAAAAAGCAACAATAATAGCACCAGAAAGCACATATATTAACCAACCCGGAGCATCTGCAGAAGAAACATTTGCAGAAGCATCACCTGCCGCTACTTCTCCTACTTTTTTAAGCTCACCTACTGTAGTATAATATAAAATATCATCTACATTTTGATCTGTTAATTGAGGGAAAGCAGACATTGCTGCCCCATTGTACTCGTCAAAAATTGCATTAGCATCTGAATCTCCAGTTGCTCTAAATTCTGCATTATTTTTAATCCAAGCATGCAACCAATCATTCTCTCTTCTCTCCTCAACACCACTTAAAGCTGGTCCAATTAATTTCTTATCTAACTTGTGACAAGAAGCACATAACGATTTAAATAATTTTTTCCCTTCTTTTTGTCGTGCCTCATCAATATCTTGTGAATAAGCAGATACACTGAATGCAAAAATTAGGAGAAAAGTAATACTTTTAAGAAGTAATGTGGCTAGTCTATTGTGCAGTTCTACACTTTTCATATTTAAACTTTGATTAAAAATATCTAATATAAAATGACAAAAGTCATTTTTTTTCGTTTGACAAAAGTAATACTTCTTCCTAAGGTTTGAAAAGCTAAAAGAATCTAAAACTTAATTTATAATTATTCTAAATAAGAGTTAAATCTAATTTATTACTAAACTAGTCGTTATTTTTGTACAAAATTAAATTAAGCATGAAAAGTAAATTAACAGTACTCTCGTTTTTGTTTGTTTTACTAACAACAAGTTACAATTCTTTCTCACAAAACAAGACTAATGAATCTACAGAAATAAAAGATATTGTTTCTAAAAAAAGAAGTTTCAATAGCACTTATGGCTTTGGTTACAGAATTCAACTCTATAACGGTAATGAGCAAAAAGCAAGACAATTTATGGCTCGTTTTAAAGTAGAGTTCCCCGGAATTTTCTCTAAACTAGTTTATTATGCTCCGGAATGGAAAGTGCAAGTGGGTAATTACAAAACCAAGTTAGAAGCAGATAAAGATTTAATAAAGTTTCAAGATAAGTTCTCTGGAATTATTGTGATTCCGATGGGTAAATAAATTACCTAAAGAATTAAAACAACCATACAAGTAATTAAAAAAGCTTCATTTTTTTGCTTTCTGAATAGAAAACATAAAAATGAAGCTTTTTAGTACCGTATATTTAAGTGCGTTTTTTTTAACTAAAACACTACATAATTAGATAAATAACCAAATTGTGTTATAAGCTTGATAAAAAATCAACAAAAAAATTATTCTTTTAAGTCAACTTCTTCTTGCAAAGAAACCGAAACTATTGTATTTCCCCAGCCTAAATGCATGGTAACTAAATCATCCTCTTCTTCATTAAAAACTATTGAAAAAGCTTCTATAGATTTTTTTGCTTCAGAAACTTTACCAGAAACTCTAATAACGTCATCTTTTTTATCATAGGTATAATGACCCCAAACATTTCTAACATTACTAAGAATCAGCGTCCATTCTTTATCACCAGGTATAGAAAACAAAGTATATGTACCCGCTTTTACACTTTCTCCTCCAAATAAAACATCCTTAAAAAAAGTAATCTCAGAAGCTTCATTAGCACCGGTTCTCCAAACACCTTTATCTGAAACCTCTGCCAAAGAAGACAATGCTCTTCCTTTTAGTTGTGGTCTTCCGTAAATAACTCTTACTAACTTATCTGAGTTCCTCCAATCACTTGGATACGAAGCAACATCAAGAGGGCTCACATCTAATCTTGGAAATTTTTGGGCAAAAATATCTGTTGATGAAATAATTGAGAGTGCAAAAACAGCAAATAATAGAATTGTCTTTTTCATTTTTATAATTTAGGACGTGATATAAAGATCCGTCATCAAAAATAAAAAACCTTCTTGCGTTATTTTACTAATTTTGTGTTAAACATATTTAAGATTCAAAAAAATATTTACAAGATTAAAAAAGCAACAGATTGCTCTTTTTAATCTTGTTTTATCCTATTTTTCGCATGTTAAAACCCCTTAAATAACTAAAAAAAGTGAACTACAGATTTATGAGAAAACGAATTAACACCCACAACCAGCGCTACATCCTTTCTTTTTCTTAGAAGGGAAAACGTATTTTCTCAATAAAAAAGCAACGGCTAGAACAACTAATATATATGCTATAATTTCTTGCATTAACTTAAAATTTGATAGGTTATAAATGAAGCAACATACGCCAATAAGCCCATTCCAAACAATTGGATTAATGGCCATTTCCAAGTCTTCGTTTCACGTTTTACAATAGCCAAAGTAGCCATACACTGCATTGCAAAGGCATAAAAAATCATTAAAGACATCCCAACAGGAAAATTAAATCTTCTTTCTCCAGTATCTGGGTTTATCTCCGACCTCATCTTTTCTTTAATAGTAGATGTATTTTCATCATCTGCTTCTACACTATAAATGGTTGCTAACGTACCTACAAACACTTCTCGTGCGGCAAAAGATGTAATTAAAGCAATTCCTATTTTCCAATCATACCCTAAAGGTCTTATGGCTGGTTCTATTGTTTTTCCTAAAATACCAATATAAGAATTCTCTAGTTTTGCAGATGCTACTTTTTGTTGTAATTCTTGATCTGTTAAGTTCTGATTTGCACTGTTTTCAATCGTGTTTTTCTCTGCATTCTCATAAGAAGTCGGTCCGTTTGATGCTAAAAACCACAACACGATAGACAAAGCTAAAATGATTTTTCCAGCTTCTAAAACAAATGATTTTGTTTTTTCAATCACTTCAAAAAATACATTTTTAACAGATGGTAATTTATAATTTGGCATTTCTACCACAAAAAACGACTTCGTTTTTATCTTTAAAGTTCTATGTAAAATATAGGCAGCAATAACAGCTGTTACAAACCCCAACCCGTACAACAATAACAAAACCAGGCCTTGTAAATTTAAAAAACCTAAAATTTTTGTATCAGGAATAATCAAAGAAATTAAAATTGCATATATAGGTAAACGTGCAGAACAAGTTGTAAAAGGCACCACCAAAATGGTAATTAAACGCTCTTTCCAACTAGCAATTGTTCTAGTTGCCATAATTGCAGGTATTGCACATGCTGTACCCGAAATTAACGGAATTACACTTTTACCATTCATACCAAAACGTCGCATAATTTTGTCCATTAAAAATACTACACGACTCATATAACCCGTTTCTTCTAAAACAGAGATAAATAAAAATAGAATGGCAATTTGTGGAATAAATATAATGACACCTCCAATTCCTGGTATTATCCCTTCCGTTAACAGGTCTGTTAGCACTCCATTTGGCAGATTACTTTTTGCAAAATCTGCAATTTGAGCAAAGCTAACATCTATAAAATCCATAGGTACTGAAGCCCAATCGAAAACAGATTGAAAGATAATTAACAATAAAAAAACAAAGAAAAAGTACCCAAAAAACTTATGTGTAAAAACTCTATCTAACCTACCACGAAGGTCTTTTGCTTTGGTTTTATCAACTATATATGTTTTTTTAAGTATTTTATTTATTTCTTGATAACGATAAATAGTTTCTTTATGTTGATATTTCTTCAACTTAGAAACATCTTTTTTAAAGCTAAGTAATTTTTGTTTTTCTTCTGATGAAATTGTGTCTGGATAATTATTCTGAGTTACCATCAACCATAATTCATACAAAGAATAATTAGGGCTAATTTCTTTTAACTTATCAAAATAATCTGGATCAATCTGATGATTAATGCCACATAAAGGAGATGCTTTTGCAGCAACATGACAACGAATAATTGCTGCTTTTACGTCATTTATACCTTCATTTTTTCTGGCACTTATTAAAATTACTTCTGTATTTAATTCTTTTTTTAGTAAAGATAAATCAATAGTAATTCCTTTTCTGTTCATTTGGTCAACCATATTGATTGCCAAAACTGTTGGAATTTCTAAATCTTTAATTTGAGAAAAAAGCAGTAAGTTTCTTTTTAAATTCTCTACATCTGCAACCACTAAGATAACATCTGGAGATTCTTTAATATCTTTTTTTAATAAAGTTTTTAAAACAATACTCTCATCTAAAGAAGTAGGGTTTATACTATATGTACCTGGTAAATCTGTAATAATTGCATTCTGAGTAGCAGAAAGTTTACTAACCCCATTTTTTTTATCAACAGTAATTCCAGGGTAATTTCCAACTTTTTGGTTTAAACCAGTAAGTTGGTTAAATAGTGATGTTTTTCCGGTATTAGGGTTCCCTATTAAAGCAACCTTTATATCATTTTTAGACATTATAACTGTGCTTTAAGTATTCGAATTTTAGAAGCTGTTTCTATTCTTATTGCCAAATGACTTCCGTTTACGCAAATATATAGAGGGTCTTTTAAGGGCGCTATTTGAACTAACTGAACCTCAGCTCCAGGCAAACAGCCCATTTCTAATAATTTTAAAGGAATAAAATCTAAAGACTCTTCAGAAATATACCCTATCTCTCCCTTACGTAATGTAGCTATTGTGCTCAATGAATTTTATTTGGAAGGCAAATATAATCATTTAGAATGATTCTAAACAAGTTATTCAGATGCATATTCTTCTTTTAACAAAACAATATCATTTTTAAGTTTCTCCATATCCTCTTTCTCCGTCCCATCATAATAGCCACGAATACGTCTGACTTTATCAACTAAAACAAATTGCTCTGTGTGTATAAAATCACTTTCATCACCATTTCCTTCATCTAAAACTGCAAAATAACTTTTTCTAGCCAACTCATAAATATGTTTTTTAGGCCCCGTAGTTACATTCCATTTTCCATCAATAACACCTTTTCTGTCTGCATATTCTCTTAGAACAGAAACACTATCTATAACCGGAGTAACGGAGTGAGACAAAAACATAATATCATTGTCTTCTTTATAATACTCTTGCAACTCACCCATATTATACGCCATGGCAATACAAATTGTTTGGCAACGAGTAAAAAAGAAATCTGCTATGTAAATTTTATCTTTATAATCATTGTTCGTAATCGTTTCTCCATTTTGATTGATGAGTTTAAAATCTGCAACGGTATGGTTGTTTTGAATGTGCACCATGCTATCATCTACCAACCTCGGGTTTACATCAATAGGGTTATAAATTTTAAGGTGTTTATCTACCTTTAATAAATGATAATAAACGGTAAGTGAAATTGCAGAAAAAACCGCAAAAAAGATAAGTAAAGGAAGAGACTTTTTAAAGATTTTAAACTCCATAAGATAGTTTTGTAACAACAAATTTACGACTTAATAAAACCTTAGAAAAAAAAACAAAAGGGAATAGTATACAAAATCTTTGTTAAATTAAAAAGGTACCTCAATTTGTTCTTTTGCAACTATCTTTAAAAACGTACATTTGCGACTATTTTAATTATGATTTAACGCTGAATGGAAATATTAATAAAAGCATCGCAATTTATTTTAAGTTTATCTTTATTAATTGTATTGCACGAGCTAGGGCACTTTATCCCTGCAAAACTCTTTAAAACTAGAGTAGAAAAATTCTACTTATTCTTTGATTATAAATTTTCAATTTTCAAGAAAAAAATTGGTGATACTGTATACGGTATTGGTTGGATTCCTTTAGGTGGATATGTAAAAATATCTGGTATGATAGATGAAAGCATGGATACTGAACAAATGGCATTGCCGCCACAACCTTGGGAATTCCGTTCTAAACCCGCGTGGCAACGTTTAATAATTATGCTAGGTGGTGTTTTTGTAAACTTTGTGTTAGGTATTTTTATCTACATTATGTTAATGTATTCTTACGGAGAAACATTTTTACCAAATGAAAATGTAAAAGACGGAGTTTGGGTACAAGATTCTTTGGCTATGAATTTAGGCTTAAAAACTGGAGATAAAGTTTTAACTATTGATGGAGAGAAAATTAAAAAATTTAATGAATTAACGTTAGGGTTTGTAAACGGTAATAATTTTCAGATTGAAAGAGAAGGACAAGTTATTGATAAAGTAATTCCAGAAGATTTTATCTCTCAATTAGTAGACAGAGGTAAAGATGCTGGAGTAATTTTACTACCAAGATATCCTTTTGTTATTGGTGCTGTTTCTGCAGATTCACCGAATGTAAATTCTAATTTAAAACCAAATGATATTGTTGTTTCTATTAATGGAAATGCAATAAAATATTTTGATGAAGCAAAGTCTCCTTTAGATAGGTTTAAAAATCAAGATATAAAAGTTACTGTAAAAAGAGGAATCGAAACAAAAGATATCCCTGTTAAAGTTACTAATGAAGGAAAACTAGGTGTTAGTTTAGGTCAATTACCTGCTAAAGATTTAGAAAGGTTAGGTTATTACAAATTAGCAAACATAGAATACTCTTTTGCAGAAGCAATTCCTGCAGGATGGAACAAATCTGTAAAAACACTTACAGACTATATTAAACAATTAAAGAAGATCTTTAACCCAAGCACTGGTGCTTATAAAGGTTTAGGTGGTTTTATTTCTATTGGAAGTATTTTCCCTTCTGAGTTTAGCGCAGAATCATTCTGGAACATTACAGCATTCTTATCTATTATGTTAGGGTTTATGAACCTTTTACCAATACCTGCTTTAGATGGTGGACATGTTGTTTTTACCCTTTGGGAAATGATTACTGGTAAAAAACCAGGAGATAAATTTTTAGAATACGCACAAGTAACTGGTTTTATTCTTTTAATAGCTTTATTACTTTTTGCAAACGGAAATGATATTTTTAGATTGTTTAACTAAACAAAATATAAGCTATTAAAAAGCCTCACTTTTATAAAGTGAGGCTTTTTTTATACCCAAAAAGAACGGTTGATAAAAGAAAACCATGTGTACTGAGTATTACACTTATCGCAAGCATACGCTTTAGTACCTGGTATCAATTTAACCAATATACCCCTCTTCATTCTATGGTTAGATTTAGATTTACATCTCGGACAAGCTTTCATAATTGACGCTGTTTGGTTTACACCTGAAATTTAGCAAGTTAAAACAAGCTAATTCTATTCTAAATTACCTGATTTATATAGTAAAAATTAGGTTGCAAAAAAAGACTAATTACAAAGAAATTTTTTGTCAATCTAAATTCATGCAAATATTGTATTTCAGTAAACAGGTATATAGAAACAAGTTCGGCATAGAAAGATTTATTACTTTTTAGACAAACTCTTTTTCTATACTTTAAAAGTACAATTGATAAAAGAAAACCATGCGTACTCCGTATTACACTTATCACAAGCATAACCTCTTGTTCCTGGAATCATCTTTACAATTCCTTTTCTTCTCATTCTGTGTCTAGATTCAGATTTACATTTCGGACAAGATTTCATAAGCTAGGGGATATTTATTTTAAGCAGCAATGTACTAAATACAAGCAATGTATTTACCCCGTATTAATACCTATTTAATAGCCTTCTAACTCAAACTTACAATCACAAACTATTCATCAAAAAAAAGCCATCATTTAAAAATTAAATGATGGCTTACATTAAAACTTGTATTTTTAATAGATTAGTTATCTTTAGTATCAACAACCTCTACAGGTAACTCTGCAGGAATATCTTTTCCTTTTAAATAACTTGGCAACTCCATACCTGCCATGTTAAACATTTCTTGCAATGGCGGTACCGCTTTATACATTCCCGAAATAAAGTTAGAAGTTGATGTTTTTCCATCTGCTCCTCCTCCGTTTTCCCAAACAGTAACTTTATCAATTTTAATGTTTTTAATAGCTTCGGCTTGTATTTTTACTAATTCCGGTAATTTATCAGCAATTAATAATAAGGCTGCATTTTGAGAATCGTTTCCGGCAGCTTTTACTATTTGATCTAAACCTTGTGCTTGTTTTGTTAAAACCTCATACAAACCTTGTGCTTCTGCTTGTGCTTTAAATAAAATTGCATCAGCTTCTCCTCTTGCAATTCTTCTAATATTTTCTGCCTTTGCTTCAGCATCTATTTCTACTTTACGTTTGTCTATTTCTGCAGGTACAATAATATCTGCTAATTGAGAAGAACGTTCTCTTTCTGCTCTTGCAACCTCTGCTTCTTGCTCTGCTGCATACGATTCTTTTAACGCATTTGCTGTTTGTACTTTTTCTGATGCAATTGCTGTACGTTCTGCTTCTGCCTCTCTTTGTCTTCTTAAAGAGTCTGAATTTGCGACATTAATTTTTGCTGTATTTTCCCCAGCTACTGCTTGTGCATTTGCTGCAGCAACTTGTGTTCTTTCGTCTTGTACTGCGTTTGCTTCTCCAATAGAACCATCTCTATTTTTTTCTGCAACCGATTTTCTTGCCGCGTTAATTGCGTGCGCTGCTGCTTCTTTTCCTAAAGCTTCTATATAACCAGATTCATCAACAATATCTGTAATATTTACGTTGATTAATTTTAAACCTACTTTCTTTAATTCTGTTTCTACAGATTGAGAAATATTGGTTAAAAACTTATCACGATCATTGTTAATTTCTTCAATATCCATCGATGCAACGACCAAACGTAACTGACCAAATATAATTTCTTGTGCTAAATCTTGAATGCTGTCTTGGTCTAAACCTAACAATCTTTCTGCAGCATTTTGCATGATTCCTGGTTCTGTAGAAACTCCAATTGTAAATCTTGAAGGAACATTTACACGAATATTTTGTTTAGAAAGTGCGTTTACCAAGTTTACTTCGATAGAAATTGGTGTTAAATCTAAAAATTCATAATCTTGAATTACAGGCCAAATAAAAGCGGCTCCACCATGAATACATTTCGCAGATTCTCCTCCACCAACTTTTCCATAAACCACTAAAATTCTATCCGACGGACATCTTTTATATCGTTTTATCATTGCAATTAGCAAGATAAAAACAAAGAGAATTGCAATTCCGATTCCTATTAATCCGGCATATTGACTGGCTTGTAATATCATAAAGTTTAGCATAGCTTTTTTTTAATTTTGAGGTTCTATAATTAATAATCCGTTGTTAGTTACTTCTATTACTTTAATAATTTTTCCTTGTTTTAAATCTTCATTATGGTCTGTTAAAGCTTCTAATTCTCTTAAAGCTCCCTGAATTTTAATTTGAATTTTACCTGTTTTAGATCTATTTGCACCTACAGTTAAATAGACTTCGCCAATAGCGTTTAAAGCATTTTTCATTTTTAAAGTTCCGCTAGAGGTTAATTTACTAATGTAATAAAACAATGCTGCCATTACAAACATCATTACCAACCCACAAAACACAGAAATAATTACAGTAACCACTTTAGCGTTTCCTGCATCTATACTTGCAATACCGCTCCAACCAAAAATGGCAAAAAAAGCGACTAAGTTCTTCAACGTAAAAAATTGAAATCCTGCACCCGTATCTGCATCAATTTCTGCATCTACATCGCCAATATCATCTGTTTCAGCACCAATTACTGTGGTGATTAAAACCAACAAAAACATAAAGGTAGAAATTCCTGTAATTACCCAATAGGTCTTTTGAAAAGAAGTTAATTCTTGAAACCATTCCATCATAGTAGTTTGTTTTAGAAGAGATTAAAGATAAATGTTTTTGACTGAATAAAGAGGTTTATTCCATCAATATAAAGCACCACAATACCATTTGAATGTCATCAATTTTTAAGAGCGCTCTTTTTAAATTGACTTTAAACTTTAATAAACACTTTTTAATTCTAGAAATAATAAAATTAAAGTGAGTTGTATAATTAAGCTTCTCTTATAAGTAGTTAAAGAATCTATTTTGTTACATTTTTTTAAAAAAAATTAATAAAAAAAAAGGCCTTGATATAGCAAATCAAGACCTTTTCAAATTATATAGGCAAAAAATAGCTGCTATAGCACCTAAATTAAACATACAATTTCCCTTTTTCAAATACTTTAAATCAATTAAAAGAAGAGTACTACTTTTAACCTTTTATAATTTTACCTTTTTGTTTGGCTGCTTCATTTCTGTCAATTTTATGGTTTGGTCTCGTCCATTTTGGTTTTTCTTCTAAAGATTGATATTTAGAATCTGCTGCTGCAACTGTTTCTGGTTGAACTTTTTTAGTAAATGGTTTTTGAGGGTTTAAACCTAATAATTTAAACATCTTCATATCTTCATTTACATCTGGGTTTGGAGTTGTTAATAATTTATCTCCAGCAAAAATAGAATTTGCCCCAGCAAAGAAACACATTGCTTGCCCTTCTCTACTCATTTGAGTTCTACCTGCAGATAAACGAACCTGTGTTTCTGGTAAAACAATTCTAGTGGTAGCAACCATTCTAATCATGTCCCAAATTTCCACGGGTTTTTCATCTTCTAAAGGCGTTCCTTCAACCGCTACTAAAGCATTAATTGGTGTAGATTCTGGCTGCGGATTTAAAGTAGACAAGGCAACTAACATACCTGCTCTATCTGCTGCAGATTCTCCCATACCAATAATTCCGCCAGAACAAACTGTAACATTTGTTTTACGCACATTACTTATAGTATCTAATCTATCTTGGTAACCTCTTGTAGAAATTACTTCTTTATAATATTCTTCTGATGAATCTAAATTATGATTATATGCATACAAACCAGCTTCTGCCAATCTTTTAGCCTGATTTTCGGTTACCATACCCAAGGTACAACAAACCTCCATATCTAACTTATTTACGGTTCTAACCATATCTAAAACTTGGTCAAACTCTGGCCCATCTTTTACGTTTCTCCATGCAGCTCCCATACAAACACGAGAACTTCCGCTTTCTTTTGCTCTTAATGCTTGTGCCTTTACTTGGTTTACAGTCATTAAATCATTACCCTCTACATTGGTATGATATCTTGCTGCTTGTGGGCAATAGCCACAATCTTCTGAACAACCACCTGTTTTTATTGATAATAAAGTAGATACCTGCACCACATTAGGATCATGTTGTTCTCTATGAACTGTTGCTGCGTTGTACAACAACTCCATTAATGGTTTATTATAAATTTCTAGAACCTCTTCTTTTGTCCAATTATGTCTTACTTCGCTCATCTCTATTTTTTTATTAGTAGCTATAACGCAACCCAAATAACACATTACTTGATGGCATTGGTACAAAACCAGATTCTATATAATCTGCATCAAAAATATTATTAGCAGTTGCCGTAAAACTAAATTTATTAAAATCTACAATTATAGAAGCATCCCAAACATTATAACTTGTACCAATAGTTCTTTGAGCGTGTTTGTAAATAATATTTTGTCTTACGTTTTTAAAGAATTTACTTGTAAAACGAGTTATAAATTGATGTTTTAAAGTGTTTAAAGAATAGCGAGATAACTCTTTATTTTGATCTAAAATGTCATCTTCTAAAAAATTATATCCAAAAGATAAAGTCTGATTAAACTCATTTAACATAAAACGATAATCTGCATTTAACTCAAAACCTTGGGTATTTACTTTGGCAATATTTGTTGCTGTATATTTAGAGGTAGCATCTGTATCTGGTCTAATAAAATCTATTAAATTATCTGCATCTCTATTAAAAACTGCCATAGAAGCTGTAAATTTTCCAGAGTTATACTTTAAACCAATTTCTTGTGCAAATGCTTCTTCTGGGTCTAAATTTTCATTTCCAATAGTTCTAGGATCATTATAAAATAAATCGGTATAAGTAGGTATTCTATAGGTAACTCCTAAATTCCCATAAGCTTTTAAGTTTTCAGAAACCTGATACCCAATATCTACTCCTGGAAAAGCATGAAATTTAAAATCAGAAAAATAAGTAACTGCAACTCCCGGAGTAATATCTAACTTTTCATTAGCCAATTTAAAACGATGTTCTAAAAATAGATTTGCCATTGTTCTATTTCTTTTTCCTAAATTATTACTACTTATAGAAACTCTAGAAAGATCTATACCAAAACCAGTAATTCCTAAATTAGAAGTATATGAAGCATTAGCCTCTGCACCCACTTTGTTGGTAATATGTAAATTTCTAAAAAAACTAGGATCCTCTCTTTTTAATAAGAAAATATCTTGCCCTCTTCTCCAATAAACTCTTGGTGTAATCTTAAATTTTTCAGTTCTAAAAACTGTAGAAACTCCTATTACGCTATTCTGAGTTTCTTCATACTCATGCCAATCTGGATTTGTTGTATAAAAATTCTCTGCACCATATTTTTTATCGAAAAAAGTACCTAAAACCTCAATAGGCTGTTTCTTCTTATTAAAAATCCCTTTTAGTACATAATTCTTATTTTCATAATCAGAATTAGTTCTATAACCATCTGAAGTTAATGCACCAACATGCACCATAAAAGAAGCGTTCTCGTATTCTTCTCCAAAAGTTACAGAACTATTTAATTGTCCGAAAGAACCACCTTCTACATTTATACTAGCACTGCTTGCTAACCTCTTTTTAGTAACAATATTTATAGCTCCTGTAAATGCATTCTGACCGAAAACTCTTGCTGCAGGACCTTTAATAATTTCTATTCTTTCGATAACCTCTATAGGTAAAGCGGCATTTAATGTATGATGACCGGTTTGAGAATCATCCATTTTAATACCATCAACCAATAATAAAGTCTGGTCGAAACCTCCTCCTCTAATATATAAATCTGCCTGACTACCAGCAGTTCCCCTTCTTCTAATATCTACACCCGCAACTTGCTGTAATAAATCTGCAACATTTGTAGCCGCACTATTTTTAATTGCTTCAGATGAAATAACATCTATAGTTCTAGAGTTCTCTTTAAAAGGTAAATCTATTCTTGTAGACGTAATTACTACTTCTTTTAAAGTATCTCTTTTTATAGGATCTACTTGTGCTTTTGTATGTATCGCTGATAATAACAAAGTTGCTATTAAGGTAATTTTAATTTTCATAAATAATCATTTAAATACGCTGCAAAACTCGTAACTTTCCGGACGATTAAACTAGTCCAGTTTTAAAATGATAGATAGTCCGGTTATTGCACTTTTTAAACAGTTAATTAATTTTGATAAATCAATACCTCAGCCTGTTTACATACAAGTGTCTCAGCAAATTATAAATGCAATACAACGTAGGTTTTTAGTTAAAGGTACCATTTTACCAGGAACACGCATATTGGGGCAGACCTTAAAAATTCATAGAAATACAGCCGTTGCTATTTACGAGGAGTTGGCGTCACAAGGTTGGGTAGAAATTATACCTAATAAAGGTACGTTTGTCTTAGAGCCAGAGCAGAAATCATCAAAAATAAAAGCACCTTCTCAAAAAATAAATCAGGCATATACGTATGCAAAATCTACAGGGTTTCCTTTTCAAAAATCATTTCATTTAGCATCCACAACTCAATTAACAACAGCAAAGTATACCATTAATGATGGTAAACCAGATTTACGTCTACATCCTGTACATGAATTTACAAGATGGTACAGCGCTGCTATGAAGCGAAAAACGCTGATAAAAAAATGGAACAAACCCAATGAATCTTCCTATTCTTTATTTCAAACACAACTTTGTAATTATTTAAATGCAACGAGAGGTTTTCATATAACCCCAAATAATTTAATTAATACACGTAGTACAGAAATGAGTTTGTATATTGTTTCTCAACTATTGATAAAACAAAACGACCTTGTTTTAGTTGGTAATTTAAGTAATTATGCAGCTAATATGATTTTTCAACAAGCCCACGCAACCATTAAAACAATCCCTGTAGATGCAGATGGTTTAGATGTAGATTATATTAAAAAACATTTTATAAAAGGAAGTATTAGATGTGTGTATGTATGTGCACATAGAGATTACCCAACAACAGTAACCTTAAGTGCAGAACGCCGTTTGGCTTTATTGCAATTGGCAAAAGAATATGGTTTTGCTATTATTGAAGATGATTATGATTACGATTTTCAGTTTACTGGTTCTGCAATGTTACCCATGGCAAGTGCAGATACTAACGGAATGGTTATTTATTTAGGAAAATTGGGCCAATCCTTATTCCCTAGTTTTCAAACAGGATTTGTAGTTGCGCCAGAAAATTTAATTTCGGAAGCTAACAATTATTTACAGCTACTAGACAAACAAGGCGATTTAATTCAAGAACAAATGTTGTCTGAATTAATTAATGAAGGTGAAATTTATCGTCTCATGAAAAAAAACATTGTTGTCTATAAACAAAGACGAGATTGTTTGTGTAAACTCTTAACGCACTATTTTTCTGAAACGGCGAAATGGGAAATTCCTGCTGGCGGATTAGCACTTTGGTTGCAATTTTCACAACAAATTTCTTTGGTAAAACTAGCTGAAGAAGCAGAAAAAAACGATTTATTTCTACCCAAAACAATTCTGTATCAAGATAAAAACACGTGTGCAATCCGTTTTGGTTTTGGTCATTTGGCTATAGAAGAAATTGAGATTGTTATTCAGAAATTAAAAAATGCTTACAGTAAAGTGTCTTTAAAATAAAATTTTGTCAATCTGAATTTATTTCAGATTCTCTTAGCTATATCGATCACTTTAATGAGATGCTGAAACAAGTTCAGCATGACAATGTCTATTTTATTTATTTCGTTTAATTTTAGGTGAATTTTGTCGAGTATCAAAAACATCACTTATTTCAATCCTCTTTTCTTTAAAATTTATCCAATAAATTAAGATATTAACAACGCTATTTTGCCTACTATTTTTAGGTACTTTTATAGCATGTTTGCACTAGTAGATTGTAATAATTTTTATGCTTCTTGCGAGCGGGTTTTTAACCCAAACTTACAAGGAAAACCCGTTGCTATTTTAAGTAATAATGATGGTTGTGTTATTTCTATGAGCGACGAAGCTAAGAAATTACAACTGCCTTTTGGTGCGCCTATTTTTAAATGGGATGCTTTTTGTAAAGCAAATAATATTACTGTTTTGTCTTCTAATTATCCTTTATACGGAGATATGAGTGCCAGAGTAATGAATATTTTAGCAGATTTTTCTCCGGATGTAGAAGTCTATTCTATTGATGAATCTTTTTTAGAATTAAAAGGTTTTGAGAACTACAATTTAGAAGAATACGCTACAAAAATGAGAAGTCGTATTTTAAAATGGACAGGCATACCAACTTGCGTTGGAATTGCGCCAACCAAAGCATTGACAAAAGTCGCCAATAAAATTGCGCGCTCTAACCTAAAACAATCGAAAGGAATTTGTATTATAGATTCTGACGAAAAAAGAATCAAAGCCTTAAAATGGACAAAAATTGGCAATGTTTGGGGAATTGGGAGTCGTTTAAAAAAAAGATTGGAAGAAAAAGGTTGTATTACCGCATACGATTTTACACAACTTTCTAGTGATTGGGTTTTAAAAGAATTTTCTATTGTAGCATGGCGTTTGCAAAAAGACCTACAAGGTATTTCTAAAATTCCGTTAGAAGAAGTTTCATCAAAAAAAATGATTGCTACCACACGTAGTTTTGAATATACTTACTCTGATATTGACAATATAAAAGAACGCATTTCTACCTTTGCAGCTAGTTGTGCAGAAAAATTACGCAATCAAGAATCTAGTTGTCACATGCTTATTGTGCAACTTTCTAGCGATCGACATAAAAAAGAATTTCAACAACATAGAGAAAGTACAACAGTTGTTTTTTCCTCCCCTACAGACTCTACTTTAACCATTGCTAATGCAGCTGTAGAAGCTGTAAAAACCATTTTTAAAGCAGGTATTAAATATAAAAGAGCAGGTGTAATTGTTACTGGTTTAGTACCTAATGATAATTTTCAGTTGAATTTATTTTCAAACGAAAACCCAAAACACAAACCTTTAATGTCCGCAATAGACAAATTAAATCGTAAATTTAAGGCAGACAAAATTAAATTAGGAAATCAAGATTTAAACCGCACTTGGAAAATGCGTCAAGAACGATTATCCGCTAGATTTACCACAAATATTAATGATGTTTTGATCGTTAAATAAACCTCGTTGGATTAGAACTCCATAATTTTTAATAAAAGAAAAAAATTCTTTTTAAATTCAGTTTGTCATCTCGAACGAGGAACGAGGAGGAATCTCATAATTATAAGGTTTTAACCTTTAAATTGATAATATTTTCATGAATGATAATTACAAAATTTTAGCCGTTTTTGAATATTCTACAGAAGCGCATATAACAAAAACGAAATTAGATTCCGAAGGTTTCAAAACCTTATTAATGGATGAGAAAACCATAGATACCGACCCTTTAGTGAGTAATGCAATTGGGGGTGTAAAATTGTTGGTTCATAAAGATGATTTTGAAAAAGCAGCAACTATTTATAATGAGATTAGAGTTTATCAAAAGGATGAAAATGGAAATGATATTTTTTGTCCGAATTGCAACGCTACTCAAATATTAATTGCACCTCTTAAAAGGAAAAATATATTCTATATGTTATTCCCATTTTTCGAAAAAACAAGACGCATTTGCAATAATTGTAAGACCGTATTTTAATTGCAAAATAATATCTCAAACATTTAAAGAAAAGTTATAATTTGCAAACATTATGAACGGAACTAAAAACCTTACTTTTTTTACACCTAAAGCTTCTTCTGGTAACGGAGCTATTTTGGTTGATGTTGGTATTTCTGCCGGTTTTCCTTCTCCTGCAGATGATTTTAGAGAAACTAGAATTTCTTTAGATGATGAATTAATCCACAACAAAGACGCTACTTTTTTTGCAAAAGTAAAAGGTCAGTCTATGATTGATGCAGGTTTAGATGACAATGATTTATTAGTTATTGACAGAAGTTTAGAACCTGCCAACAATAAAATTGCTGTTTGTTTTTTAGATGGTGATTTCACTGTGAAACGTTTACGTGTAGAAAAAAACGAAGTTTGGTTACAACCAGAAAACCCTAATTATCCTATTATAAAAATCACAGAAGAGAATGATTTTATGATTTGGGGAATTGTAACGAGCGTTATTAAAAAGGTGTAAATTATTTTTTCAAAAATTAAAAACATAACATCTCGATACAATTTTGCTGAAAAAGCAAAATCACTCCATGTGACAGACGAACTGAAGGCATTCAGTTTTGTCATTTCCAACAAAGGGAAAAGTGACAATTGGAATTCTTATTTACTTTTTTAGAAAAAAAATATTACCCAAAATTAAACATAAAAAAGCTCCGAATTTTCATTCGGAGTTTTTTTATGTTTAGTTCTCAATTACGCTCAAACAGACAAATATTATTTATTCATTGGTTTGTCTAAATTCATATACATAAAATCTACATCGGTAGCTTCTTTACCTAATAAATATTTACTAAAATGATCTGCTCTTAGCCAGAAAGAATATTCTGTCATATTACCAAAACCATGTCTCTGTCCTGGCATAATCATATATTTAAAACGTTTGTGTGCTTTAATTAATTCGTTTGCCATTCTAATAGTTCCTGCCGGATTTACGTTGTTATCCATATCTCCATGAATCAACATTAAATGTCCTTTTAGGTTTTTAGCCAAAGAAGGGTTGGTATCAATTTTATATTTATAAGAACTTTTACCTTTTTCATCAATTTCTTCTTTAACTCCATGATGCGTTTCACTCCACCAAGAATTGTACACATTATTGTCATGATTTCCTGCAGATGAAACTGCGGCTTTAAAGAAATCTGGATAGACTAACATGGCTGCTGTAGACATAAATCCACCACCAGAATGACCGTAAATTCCTACTTTTTCTATATCGATAAAACTATGTTTGTTTGCCAATTGTTGTGCTACATACTTTTTATCTGCCAAACCATAATCACGTAAATTACCGTAACCATAATTATGATACCATTTAGATCTGTCTGGGTGCCCACCTCTGTTTCCTAAGGTAATTACTATAAAACCAACCTGTGCCATTCTATCTACACGGTCCATAGAATAAGAAAAAGATTTGTTAACTGCCTCTGTCTGTGGACCAGGATAAACGTATTCTAATAAAGGATAAACCTTTGTAGAATCCATATCAAAAGGCTTATACATTACTCCGTAAATATCGGTAATTCCATCATCTGCTTTTACTTTAAAGGTTTCTGGAAACTTGTAACCAGATGCAAATAGTTGGGACAAATCAGCCGTTTCTAAATCCATTACTTTACGTCCGTTCGCATTTCTAAGTTCCGATTTTGGTACGGTATTTACTCTAGAGAAATTCGTTACAAAATATTGATTAGAATCTGCCATAGAAGAAGTTGCTGTAAAATCTCCAGGGTTTAAAGTTTTCATTCCTGTTCCATTCAAATTAATTTTATAAGAATGTGCATAGTAAGGATCTTGCTTTTTATTAACTCCGTTTGCAGAAAAATATAAGGTGCGGTTTTTTTCGTCTAAACCTTCAAAATTAGCCACATGATAATCGCCTTCTGTAACTTGGTTTTTTAAATTTCCATTCGTATCATATAAATAAAAATGTGCCCAACCATCACGTTCTGCCCAATGCAACATTTCCTTTTCATCATTCAATAAAATTAACGGACGTGCTTCTATATAGGTGTTAAAACGTTCTTCAATTAAGGTTTTATATTCACCGGTATTAATATCAGCAACATTAATATCGTACTTTTTACGATCTCTAGAAATTACACTAAAATATATTTTCCCTTTTTTTGATAAAAGCAAAGAAGGTTTAAAATCATCATCTCTATTAGATTGTTTTCTTGGTGCTCTAAAAACAGAAACACTTTGTTGTTTAATAGTATCTAAAGGCACTTTTACATGCGTTTTTGTAGGAATATCAAAAATTAATAATTCAGATTTATAATATTCTTGTTCACCTGGCATGTGATATTTATAGGTTTCTAACGTTGGTCTTTTTTTACCTGTAGAATTAATTACCCATAAATCTTTAATATGTCTAGAATCAGATTTTTGAAAAACAAACTTTTTAGAATCGTGAGACCAGATTCCTCCAACACCGTTTCTTTTGTCTTTATTTTTTTCTTTATCTACATTATCTCCTCTAGAACCACGCCCATACGCATAGTTTTCTTCACCATCTTTTGTCCATTGGTTTTCTACAACTGTACTATCTTTTTCGTCTTTAATAAACTTTTTAAAGTTTACTTTATCCATCCAATACAAGTTGTACTTTTTAGAATACAGTACAATAGAACTGTCTGGCGCAATATTTGCCCATTTTTTCCAATCTTCTTTTTCTTTCTTAATCGTATCAATAATTGTTACTTCATTTCCACCTAATTTATATTCTAAATGGTAGACTTTTTTCTCCATTTTAGGCTTCTTACTTTTTTCATTTTTTGATGATACAGAGTCTTTTTCTACTTCCTTTTTATCATCAATAACTTTAACTTCTTCTGTTGATGTTACTCTAAAACGAATAGCATCTTCTGCTTCGTTAAATTTAAAATCGAAACGAGGTAAGTGTTTTGCATCATAAGGATCTTTAGTGATTTCTGTTAACCACTTTGCCATCTTTACATTATCAAAAAGTGTTTTTTTAGATTTTTTATCTGCATCCACTAAATAATAATTAGCTCCTTCAGATGTTTTATAAGCATACCAAAAACGGTTTCCTTTTTTTAACCAATGAGGACTTACACTTGTTGAGTGTACCATTTTCGCCAAATTTGTTGGCGAATACTTAGCAGCAGCTCTGTAATTGGGGGTTGGAGTTTCTTGTGCAGAAATTGTTGAAACAACAATAAATGGCAAGAATAAAAGTAAAAATTTTTTCATGAAGTAAAATAATTTGAATTAGTTGACGTAAAGTTTCTCTAAATCAAACTATCTCACAAATTTTTAAGATTTATTTATAAAAAATTTAACACTGAAAAAAATATAAAATCTAAGTTAAAACTCCTTATTATTAAATTTATATTTTAATTTCATCCATAAATAACTAAAAACTCTTGAGAACATTTTATTATAATTAAAATTAAATAAACTATCTATAAGAACATCTATAGAAAAGTGTTTATGTAAAAACTTTAGCCTGTTCTCTACTTGTAAATCAGAATATCTATTGTACATTCTTCTGGCGGAAACTTCACTTAATCTCCATTTTAAAAGTTTTTTCTTTTTCCATTCCTTCTCGTACTCTTTAAAATTTTCTTTTCCTGTTTTAAGATAAATATCGATATAATCGCATGCTAAATTAGCACTTTGCATTGCATACCTTATACCCTCGCCTCCTCTTGGGTTTATTGCAGAAATTGCATCACCAACAGCAATTACATTGTTTTTATAATAAGTATCATTTAAGCCTTCACAGTATCTTAAAATACCACCATGAATGTCTAATAATGTGTAACTTTCTGGTTTAATATACTCTTTAATAATTTTTTCTGTAATTTTTTTGGTTGATTTATCTGTGTTTTCTTGATCTTTAGATTTTAAATGAGTTCTACCCGAACCAACTTTTAAAATTCTATTTTCCATAGGAAAAACCCAAGAATACCCCTTCAAAGCCCACTTATGTCCTAAGAAAAAAACTAACTTCTCTTTATATTTATTGTACGTTTTCTGATCTACTTCTATTAAATATTCTGTTCCACTACCCAAATTCATTTTAGGTTGTTCTTCTTTAGAATCATACATTACTTTTCGTAATGGTCCTGTTGCATCTATTAAAAGTTTCGTTTTTACCGTTTTTATTTTAGAGGTCTCAGCTTCTAGAAGATCTACTTCTACTTCGGTATTTACAACTCTTTTTTCTACATATTTATGACCTAATAAAACCTCACCCCCATTAGCAACAGATTCTTCTGCTAAAAACTCTCGCAACTTACCAAAGTCTAATACAACTCCTTTTGGCTTTTCACCAAACCAGTCATACTCTTTTTCTGTACATTTTATGGTAATGTCTTTCCAATAAGCCCCAACTACCTTATCTGGTAAATTAAATTCTTTCATAGGCTCTAAGGTCATTCCTCCACTAGAAAAATTATTATCATAAAAACTTTTATAACGCTCTACCAAAAGTGTTTTATATCCTTTTTTAGATAAATTTCTAGCTGTTTGTCCTCCAGCAGGTCCTCCGCCAATAATTACAACATCGTATTTCTTTTCTATCATCATAATTAATTTAGATTTCGCTTTTCAGCAAAAAAACGTTTTAAAAGCAAAGAACATTCGTTCTCTAAAATTCCGCTCACAACTTTTGTCTTTGGATGTAGTGTGGTTTTTAAATTTACAAAACCTCTATCTGGCTCTGTTGCTCCATAAACAATTTTACCAATTTGCGCCCAATAACTCGCACCTGCACACATTTGGCAAGGCTCTAGCGTTACATATAATACACAATCTTTTAAATACTTACCTCCTAAAAAATCTGCAGCGGCTGTAAATGCCTGCATTTCTGCATGAGCCGTTACATCGTTTAATGTCTCCGTTAAATTATGCGCTCTTGCAATAATTTGATCTTTAAAAACAATAATGGCTCCTACAGGTACTTCGCCTTTATCAAAAGCAGATTCTGCTTCTTGTAAGGCTTTTTTCATAAAATAGGTGTCGTCAAAAGGTTGTATCATACGTTTAAAATTAAATTACTTTTTTATTTTAGATCCTTTAACAATTGCCAACATTACAAAAACAATTGCTATTATTCGAAACCAAAAACCCAAATTATATTTATTACTGGTTACTATATTTAAAATAATAAGAATACAACTTGCTACTAATATTGCTATGTTTTTATTATTCATAATAACTATTCTTTTTACAAATCAATATTACAAAAAGTTAAATTGTATTTTTGCCTTTAGATGAAGAACTTGTTAGACAATATATCAAATCCAGAAGATTTACGGAAACTAAATCAAGATCAACTACCTCAACTTGCAAAAGAATTGAGATATTTTATTATTGATATTGTATCTACAAAAGAAGGTCATTTAGGTGCAAGTTTAGGCGTTGTAGAATTAACGATCGCTTTGCATTATCTATTTGACACCCCAAATGATTTATTAGTTTGGGATGTTGGCCATCAAGCATACGGACATAAAATTTTAACAGGAAGAAAAGACGTTTTTCATACCAACAGACAGTTGGGAGGAATTGCTGGTTTTCCGTCAAGAAAAGAAAGTGAATATGATGCTTTTGGTGTCGGTCATTCTTCTACTTCTATTTCTGCAGCTTTAGGTATGGCAATTGCATCTAATATTAAAGGAGCTACAGAAAAACATCATATTGCAGTTATTGGCGATGCTTCTATTGCAAGCGGAATGGCTTTTGAAGCCTTAAACCACGCAGGGGTTTCTAAGGCAAATTTATTAATTATTTTAAATGACAATGCGATTGGAATTGATCCTTCTGTTGGTGCTTTAAAAGAGTATTTAACAAAGGTTAAAACTGATAAAAGACTTGCGGCTCAAAACAATATTATAAAAGCTTTAAATTTTGATTATTCAGGGCCTATTGACGGACATGATTTACCGAAAGTTTTATTGGAATTAGAAAGGTTAAAAGACGTAAAAGGACCAAAATTTCTACATGTAATTACTACAAAAGGAAAAGGTTTACAGCAAGCTGAAGAAGACCAAGTAACCTATCATGCACCTGGTAAATTTGATAAAATTTCTGGTGAAAGATTAAAGATAGCAAAAAGTTTATATACAAAATATCAAGATGTTTTTGGAAAAACAATTGTAGAATTAGCTGATAAAAATGATAAAATTGTAGGTATTACACCAGCAATGTTAACAGGAAGTTCTTTAAAACTGATGTTAGAAAAGCATCCAAAAAGAACTTTTGATGTTGGTATTGCAGAACAACATGCAGTAACTTTAGCTGCAGGTATGGCAACGCAAGGTTTAATGCCTTTTTGTAATATCTATTCTACTTTTTTACAACGTGCTTTTGATCAAGTTATTCATGATGTTGCTTTGCAAAATTTGCCTGTTATTTTCTGTTTAGACAGAGCTGGTTTGGTTGGTGAAGATGGCGCAACGCATCATGGTGTTTTCGATTTAGCATATTTACGTTTAATTCCGAATTTAATTGTTTTTGCACCAAGAAATGAAATTGAATTGCGTAATATTTTATACACTGCTCAATTAGGTTTAAAGAACCCAATAGCCATTCGATATCCTAGAGGAACTGGGACTATTATAGACTGGAAAAAACCTTTTGAAAAAATAGCAATAGGAAAAGGGGTTTGTTTACAAAAGGGAACTAAAACCGCTATTTTATCCATTGGAACCATTGCTAAAAATGTTGCTGAGGCATTAGAATTCGTAGAAAATATAGATAATTTTTCTCATTACGACATGCGTTTTGTAAAACCTTTAGATAAAAACTTATTACATGCTATTTTTAAAACAGCAAAAACCATTATAACTATAGAAGACGGAACCATAAAAGGTGGTTTTGGAACTGCTATTTTAGAATTTGCTTCACAAAATAATTATCAACATAAAATAAAAACGTTAGGAATACCCGATCATTTTATTGAACATGGAAATATTTTAAAGCTCCAACACGCACTTGGTTTAGACGCAGATAGTTTAGCAAACACATTTAATACATTCATATAAAAAAAGACGCCAAATGGCGTCTTTTTTATGTTTGTATAATTGAATTTTAATTATTCAATAATTATTTTACTAGAAGATTTTTTATTGTTTTCATCAATAATGTTTACAATATAAACTCCAGCATTTAAACTCACAGAAACCGCTTGTTTTCCATTTGATGTAAAATCTACTTCTTTAGCAAAAACTTGTTTTCCTGTAAGACTAAAAACAGTCATTTTAGTTTTCCCTAAGGTACTTTTTGCTTGTAAAGTAAAGTCTCCTTTAGAAACAGTAGGATAAATTGCAAATACCTGTGTACCTGCTAAAACATCTTCTACAGAAGCAGTTGCTGTATTCTTATTTATAGATTTAATAGCCCAACCATAAGAAGATGCTCCTGGATCTGAAACTAAACTTAATTTAAAAACAATTGTTTCTCCAATAGCAAAACCTTTATCTGTTAACGTTATATTTTGTTCTTTAAATAAAGCATCATTACCAATTGCATTGTCTCCTTTATTATATTCTGTTAACCATTCTGGAAACCTTCTTGCATCATACTTATCTAATGTTTTCCATGTAATTAAATCGGTAGAAGCTTCAATTAAAACAAAATCATAAAACTGAGTCAAATCGGTTAAATCATCTGTATAAGGCTCTACAAGCGCAAAGTCTTCATACGTAAAAACCTTATTGTCTTCTGATATTGTTAATGGTTGTTTTAATGTTACCGAATATGTTTTATTATTATTATAAGGATGTTCCGAATTATTTAAGACAACACTAGCTACATTGCCGTCTAAGTTATCTATAACAAAATTAGATTTATAAGTAAAGACATCTGTATCCTGAAATTCTGAAATTTCAATTGAAGTACCTGCATCCTTATAATCAATTACTAAAAACTCTTGGTTATTTATTGGTGTTTCTAGATTATTAACATCATCAAAAACCTGAATACCTAGTTGATGATACCCTTCTGCCACATCTATTGTTTCATAAGAATAAGTTACTTCTGTACTAAAATCTTGTACAATCTCTGTTTGCTCTAATCCGTCTATAAATATTTTAACTCTACTTACATCATCTGAAGGTACGTTATAACTTACGGTTGTTTTTAAACTTTCAATTTCTTTTTGTTGTGCAGTAGCATTTGGAAACTTTAAATATCCTGGAAGTGTATATGTACTTAATTCTGGTATCGTTGCAGACCATACACCTCTACCATAAGTTGCAATTACAACTTGATCGTTTACTACTTTTAAGTCATAAACAGCTACAGAAGGTAAATCTGTAATCATACTCCAACTTGTACCTCCATCTTCTGTTTGAAAAAGACCAATATCTGTACCTGCCCAAATAATATCTTTGTTAAAAGGCATTTCTAAAATACTGTGTACTGCTACATCGGGGAAACCTGTATCTATACTAGCTTCAAATCCTGTTATATCAGACCAAGTAGCACCTAAATCTTCTGTTTTTAAAATTTTAGGTCTACCTTGTGAAGAAAAAAGAGCATAAGCCCTATTTTTTTCAATATAAGAAGTTCCTAAACCTGAAATAAATAGATTATGGTTATCATTTGGATTGTTATAAACACCTGCATCTGTAAAAGTTTGTCCATTATCTTTAGAAACATGTAAAACATAACTACCACTTTCTGTCATTAATGCTCCAGCCCAAACAATATTTGGGTCTGCTGTAGATACTTTTACATTTAAAGCACTAGAGGTACTTGAACTACTTGTTATAAATTTAGAAGTAATTGGCACTAAATTCCAAGTTGCTGCAAAATCGGCTGAACGCCAAACGCCATTACCAGAAACAGAAAAAACAGCATTTGGGTTGTTATTAGCATTTGCTAATTTTGTGTAAAATATTTCTTCTCCTTCTAAACTTTCTTGACCTGCAAACGCAAAATTAACATACCTTCCAATTCTATTGTTCTGAGAAGAAACAATAAAATCTTGAGGATTGTCATAATGCCAAATAACTTCAAAGCCGTCACCACCAAATGCTTCTAAATACTCTTTGTCTTTATTAGCATCATTTCCTAATGATATCCAACAACCATTATCTTGTGCGCCTGTTAAATAATTATCTTCTCCATTTTGTTTTGTTGCTCCGTAAAATTGTGTACTATTTTTTCCTAAGGCTGCACTAGACCAATCGCCTTCATTTACTCCTGGGTCTAAAGCTAAATTACTAGAATAAATACCTCCATCATTTGCTAAAATTAATTGAAAAGCATTATCAACTCCTTTTATAGCTGCAAGCCCGTGCTGATCTACATGAACATCTGTATTAATTTGAGTAAGATTACCATTTTGACCAGTAGCTGCAATCTCTAAAGCTGTAAAAGTATCATCATTATTAACAGTAACTTTAAAAAGCTCCACACCTCCAACATAAAAAATATTCTCATCAAAAGGATGCGTTAAAACAATATTATCATACCATCCTTGTCCGTTTACCAAATCTAATCTATCTACGCTAGCATCAATTGGAGCTGTTAAATTTGTAAAAGTAGCCCCCGCATCTCTTGATATATATAAATCTGTATTAGTACTAACAGTACCATCAGAACCAGAATACGCACAAACAATAACCACCGATGTATTTACTTCTGATACAGCTGTTTCAAACCTGCTATGGTTTACATTAACAGCTGCTTTATCTAAAGCAACACTCCATGTAATACCACCATCAATACTTTTTACCAATCCTACTCCATTTACAGAACCAAATTGAATATTAAAATCAGATGAAGAAGCATCTAAATCTTGAACTCTGCCTGTTGAATTATAAGTTTTAGTCCAAGTTGCACCACCATCAATAGTTCTATAAATACCAGAAGTAGTTCCTATAAGAACATTATTGTCGTCTAGGGGATTAATAATCATTCTACCAACATCTCCTAAAGATGCTGTAGCTGTTAAATGTTGCCAAGTAGCACCACCATTTATTGTTTTGAATACGCCAGAACCACCAATTGCACCTAAATTACCAAAAGGTTCTCCGGTACCTGCATATAATATATTAGAATTTATTTGACTAATTACAACAGTAGAAGTTGCTAAATTAGGCACCTTAAAATCTGTTAATGTTTCCCAAGTTGCTCCGGAGTCTTCTGTAAGCCAAACACCTCCACCAACACTACCTACAAACCATCTTTTTGTATCATTAGGATCTATAGCAATTCCTCTAGCACGACCAGGCACATTATTAGGACCTCTTTCTTTAAAAACAGGGCTAATTGCACTTTTACCACTTTTTTTAAATTTTTTACTTTTAGCTTTGTTAAATTCTTCTACAAGATATCCTTTTTTATAAGTGGAGTTTTCTTCTTCAATTCCTTTTCTTATCTGTTTCTGATAATCTGCAATCTGTTCTATTCCTTTTTTATGAACACCTTTTTTCTTTTTTTGTTTCTTTATTTGATTAAAGTTATTCTTTAAAACAATTTCGGTTTCTTTTGCTTTTGTCTGACAACCAATAAAAAAAAAAGTTGATAAAAGAGCACAGGTAATAGTAGTTAGGTAGTTGTTATTCATACGTATATATTAAGTTAATCTATTTTTATAAAAATATATTTCTTTTTAGTTGGTACGCTTTCAAGAAGTACTTCGTCACTTTGTTTTTGGACCATGCCAATATGTGGTGTGCATTTTAAAGTGGTATTATCTAACCATTCCATTTTTTCGCCAGTAAATACTCCTTTCTTTAATTCCTTATTTGTTTTTACATCAACTACCTGATACTTAAAAGTAATTACAGGGTTTTTGGTAGATGTATATTGCAACATTAATACTTTAGACTTATCTTGATTATAAACTTTATCTGTAATTTCTTTATCCTGAAAAGTTATAATTTGGTTGTTTTTAGTATTTTGTTTACTCACGTTATTTGATTTACAAAAGAAAAAAAGACTAGAAACTAGCATTAAAAAAAATAATTGAATGGTTTTATTTAACATAAAGTATCATCGTTTAAAAGTTAAGTTTAACATATTGTTTAAAAATGAAATCTAAATATAGGTACTATTGGTATCAATTAAATGATATTACCTGTTAATTTCTTATGTGTTCTAATCGCATAACTATCAGACATTCTAGAAACATAACTACATATTTGCATAATTCGTTGATACAAACTAATAGATTCTGTTTGGTATTCTTCTGGTAATAAATTTAATACCAAATCATCAAAATTAGATTCACAACCATCAAACTTATTGTTTAAAGCAGTTACAAAAACGTCTAATAAATCTGCAATAATTCTATAACCAGCAATTTCTTTTTCTACAACATCTTTGCTTTTGTAAATTTTTGCAACACTTAGTTTTATAATGTCTTTTATTTGTGCCTCATATTTACATCTGTCTAATAAAGATTTCTCAAAAGTTCCGTTTAAAATAGCTTCTTCATTTGCTAAGAAAATAGCAACAGCTTCATTAATTAATACACCAATTGCTAAAGCTCTTAAATAACTTATCCTGTCCGTTTTATGTTTTAAAGAATGATACTTTTTAATATCGATGGTATCTTTTACCAACTTAATCATGTATTCTAAAGCAAATTCTTCTTCAATTAAACCTAAATTAATTCCGTCTTCAAAATCGATTATTGTATAGCAAATATCATCTGCCGCTTCTACTAAATACGCCAACGGATGTCTATAAAAGGAAATTGCCGACGTAGACTTTTGTTTCATTCCTAAGTTATCTACAATTTCTAAAAAAGCATCTTTTTCTGATTGAAAAAAACCATACTTTTTATCTACAATATGGTTTGTTGGTTTTTTAGGAAGACTTTCTTTTGGGTATTTTAAAAAAGCCCCCAAGGTTGCATAACTTAAACGCAGACCTCCAGAAATACCCTCTCTACTTTCTGTTAAAATTTTAAATCCGTTTGCATTACCTTCAAAATCGATTAAATCTTGATATTCTTTATCAGATAATTCCGCTTTGTATTTTACACCTTTTCCTGTTTTAAAATACTCGCCGATCGCTTTTTCTCCAGAATGACCAAAAGGAGGGTTTCCAATATCATGCATTAAAGAAGCCGTACCAACAATGGCACCAAAATCATTAAACGTGTAGCCTAATTCTTCTAATTTAGGATGACGCTCTAACAACACCTTACCGACTCTTCTGCCCAAAGTTCTCCCCACAACAGAAACCTCTAAACTATGCGTTAAACGTGTGTGTACAAAATCTGTTTGAGATAATGGTATTACCTGTGTTTTGTCTTGTAAACTTCTAAATGCTGAAGAAAATATAATTCTATCAAAATCTACATCAAAACCCAAACGAGTTTCGTCTTGAGTAGCTCTTGGGCGTTTTTGTGTATCGCCAAAACGTTTTAAAGAAAGAAGTTGTTCCCAGTTCATTTATTTTTATAATAAAGTTTAATGTGTAAAAATACAAACTATTATTTTGTGGAGATGTTCTGATTATAAAAACATTTTTTACGAAAAAATTAAGAGAAATTTAATGTAAAAAAGTTCAAAATGTTCTCAACTTAACTTATTTTTATAAAAATTTTTTGGATGAAAACGAAAATATTATTCATTATTATAATTTCGACTACCATAATGAACTGTAAGTCAGTAAGTGGAAAAGACCACGACAATGCAATTACAGAAAAGTATTGGAAACTTACATCTTTAGATGGAAACGATATTAAAATGGAAGACACGAAAAAACGTGAAATATTTATTACTTTAAATACTAAAGAGAATAGATTTACCAGTTTTGCAGGTTGTAATACCATAAATGGCGAGTACATTTTAGAAGAAGGAAATAGAATTAAATTCACCAAAATTATTTCAACTAGAATGTTTTGTAATAATACCGATGAATCTAAATTATTAGAAGCTATAAATTTAACAGATAATTATACTATTAAAAATAATATATTATCTTTAAATCTTGGAAAAAGAACACCTTTAGCAGTTTTTAAAGCAGTGTCCATGAATTAAAAAATGTTCGTGACCATTTTATTCAGTTTATAAATTAACCCATTATTCATGATAAAAAAATTATTTATTACCCCATTTCAAAAGTTTGTAAAAATTGAAAGTTTTAGCGGAATTCTATTATTACTATGTACATTAATTGCTTTATTTTGGGCAAATTCTCCTCTACATGAAAGCTACTCTTCTATTTTAGATTATAAAGTTGGGTTTTCTGGAGAAAGTTTTGAATTAAAGAAATCTGTCTTATTTTGGATTAATGATGGTTTAATGGCTATTTTCTTTTTCTTAATAGGATTAGAAATTAAACGTGAAATTTTAATTGGAGAACTAAACACCGTTAAAAAATTAGCTTTCCCATTATTTGGAGCTGTTGGTGGAGCGCTTATTCCGGTTGGTATATTTATGCTTTTAAATCAAAACCCAGAAACATTTAAGGGTTGGGGAATTCCTATGGCAACAGATATTGCTTTCTCTTTAGCTGTATTAAACACATTAGGAAAACGTATACCGCTTAGTTTAAAAATATTTTTAACTGCATTTGCAATTGTAGATGATATTGAGGCTGTTTTAGTAATTGCTGTTTTTTACAGTGAATCTATTCAAGTTACATTATTATTAATAGGCTTAGCATTAATAGCACTATTATATGTGTTAACTCATAAAGGGTATTACTCTAAATTTGTAATGATTGTTGTAGGTATTATTGTTTGGGTATTGTTCTTAAAATCTGGAGTACACCCTACTGTTGCAGGTATTTTAATAGCATTTTCTGTACCAATTAGACAAGAAATAAAAACAACTACTTTTCTTTCTCAACTAGAAGGTATTTACAATAGCATTAAAAGTGCACCTGTATTAAAGGAACCTATATTGTCTAATGAACAATTAAAATTGGTAAATAACTTAACGCATTGGAGTAAAAAATTTCAATCTCCTTTACAGCATTTAGAACATAACCTACACAATTGGTCGGCTTATTTTATAATCCCTGTTTTTGCACTTGCCAATGCAGGTGTGTTAATAGATAGCTCTGTACATATAGACACAGCTTTGGTATTCCATATTATACTCTGTTTAGTATTAGGTAAAGGACTAGGTATACCACTAGTTATATTGGTTGCAAAAAAATTAAATTTAATTCAAATACCTGGAGACATTCACTTTATACAAATTTTAGGAGTTTCATTTATTGCTGGTATTGGGTTTACTATGGCTATTTTTATTGCTGGTTTGGCTTTTTCAACATCACCAGAGTTTATTAGCTCTGCAAAAATAGGTATTCTTTTAGGCTCGCTTATTTCTGCGATAATTGGTTATCTTATTTTAAGATTTGCACCAGTTAAAGACTTTATTAAAATTTAGTAAGTATTTAAAATATTATTTATAAAAAAAGAGAAGCTTAAAAGCTTCTCTTTTTTTATAAAATTATATCTTGTTTTCTAAAACGGATTCTTTTTTCTGATTGTAATAATTCAGTAAGGCATTTACACTCCTATTGCCGTTTATTAAAGCAAATGGACTTCTGTAGCACAAAAATCACACTTACCAAACCTCAACAGGCATATAAAACTGTATTTTAAAGCGATTTTAGATGTATAGATAAGTTTTTATTACCTTTACAAGACTCTATTGATTTTTAATTTTAAAACCTCTTATGGGCTTTATTTTAACTTATCACTTCTTCTTATCTCAGTTCACTTAAAAATACTAGAGATTTAGTGATATTTTAAAGCATCTCTATGAAGATTTAAAAGAGAAACCTTTATACTCAAATAGCACACAAACATGTTTAAATCAGATTGAAGCATTTGTTTGAGTACTTTTTTGTCTTTTTCTAGCAAAAAAAAACGATTGTCTTTCGACTATGCTCAAGATAAACACAAAGCTGGAAATAGCTTCAAAAAAAAAGAGAAGCCTTTTCGACTTCTCTTTGTGTTAAATAATTCATTTAAAATCAAGAATAAACTCCCCAATTTTATTTTTAATAAATGTTTATAACCAAAAATCTATATCAACACGGTTTATATTTACTGTTAATCCACGTATTATATCTAAAAGGATAAGACTATAAAAAATACTCTTTACTTTTATGATTTTTAAATTAATATTAATTATTAATTTATTCTCGATTAATCTAAAAAATTCTCTATTCATGTAATTTGGATTAGTAGACTTATCAACTTTTATTTTTTTTTGTTAATAAGTTCTCATTTAAGAGTAATAGACACAGGTGTTTTAAAAACACTTTTTACTCTAAAAAAATCATTAATAAAACTTGGCGAAGAGAATCGTATTTTGTAATTTTGAAAAACAAAAGGGAAGGAGATTGAGTAATCTCAAAATTCATTTCTTTAGATTAAAATTTTGGCCCTAGGAAGCAAAAATTTAAAAAATATTACCAAGAAGCGATATGTCTAGTATCGCTTTTTTTTATGCTTATTGTTTTTATCTCAAATAAAATATTTTAATCATTCATAATAAAGAGAAGCCTTTCGACTTCTCTCCTAATTTATTTTCTTACTAATTACCCTTCGCAACTAGCACATTCTTTCTTTTGCTTAAACTTCTGTGCAGCATTCATACTGTGTTGGTAATACATAGATTTTACACCTAATTTCCAAGCATTAATATAAACCGAATTCACCTCTTTAATTGGCATATCTGGATGCACCATAATATTGATAGACTGTCCTTGATCTATATGATTTTGTCTATTAGCTGCCTGATATACAATTACATTTTGATCAATTTCTGAATAGGTTTTAAACACCTCTTTTTCTGCTTCTGTTAAAACACTTAAATGTTGTACAGAACCATCATTATCTCTAATACTTTTCCAAATATCTGATGTATTGTGTCCTTTTTCTTCCAATAATGCTTCTAAAATTGGGTTCTTAATCGTTGTTTTAATTTTTGCAATATCTTTTACATAGATATTAGACCAAATTGGCTCAATTCCTTGAGATACTTGTCCTAAAATAAATGCTGATGATGTTGTTGGTGCAATTGCATTTAAAGTGGTGTTACGTCTTCCGTATCCTTTTAACACTTCTGGCTCACCATACAACTTAGCCATTTCTTCTGACGCTTTGTAAGATTTTTCTTTAATTACCTTAAAGATTTCACTGTTTAAAGCATACGCTTCTGCACTGTCAAAAGCATGCATTTTAGATTGTAATAAAGAGTGCCATCCTAACGCACCTAAACCTAAAGCTCTATTTTCTTTGGCAAAATTATACGCTTTTTCCATAAAACGAAACGTAAACTGGTCGTCTCTGTCTTCTGAATCTTTATATACTTCTAACTTAGTGATAAATTCTTGCATTACTGCATCTAAGAAATAGGTAAGTGTTTCTACTGCATCGGTATCTTTCCACTTATCATAATGTAATAAGTTTACTGATGATAAACAACATACAAAAGACCAATCTTCATTAGAAGGCAACATGATTTCTGTACACAAGTTACTTGCATAAATTTCGTGGTTTTTGTCTTTATAAACATCTACCGTTCCATTATTTGCGTTGTCTCTAAAAAGTATATAAGGATATCCTATTTCTCCTCTTCTTTGTAATATTTTAGCCCAAATACCTCTTTTTTCTACATCACCATCAATCATTGCTTGCATCCACTCGTCACCAACGGTAACACCATGCGTTAATTCTTGAATTGGGTTTCCTTCTGTTCCTATCTCTAAAAACTCTTTAATATCCGGGTGATCTACTGGTAAATATGGAGAAAAACGTCCACGTCTTACAGAACCTTGACTCACAACATCTACCATTTTTTCGAACAACTGCATAATGTGTACAGAACCAGAAGATGAACCGTTGTTTTTTACATCGGCACCTCTTTTACGCAACTTACCAAAGTATCCAGAAGTTCCTCCTCCTAATTTAGACATCATACCAACTTCTGATTGAGAGAACAAAATATCTCCCATATCATCTGCCACATGCGATCCAAAACAGCTAATTGGTAAACCTCTCTTTTTACCGAAATTAGACCAAATTGGTGACGCTAAAGAGTAATAACCCTCTGCCATATATTTATAAAACTTATCAGAAAAACCATCCATTTTTAAAATACGTTCTGCATTGTCTGCAATTTCACGTATTCTTTCTTCTGGTGTGGTATCTCCTGTTAAATAACCAGACTCTAAAAATTTACGACTATTTTCTGTTAACCATGTAATTTCTGGTTGGTTTTTACCTTTAAGCATTTCTTTCCTAGCAGCGTTTCTAACTTGAATTAACTGTTCGTGTTCTGTAAGTTCTGTTGTTTTTGTTTCGTTCAAGTTCATATTTTAAAATAAGTCGTCACTAGTTATACTTTTTGTTCTTTTACTATAGTTGATTGATCTTTTCACAAAGAAATCTCCATGTTTGGTTCCAATAATTTCATCATCAAACCAATCTGTTTCTGCTAATAATTTTTGATCTACCTCAAATATTTTTGCAATACCAATACTTTCTAAAGAATTATTAAATCTGTTTTTAATAAATTCTTTGATTACATTTTTAGGTAAAAAATCTAATTCTCCTTTTTCAAAAATCCAATCGATTAGTTTGCTTTCAGAAAGAAACGCTTCTTTACAAGTTTCTTGAACCAATAAATTATGCTCTTCGCTAAACCAATCTGGATTTTCTTCTTTTATAATTTTAATTAAATCGATACCAAAATCTCCATGAATCTGCTCTTCTTTAGAAGTTGCTTCTACCACATTAGAAATTCCTTTTAGTACATTTTTATGCTTATTAAAAGCCATAATAATCAAAAACTGAGAAAATAAAGATACGTGCTCTATAAATAAAGAGAACAATATTATAGACTCAGAAAACTCTTGATTGTCTTCACTATTTACATTTTTTAACGCAGCTTCTAAATAGTTAACACGTTTCATTATAACAGGGTTTTTCTTTAAGTTTTTAAACTCATTGTTTAACCCTAAAATCTCTAATAAATGAGAATACGCATCATGATGACGTACTTCACTTTCTGAAAATGTAGCTCCAACAGAACCAATTTCTGGTTTTGGCATCTTTTTATAAATATCTCCCCAAAAAGTTTTAACAGCAACTTCTATTTGAGAAATTGCCAACATAGTATTTTTTATCGCATTTTTTTCTATCTCTGTAAGAGAAGTCTTAAAATCTTGAATATCACTGGTATAATTAAACTCTGTATGAATCCAATAAGAATGTCTAATAGCATCTACATATTCTCCCAAAGCAGGATAATCGTAAGGTTTTAAGTTAATTCTCTTTTCAAAAATATTTGGTTTTCTACTTCTTGTTTGTTCGTCTCTATATAAAATATAAGCCTTTGCAACGTCATGAAAAGGGCTGTCCATTAATTTATACTCTACAATATCTTGCACCTGTTCTACTGTAGGAATATAATCTGGTTCATTTAACCTTCTCTCTAATAAAGTACCATGTACAATGTTAGAAATTGCAATTGCATCATTTCTAGAACCGTTGTTAACGGTAAGCATAGCTTTTTCTATAGCATTAATAATTTTCTCTAACTCAAATATTGTTGTTTCCGAGTCTCTTTTTATAATATGCGTAATTTCCAAGGTAAATGAAGGGTGTTTAAGTGTTATTTTTAGTGTTAACAAAGATTGGATTTTTTGCTCCAAAATAAAAGTTATACTTATTCACAAAACCCTTGAAGTTTTTAACAAATTAACAGTTTTACTGATTTTAAGGTTAAAAAAATGATTTTTTAAAAACTTCATTCCCAAACAATTATCAATCTAAAACCGCTGTAACTACTATCGGTATTGGGTTTCTTAAAAGACCTCTATTAAATAATTTTTGCAACAATTATTTGCTTTTTTTTCACTTACAATCTGTCACTTTATACGAACAAAAAGAAAACAATTATTTAAAACCGCATTTTGGTAATATCAATTAATATAATCTTATATTTGCAGTATTATTAACATTTATATTATATTATTTTGAAAAAAGGAACAGTAAAATTCTTCAACGAATCTAAAGGATTTGGATTTGTAACAGAAGATGATTCAAACACAGAGTACTTTGTACATGTATCAGGATTAATTGACGAAGTAAGAGAAGGTGACGCAGTAGAGTTCGACCTTAAAGAAGGTAGAAAAGGTTTAAATGCAGTAGACGTTAGAGTTCTATAATTTTAAATTTTTTGAAAAGAACAAGTCGCTTAATTTTTTAAGCGGCTTTTTTTTGTCTTATTTTTTTTGATAAGATAAAGCCTACATAAAAAGTAAACGATTATTTTAATTAATTGAGTCTAATTATTTAGAAAAAGAAGCTCTTTTAAAAACTTATTGGCAAGTATTTCCTTTTTTATAAGAACAAGTCGTTTAATTTATTTTAAACGAATTTTTTTTGCCTTATTTTTGTAAAAACATTTATTTATAATGAAAAGTAGCTTCACCAAAACTGTACAAATTGCCATTATATCTGTCTACTTAATTTTTTTAGCAGGCTCTGTTGTTAGAATGACTGGCTCTGGAATGGGATGTCCTGATTGGCCAAAATGTTTTGGTTATTATATTCCGCCTACAGCGGAAGAACAAATTACTTGGAAACCAAATTCTGAATTTAAAAAAGGTTTTATCATTATTAAAGATGAAGCGCTGTTTGTTGCAGAACACGATATTAAAACAGCAGAACAATTTAATAAAAGCAATTGGGCTGCTTATACAAAACACGATTACGCAAAATTTAACAAATACCACTCCTGGACAGAATACATTAACAGATTATCTTCTGTTTTAGCAGGTTTTGTTTTCTTATTTTTAATTTACGGAGCTTCAAAATTCTGGAAAATAGACAAGAGAATACCTATACTTGCCTACACCGCTTTCTTTTTAATGTTGGTAGAGGCTTGGTTAGGAAAAACAGTGGTTGACAGTAATTTAAAACCATCTATAATTACCATTCACATGGTTATTGGTTTAATTATTATAGCGCTTCTATTACAGGTAAAATTTATTGCTTCAGATAAAAAGAAAAACTACAATTACAATTCACTGTTTAGTAAACTACTTATTGTTTCCGCTGTACTTTCTTTAATTCAAATAGCAGTAGGAACCCAAGTAAGGCAATTTATAGATGAGCAAGTAAAGCTTTATGGTTTCGAAAACAAAGATTATAGTTTAATGAACCCGAGTTTTAAATTCTACTTTCATAGATCTTTTACCATTGCAATTGTGCTAATAAACTTTGGCTTGTTTTATATAAACCAAGTAAAAAAATTAGATTACAAATTGGTAAATTGGGTGGTTGCATTAATTTTCTTAGAAACCATTTCTGGTATGTTAATGTATTACGCAGAGTTTCCTTTAGGCACACAAGCAACACATTTATTGGGTGGTGCAATATTATTTGGACTACAGTATTATTTATGGCTGCAAAGTAGACTTACTAAGTAAACAGTATTCAGCCTCAGTATTCAGTGGCTCACTGTTGTGTAAGCTGAATAATACAAGATTGACGACATAGCAATATAGAAAACACAGTGTTTTTTAAACTTTAAAATTTGTTTTAGCCGACATCTGATATCCGCTAGCGCGAGCGTCCCGCTCGTGCAAACACCAATAACACATGGAGTAATTTCCACAAACTTACTCAACAATAATTAAAGAAAAGATACGAGCGAGATGCTCGCACCAGCATTGAGATTGTAACTAAGAGCCGAAAACTAAAATTAAGGATGCGCATTCACCCAAACCTCCCCGTCTGAAAAATATTCTTTTTTCCAGATTGGAACAGTTTCTTTTAAGGTATCTATTGCAAATTCACAAGCTTCAAAAGCAGCTTTTCTATGTTTAGAAGAGGTGGTTATAATTACAGGAACTTCTCCGATTTGTAACATTCCTTCTGCGTGGTGAATGGCTATTTTTTTTATATCAAATTTTTCTAAAGCCAAATCTGCAATCTTTTGCATTTCTTTAATTGCCATTGGTTTATAGGTAGAAAAGTCTAATTGGGTAACTTCTTTTCCTTGTGTATCATTTCTTACAGTTCCTATAAATGCTGAAATTCCGCCACAAGAATCATCTTCTACAAAACGGTAACATTCTTGTAAATCTAATTTTTCTAAAGTAATTTTTATTGAAGTTCTTTTCATTGTTAAACAAAAATAGGAAAACAAAGTTGTATTTTTGCAAAAATAAATAAATCGTCATTACAAGAGGTATTCTGTTGATTAAAAGACAATGGTTCTAAAAGAGATTACCGACATAAGCTGCATTGACCAAAAGTTATCTTTATGAAAAATATTTTTAGAATTGTAAGTGTATTGGAAGGGATTTCTTATCTATTATTATTATTTATTGCTACACCTATAAAATATTTACAGGATGACGCCACTTACGTAAAAATGTTAGGAATGCCTCATGGAATTCTTTTTATGCTATACGTAGTATTAGCTTTTGTAATTAAAAAAGAAATGAATTGGAACAATAAAACGTTAGGTATTGTTTTAATTGCTTCTGTGATTCCTTTTGGCACTTTTTATATTGATAAAAAGTATTGTCAGAAATAGGTTGTTGGTTATTACGCGTAGATACACAGAGAAGAAACTAAAAGTACATAAAGAAGAGAACAAAAGGGTGTTTCTTGCCTTTTAGAAGGTTAAGATGAGCTTCTTTTATCCTCCACTAACTGGTGGAATTATAGCAATAACATCACCTTCTTTTAACACCAATTCATCAGTTGCATAACTTTCATTTACTGCAATCGCATAAGAGTTGATGTTTTTTAACTGCGGATGTTTTTCTTTTAATAAATTTTTAAAACCTAAAACACTTAAAGTATCAGCAACCTCTAAATCTAAATTAGAAGCACCTACTAAATCTGTAGTAATTCCAAAAAAAAGTACTTGAATTTTCATATTTCAAAAATATTAAAACAAACTTAATCTAAACAATAAACCATCATTTTTAATACCTCCATGAAAAGACCTCACATAATCTACTCTTAGAAAGCGCCATTTACCATAACCAATATTATCTAAACCGATAGAATATTCTGTATAAGGCTTTTTATTTGCCATAAATAAGGTTTTTGCCCCTCCAACTAAATGAAAATTCAATTTATTTAATAATGGAATCTTCCCTAAAACAGCTCCTTTAAAATTATGCTCAATATGTGCTTCTGCATATTTATCGTTGGTATAAAACTTATAATACTCTAAAATACCAAAACTATTTAATTCGCCATTTAAAGGAAATAATAATTGGTTTCCATTAGCTTGTAAAAAATCCATAAAAGCTATGTTTTTCTTTTTTAGAAACATCCCTCCTCTTAAATAATAACTTAGGTTTCCATAATTTCCGGCATTAATATCTTGTTTTAAAATTGCAGTAAACACATCAGAATTTAACTCAGAATTAGAAGCACCAAATCGTTTTCTATAATTAATATTTAATGACGGATATTTCTCATTGCCAATATTTTCTTTTCTATCTGGGTAAGACAAATATTTTTGCCCAAAAACAAAAGTAGCACCTACATTTAAAGTAGCAATTTCATGTTCTTTAAATACATCAATTACATTTGAAGGATTATTAGAAGTATATCCGCCATTATGCCCTTGCTTTGCAAAGGAATAATCTGTAGTATTAAAAAGTGGTTTTCTGTTTGCATACTCTAACGATGATGAAAAGTAAATTCCATTCTTAATTTCTTCTGAATAACTTATTTTACCAAAAGTTTTATCGTAAATTTTTAAATAATTTAACCTTCTCACTAAAGATCCAATGGTGTTATTTAATTTCATGATAGGTTTTCTATCGTTAAACTGAGCCGTTTCAACTCCTCCAGAAATTGTCATTGTTGGTCTAGAAATATCATTCCATTTTTTAGTGAAAAAGAAGGTTGGCCTTATACGTTTATCAGAAAAACCATAATTTACTTTTGCTCCGGTATTCCACCATTTGCCTGTTTCATTTTGTTTTTTAAAAAAACTAAAACCTAAAGAAGCATTAAAACCTTGTACTGTATTATAATTAAAATTATTTATTAATCCATTGTAAGAAATAGCCCATTTTTCGTAGGAATTTCTATGTGTATGACCCATTATAGGCGAAAGTAAATTAAACTTATTTTGCTTCTTATTTACAGAATCTAAATATTTTTTAGATTTTCTAACAAGTTTTAAACTGTCTTTAAATTTATAATCTGTAGTTTCTTCTATGGTTAATGGAACGGGTCTTAAATTACCCCAATAAACGGTGTCTTTTTCTGTAGCCTCCTTCTCAAACGTTAAAACTTCATTGGTAAATGTATTTTCATTATATTCTGGTGTAAAATTATAGGCTGAATATGCAGATGAAAAGCGTCCGTCTAAATTAAAACCAAAAGCATCTACCTTAAAGTCTATACTCTGGCTAATTAACACCCAAGCATCATTTTCTGCCGAGTAATTGTAGTTTTGTTTTAAATACAAAACATCTACAACAGGTACATTTATTTGCGCTCCAGTAACAGAAACATCTGCACCGTAAATAGCCCAATCATCTTCTACTATATATAAATACCCATTAAAAACACGATCATTTTTACGCTTCGGAATTATTTTTATCTTATTAATAAGTTTATCATTCTTATTATAAAAACTTCCTTCTAAATTAAATTTATAATAACTAAAAGCATTGGTAGAAATTGGTGAAATTAAATCACCTCCAAAGTTTACACTATCATCATAAAAATTAATATTTGCATCTTCTGCTCTATTAAAACTAATACCATTATCTGTGCCGCTTACTTTAGATGCAATAATTTTCTCTTTAAACTTCTTCGGTTTTTTCTGAAAATGAATTTCAGAAACCGTTTCAGAAAGATAAATAATTCCACTTCTTGTAGAATCTAATGCACCACCAAAATCTCCCAGATTCTGACCTAAAAATTTCTCTGGAGCATCTTTGATTTTATAAAGCCCGCGAGAATAAAATTTAGCCGTATATTTTGCATACTTATCTGTATTTTTATCCTTATTTGCTATTACATTTCTAATAATTCTATTTGCAGGATTGTCTTTTGTAGAGATAGAGATTTCCGCCAATTGCACATTCTCTTCCTGTAATTCAATATTTAATTCAAATGGAAAAGAAGTAATATTTACTTCTTTTTTTAACGTTATGTAACCTAAAATTTGAAAAACGATGGTATGCTTTCCTTTTTGGGTCATATTTAAAATGTAATCTCCATTGTCATTAGACGTGGTTCCTGTAACCGTATTATCTAAATAAACACTTACAAAAGATAAAGGGCTGTTTGTGGTGTCTGTTATCTTTCCTTTTACTTGTGCAAAAAATGAAAATGAAGTAAAAAAAAGGATAAGAAAAGTATTTTTTTGCATAGCATTGCTTTGGTATATAGACGTAAACTTAAGACTTAAGTTACAATCAAAGATATAAAATATGTTAAACAAAGTAAAAACAGAAATCTAACATCAAGCTATTTAGAGCAATACAAAGGTAATATTTACTTAAAATAGCACTTATTAAGAAGATTAGAAAATAAATTCTCTCTTTCGCTGAAAATCATATATTTGTAAGCTTAAACAAGTAAAGACTTATTATATGAGCGATTCTAGAAAAAGACACGAAGCTTTATTATATCACGCAAAACCAAAACCAGGAAAAATTGAGGTTGTTCCTACCAAAAAATACGCCACTCAACACGATTTAGCGTTGGCATATTCACCAGGTGTTGCAGAACCTTGTTTAGAAATAGCAAAAGACAAAAACAATGCATACAAATACACTGCTAAAGGAAACTTAGTTGCTGTAATTTCTAATGGAACTGCAGTTTTAGGCTTAGGAGACATTGGTCCGGAAGCTTCTAAACCAGTAATGGAAGGAAAAGGGTTACTATTTAAAATATTTGCAGATATTGATGTTTTTGACATTGAAGTAGATGCTACCGATGTAGAACTTTTTATACAAACTGTAAAAGCTATTGCACCTACCTTTGGTGGAATTAACTTAGAAGATATTAAAGCACCCGAAGCTTTTGAAATTGAAAGACGATTAAAAGAGGAATTAGACATTCCGGTAATGCACGACGACCAACACGGAACTGCAATTATTTCTGCTGCAGCCTTAAAAAACGCCATAGACATTACTAATAAAGATATTAGCAAAGTAAAAATTGTTGTTAATGGCGCTGGAGCTGCTGCAATTTCTTGTACACTTTTATATTTAAAACTAGGTGCAAAGAAAGAAAACGTAGTAATGTGCGATAGTAAAGGTGTTATTAGAAGTGATAGAGACGACCTTACATCTCAAAAAGCAGAATTTGCAACTGATAGAGATTTACACACGCTAGATGAAGCAATGCATGATGCAGATGTATTTATTGGTTTATCTAAAGGAAATGTAGTTACTCCACAGATGCTTTTAACCATGGCTAAAGACCCAATTGTTTTTGCAATGGCAAACCCTGTGGCTGAAATAGACTACGATTTAGCAGTTGCTACAAGAAAAGATATTATAATGGCTACGGGAAGATCTGACCATCCTAACCAAGTGAATAATGTACTTGGATTTCCATTTATTTTTAGAGGAGCTTTAGATGTTAGAGCTACCAAAATTAATGAGGAAATGAAAATGGCAGCCGTTCATGCTTTAGCAGATTTGGCTAAAAAATCGGTACCAGAACAAGTAAATATTGTTTATGATGAAGTAAGTTTAGCGTACGGAAGAGAATATATTATTCCAAAACCATTTGATCCAAGATTAATTTATGAAATTCCACCAGCTATTGCAAAAGCTGCAATGGATTCTGGTGTTGCTCTAGAACCAATTGAAGATTGGGATAAATATAGAGAAGAATTAATGGAGCGTTCTGGTTCTGGAAATAAAGAAATTAGACTTTTACACAACAGAGCAAAAAGTAATAGAAAACGTATTGTATTTGCAGAAGCAGACCATATAGATGTTTTAAAAGCTGCACAAAGAGTACATGATGAAAAGATTGGTGACCCAATATTATTAGGACGAAAAGAAGTAATCTTAGCTCTAAAAGCAGAAATAGGTTTTACTGAAATTGTGCCAATTATAGATCCAAAAACCGATGAAGAAACAGAACGCAGAGAACGTTTTGGTAAAATTTATTGGCAAAATAGACGACGTAAAGGACGTACCTTATCTGAAGCAACAAAATTAATGCGAGAACGTAATTATTTTGCTGCAATGATGGTAAATGAAGAAGAAGCAGATGCATTAATTACAGGATATTCTAGACCTTACCCAACAGTTTTAAAACCAATTTTAGAACTAATTGAAAAAGATAAAGGAGTTACTAAAATTGCTGCCACCAACTTAATGTTAACCAAACAAGGTCCGTTATTTTTAGCAGACACCACAATTAACATAAACCCTACGGCTAAAGAATTGGTAAAAATTTCTCAAATGACTGGTAATTTTGTAAAAATGTTTGGTATGAAACCAAATATGGCAATGGTATCTTTTTCTAACTTTGGATCTTCAAATTCTGAAACTTCTAAGAAAATTAGTGAAGCCGTTTCTTATTTACACCGTCATTTTCCAGACACTGTTATTGATGGAGAATTGCAAGCAGATTTTGCTTTAAACCCAGAAATGTTAGCTAAAGAATTTCCGTTTTCTAAATTAAATGGTAAAAAAGTAAATGTTTTAATTTTCCCTAATTTAGAGTCAGCAAACATTACTTACAAACTAATGAAACAATTAAACCACGCAGAATCTATTGGTCCAATAATTTTAGGATTGAGTAAACCTGTACATATTTTACAATTAGGTTCTAGTGTAGATGAAATGGTAAATATGGCTGCATTGGCTGCCGTAGATGCTCAAGAAAAAGAGAAGAGAACTAAAATTAACAATAATTTAGTGTAAGATTAATTTGATGTGAGAATCAATTAAGTTTAAATAAAATAGAGATTAGACATTTATTTATTATCATTTAAAGTCTAGTCTCTATAATTTATAAAATATAAATTGCACTCACACCAAACCTAAAATAAATTCTTACTTTAGAGGCTTAGAAAAAGAAATATATGATTACACAAGTTAGAGGAAGATTGGTAGAAAAAAACCCAACAGAGGTTGTAGTAGATTGCAATGGAGTTGGTTATTTATTACATATTTCTCTAAACACCTTCTCTAGCTTACCCGATGATGAAGCTGTTGTTTTATACACCCATTTATCTATAAGAGAAGATGCACACACCCTTTTTGGATTTTTTACAAAAACAGAGAGAGAAGTTTTTAAGCTATTAATTTCTGTTTCTGGCGTTGGGCCAAGTATTGCAAGAACTATGTGCTCATCAATGACAGCAGAAGAAATACAACATGCAATTGCATCTGAAAATGTACCACTCATACAATCTGTAAAAGGAATTGGTGCAAAAACAGCGCAAAGAGTAATTGTAGATTTAAAGGATAAAATTTTAAAAACCTTTAACATGGATGAAGTTTCTACCTTTACAAGCAATACCAATAAGGATGAAGCGTTATCTGCTTTAGAAGTTTTAGGGTTTAATAAAAAACAGTCCGAGAAAGTTATCTCTACTATTTTAAAAGAAAACCCAGAAGCCACCGTAGAAAACTTAATAAAACTAGCCTTAAAAAATTTATAAGAATTTTGAGAAATTTTTTTAAAAAAATATTTTTATTTCTTGCTTTTGCTTTTATAGCAAACACCTCTTATGCGCAAACCGATAGAGATACAGATTCTATAACTGTAAAAAATGACACTCTAAAATTAAGATATAACTTTAAAAAAGAGCAAACTGGTGGTTTGTTTTTAGATTATCTGGCAGAGAAAGAAATTATTTTTGATAAAGATTTAAATAGATATGTAATTGTAGAAAAAATAGGTGACTATTATACCAAAACACCAATATATCTAACCCAAAAAGAATATGCAGATTATCGTTTAAAACGAGATATGACGCAGTATTACAAAAACAAAGTTAGCGCTACAAACTCTAAGAAAAAAGGTTCTATAGAAGCTCAAAAAGATCTACTACCAACCTACTATGTAAAATCTGACTTATTTAAAACTATTTTTGGAGGAAGTGAAATTAAAGTAACACCTACCGGAAGTTTAAATTTAAAATTGGGTTTTATTTATCAGAATACAGAAAACCCGCAATTATCCGAAGAAAACAGAAGCAGTTTTACATTTGATTTTGATCAACAAATTAATGCAAGTATTCGTGCACAAGTAGGTACTCGATTAGATTTTACGGCAAATTACGACACACAATCTACTTTCGATTTTCAGAATTTAGTGAAAATTGGTTACGAACCAACGGAAGATGATATTTTACAAGGAATAGAAGCAGGTAATGTTTCTATGCCCATTAAAAACTCCTTAATAAACGGAGCTCAAAGTCTTTTTGGGGTAAAAACACAATTAAAATTTGGGAACACTAATATAACTGCTGTTTTCTCTCAACAAAACTCAGAAAGTACCACAACTGTTGCAGAAGGTGGTGCTTCTATACAAGAATTTCAATTAAAGGCGACGGATTACGATAATGATCGTCACTTTTTCTTATCACAATATTTTATAGACAATTACGCAAACTCTCTTAAAAACTATCCTTTAATTAACAGTCAAGTTAGTATTACAAGAGTAGAAGTTTGGATAACCAACAGAAACGCAAGTACAGAAGATTATAGAAGTATTGTAGCTTTAGCTGATATTGGAGAATCTGATACAGATGTTTTGGTAAACCAAACAGGAGAAGTACAGCCCACAAATCCGCCAACAACTACTGGTGGAAATATACCTACAAACGAATCGAATAATTTATCTAATTTACTAACTACAACTAGTGGTATTAGAAATATTTCTACCGTAAATAGCACTTTGCAACCTTACAACATGAGTGAGGGTACAGATTATTCTGTATTAGAAAATGCAAGAAAATTAAGCACTAATGAGTTTACGTTAAATTCTCAATTAGGTTTTATTTCTTTAAACAGAAGGTTAAATGATGGTGAGGTTTTAGCCGTTGCTTATGAATATACAATTGCAGGTGGCGTTTCTGGGAGTACAAAAACTTCTTTTAAAGTTGGTGAATTTTCTAATGATGGTATTCTATCTCCACAAACTTTGGCTGTAAAATTATTACGCAGTGAAATTTTAAAAACCAAAAGAGATCGAGTTGTTAATGGTGCTACCATTACAGAATCTTTTCCTACATGGCGTTTAATGATGAAAAACGTGTATGCTTTAGGTACTTTCCCTTTATCGCAAGATGGTTTTTATTTCGAAATTCAATATAGAGATGACCAAACAGGTATTTCTTCTAACGTGTTACAAAATGCAAATACAGCAGGTATTCCTAACTTGCCACTAATACAAGTTTTTAAATTAGACCAATTAGACCAAAGTCAATATAGAAGTCCAGACGGATATTTTGATTACGTAGAAGGTATTACCGTAAATTCTCAAAACGGATTTATATTTTTTCCAGAACCAGAACCTTTTGGAAATGATTTAGTACAAAAAAACAACAATGATATTGGTTTAAATGAAACGGTAGACAATAACTATTTATTTAAAGAACTTTATTTAAACACAAAAGTAAACGCACAAAACAATTATCAAAATAAAGACAAGTATTTCTTAAAAGGATATTTTAAATCAGAAAATTCTGGAGGAATACCCATTGGTGCTTTTAACGTACCAAGAGGATCTGTAACCGTAACAGCAGGAGGTAGACAATTGGTAGAAGGTGTAGATTATGTGGTAGATTATCAACTAGGTCGAGTACAAATTATAGACACTGGTTTGCAAGCTTCTGGCACACCAATTAGTGTTTCTACAGAGAACAATGCAGTCTTTAATCAACAACGTAAAACCTTTATGGGTGTAGATGTTGAGCACAAGTTTTCAGATAATTTTATTCTTGGAGCAACCATTCTAAATGTAAATGAAAGGCCTATTACTCCAAAAGTTAATTTTGGTTCAGACCCTATAAACAATACCATGTTTGGGGTAAATATAGATTACAGTACAGAAGTACCTTATTTTACAAAATTGGCAAATAAACTACCTTTTGTAGATACAGATGTGCCTTCTAATTTATCGGTTAGAGCAGATATGGCATACCTGCTTCCTGGCACACCAAGTGGCATTGATGTAGCAGGTGCTGCAACTTCTTATATAGATGATTTTGAAGCTTCTCAAATACCTATTAGTATATTATCGCCATTAGATTGGCATGAAGCCAGTACTCCCAAATTTTTCCCTGGTTTTAATGGTGATCAAGAAAATTTATCTTACAATTACCAAAGAGGAAAATTAGCCTGGTATAATGTAGATCAAATTTTTTACGGAGCCGGAGATACACCTGCAAATATTAATGCTGTAGAACTTTCTAGAGCAGAAACTAGACAGATTAATTATAGAGAATTATTCCCTAATGTGCAGTTAGATATTACACAGAACTCAGTAATAAGAACTTTAGATTTAGCTTATTTCCCATCAGAAAGAGGTTCTTATAATTTTGACACCGGTATTAATGTAAAAGCAGACGGAACTTTTTCTAATCCTCAGAATAGGTGGGCAGGAGTTATGAGAGCATTAACTACCAACAATTTTGACCAAGCAAATGTAGAATATGTACAGTTTTGGGTAATGGATCCTTATGAAAATTATTCAATTACAGAGGAAGAAGGTTTGCCTATAGGAATGAATCCAGAAAACACATCAAACCAAGTTGGTGATTTATACATAAACTTAGGTAATGTTTCTGAAGACATTTTAAAAGATAGTCGAAAAATGTTTGAAAACGGTTTGCCAGAAACTGGTGGAGATATCAATACCATAGAAACAAATTGGGGTAAAGTACCAACAAACCCATCTATAATTTATGCTTTTGATGAAAATGATGAATCAAGAGCAAATCAAGATCTTGGATATGATGGTTTAAATGATGCGGAGGAATTTACTAAGTACAGCACAACGCTTCCTAACTTTAGCAAATTAAACCCAAACGATCCTGCATCAGATAATTTTCAATATTTTAGAGGTAGCGAGTTAGATGCAAATCGTGCTTCTATACTTACCAGATATAAAAATTACAACAATACTCAAGGGAATTCTCCAACTTTAAATCAATCTACAGAAAGCTACCCTACTTCATCTACCACCTACCCAGATGTAGAAGATATAAATAAAGATCAGACCATGAATACCGTAGAAAGTTACTACGAGTATAAAATTTCTATGAATAGAAATAATTTGGTAGTTGGAAAGAATTATATTGTTGATAAAAAAACAACAGATGTAACTTTAGAAAACGGAGAAAAGCAAACAGCAACATGGTACCAATTTAGAGTTCCTATTAGAAGTGGAACAGAAGTAAATGGTATTTCAGATTTTAATAGCATTCGTTTTGTTAGAATGTTTTTAACTAATTTTAGAATGCCAGTAGTACTTAGGTTTGGTGAGTTAGACTTAGTACGTGGAGATTGGAGACGATATACAAAAACCTTAGATGAATCTATTTCTACTCCAATAGATTTAAACAAAAATGAGTTAAAAGACTTTGAAGTTGGTGTTGTAAGTATAGAACAAAATGAAGGAAGTTATATACAGCCTCCTGGAATAGAAAGAGAGCGTTTACAAGGTAGTACAAGTGTACAATTACAAAACGAACAATCTGCAACCTTAAAAGTAACTAATTTACCAGCAAACGAAACCAGAGCAATTTATAAAAACATTAGCATAGATTTAAGACGATTTAAAAATTTAAAGATGTTTATACATCTTCAAAAAAATGAAGGGGCACTTGATATTAATGATGATGATTTTTCTGCAATTATAAGATTAGGTACAGATTTAGATGACAACTTTTATCAAATAGAAGTACCTTTAAAAGTATCTGAAAATGGTACTTCTGCTTTAGATATTTGGCCAGAAGCAAATAATTTAGATGCTTTTCTAGAAACTTTTGGATTGGTAAAATTAGAAAGAGACAAAGCTGGTGTTGCCATTACAGACATCTATACTTCTATAGACCAAAACGCTGAAATACCTTATACAATTTCTGTAAAAGGAAACCCAACGTTGGCAGAGTTAAAAACAATTGTTTTGGGTGTAAAAAACAAAACAACAACTCCAATTAGTGGTGAGGTTTGGTTTAATGAGTTACGCTCTTCTGGTTTTGATAATAAAGGTGGTTGGGCAGCCGTTCTAAACGCCGATGCAAATTTTGCAGATGTAGCAAATGTATCTTTATCTGGTAGCATGTCTACCGTTGGTTTTGGTAATGTAGAAGACAGGGTTGGCCAACGTAGTTTAGATGAAACAAAGCAATATGATGTTGCTACGTCTATAAATTTAGGTAAAGTATTAACCCCTAAAGAATGGGGAATTCAATTGCCAATGAGTTATAGTATTGGTGAACTTTATATAGACCCAAAATACGATCCTCAGTTTCAAGACATAGAATTAGCAGATGCTTTAGGTGAAAATGAAAACAGTGAATTTTCTAGAGATTATACCAAAAGAACTAGTATCAGTTTTACAAACGTAAAAAAGAATAGAAACCCTAATTCTACAAAAAAACAAAGATTTTACGATGTAGAAAACTTAGCGGTATCTTACGCACATAATAAAGAATTTCAAAGAAATTATAACATTAAAAAACGTATTAATGAAAGTGTAAGAGCTTCTGCTTCTTATAATTTTAGTTTTGATTCTAAACCATTAGAGCCTTTTAAAAATAATGATTCTATTTTTAGAAACAAATATTGGCAACTTATAAAAGACTTTAATTTTAATCCAATTCCTAAAACTTTTGCAATTAATTCTAGTATCAACAGAAATTATAATGAACAACAATCTAGAAATTTAGTAAAAGGACTATCTGCACAACCAGAATTAAAACAACGTAGATTTTTATTCGATTGGGATTATACCATTGGTTTCGATTTAACAAAATCATTACAAGTAAACTTTAATGCAACCAATAGTTATATTTACGACACTTTTGGTAACAATGATGAAATACAGGTTTTTGATGACTTCTTTAACACAGGAAGAGCCAATCATTACCATCAAGCATTAAACGGAACCTATAATTTACCAATAGATAAAATTCCGTTTTTAAAGTTTATAAAAGCCGATTACGCATATACCGCAGATTTTGACTGGCAAGCAGCTCCACAAAATACCATAGACATTAATGGTGTAGATGTACCTTCTGTAAACTTAATAGGAAACACCATACAAAATGCAAATACACACAATTTAAATACCACTATTAATTTTGATGCTTTTTACAAAGGGCTTGGTTTCGAAAAATTATTATTGACTAAAAATCAACGTAAAAATGCAAAAGGAGATCAAGGTGCAGGTTTACCAAGAACACCAGGAAGAGTTAAGCAAAACAAAAAATTATCTATCGGTAAAAAAATATTAAAAGGTACTTATGATGTTCTAACTTCTGTAAAACAAGGGAAAATAAGTTATTCAGAAAACAATGGTCAATTACTACCAGGATATACAGAAGATGTTGGTTTTTTAGGCGGTGCTCCTACTTCTTTTGCTTTTGGTAGTCAAGTAGATATTAGAAACAAAGCATTAGAACAAGGTTGGTTTGTAAACAGAAATAATGGAGAAGAATATTACAGTAAAACTTATAGTAAAACACATTACAATAAATTAGATTACACCTTTACATTAAAGCCAATTAAGGATTTAAATATAGATGTTAGAGGTAATAAAATACAAACAAGAGATCTTTCTCAGCAATTAGATCTTGTCTCTGGTAGCAATCAATTTGAAAACACTCCTTTCTTTGAAACAGGAAACTTTAGTACCAGTTACTCTATGATTTCTACTGCATTTACAGACGGAGATGTTTTATTTCAGAATTTAAGAAATTATAGAAGTATCATTTCAAACAGATTAGCTACAGAAAATACAGTACCTGCAAGTGGCTTTGGTAACAATAGTCAACAGGTTTTATTACCTGCTTTTGTAGCTGCTTATTCTGGTAAAAATCCAGATAAAGTAAATACTGGGCTCTTTAGAGATATTCCTATCCCTAACTGGACATTGCGTTATAATGGTTTAATGAAGTTTAATTTCTTCAAAAAGAACTTTAGTAATTTTGTAGTTTCACATGGTTATAGATCTTCTTATACGGTATCTAGTTTTACAAATAATTTACAGTATGATGCCAATAATCCGTATGCAAACTTAAATGCTGCCAAGAATTATGAATCTCAATTATTAGTATCTGCAGTTACTTTAGTAGATGAATTTTCTCCACTAATTAAATTAGATATGAAAATGAGAAACTCATTTTCTTTAAGAGGAGAAATAAAAAGTGACAGAACGCTTACAATGAATTTTAACAATAGTACTTTAACCGATATTTCTGGTACAGAATTTATATTTGGAATGGGCTATGTTTTTGAAGACGTTAAATTTAATACCCGTTTTACAGGGAAGAAACAAACACTAAAAGGAGACATCAATTTAAGAGCAGATGTGTCTTTAAGAGATAATATTACACAAATTAGGTCTGTAGATGAAGATAATGATCAAATTAGTGGTGGACAAAAACTTTTTTCTATTAAATTTACCGCAGATTATAGATTAAGTAATAGTTTAACCGCATCTTTCTATTACAACCATCAAACATCTAGATATGCAATATCAACCACTTTTCCAAGACAAGCGATTAATGGTGGATTTAATATTATTTATAACTTAGGAGGAAATTAAACATAACAACAAAAACTATTTAAAAAAATGAATTTACCATCAGAATTAAAGTACACTAAAGACCACGAGTGGATTAAAATTGAAGGAGACGTAGCAACCGTAGGAATTACAGAATTTGCACAAGGAGAGTTAGGAGACATCGTTTATGTAGATGTAGATACTTTAGACGATACTGTAGAAGAAGGAGACGTTTTTGGATCTGTAGAAGCTGTTAAAACCGTTTCAGATTTATTTATGCCTTTAACAGGTGAAGTAATAGAATTTAATGAAGAATTAGAAGATGAGCCAGAATTGGTTAACTCAGACCCTTATGGTAAAGGTTGGATGATTAAAATTAAAATATCAGATAGTTCACAAATAAATGATTTATTGGATGCAACAGCGTATAAAGAGCTTATTGAAGGATAATCTTTTTATCGTTGCAATAATCATAACAGTTTTAATTGCATATTTAAGTTTAAGGAGAATGCCTGAAATAGAAACAGGTATTAAAAACGTTGATAAAATATATCATCTTATTGCCTACTTTACACTTTCTGTAACTTGGTTACTCTCTTTTTATAGAAAACCAATTCTAAAATATGTAATTATTATTTGTTGTATTCTTTTTGGCATAATTATTGAAGTTTTACAACAGACATTAACTACATATAGAACAGGAGATTATAAAGATGCACTAGCAAATACAGCAGGTATTATCTTGGGATTTATTGTTTTTAATCAAATTTTGAAAAAAATTACAGTTAATTCATACTAAGACTTGTATATAAACCAATAATTTAATTAAATTAGCGAACTATTAAAAACCCTTTACAATGGAAATTAAAAAAAACCCGAAGTCAAATTTAGAAAATTACAGTAAAATTTTTATGCAAATAGGTTTGGTTTTAGCGCTATTTGTAACATATGCTGCTATAGAAAACAAAACTTATGATAAAGTTATTGGAGACTTAGGCGCAGTAACCATGAATGCTGACATGGAAGAAGAAACAGTAATTACTGAAAAAATAGAACCTATTAAACCAAAAACTCCACCACCACCAGCTCCAGAAAAAATAGAGATCGTAGAGGATGAGAAAGAAGTTGAAGAAACTGTAATAGAATCTACTGAAACAGATGAAACAGAA